>NZ_QWFC01000019.1:0-256733 GCF_003576265.1 Pseudomonas sp. 91RF
AAGGCGCCGGCAGTGATCAGGCCTTGTTTTTCGCCGGTAACCGACATGTACGCTGGTGTTGCCATGGGAGGTGCTCCTTGCGGATAAAGTTAGGGTGCCCGGGAGGCGAAATCGCCCGGTGGGTGCCAAAGCCATATCAAGGACCGTGCCAGGTTTTCCAAAGTCTCCGTGACGCGGGGCTGAAACTGCTGTTAAGTGCATGTTTCAAGATGTTTCATGCCAATTTGAGGCCAAAAGTGCGCAACTTCTTGCGCAGTGGTGTGCAAGAAGTTGCGCACTTGGCTACAGGCGACGGAACCCGGGGGCTGTAGCGGAATCAGGCGGAGATTTTGCGAAACAAGTGCGCAAGAAGTTGCGCACTATGGCACATGGCTATGTCGGTGCCAGACCTCTCTGTTGCAGAAATGGCCAATCCATCGCCCCTTTTTGCCATTGCGCCACTGGCACGTTGCCCTGCGATTCCTTGAAAGTCCTTATCCAGAGCCCGTCCCGTTTACGCTCGGGCGGCGCGAGCGCGGCAAACCGTCTTATAAATGAAACACCGCCCTCAGCTATACTCCCCCGCAATTTCGATCTGGCCCCGAGGACTGACTGTGAAGAACTGGACGTTGCGCCAACGCATTTTGGCGAGCTTTGCGGTGATTATCGCCATCATGCTGTTGATGGTGGTTGTCTCGTATTCACGGTTGCTGAAGATCGAAGCCAGTGAAAACAGCGTCCGTGACGACGCGATTCCCGGGGTGTACTACAGCTCGATGATTCGTGGCGCGTGGGTCGACAGCTACCTGCAGACCCAGGAACTGTTGGGGCTCAAGGAAGGACAGGGCGTCAGTAGTGAAGACGCGGCGGATTATCAATCCTTCGAAAAACGTCTTCAGGAGCAAATGGCCAATTACCGCAGCACCGTGACCACCGACGAGGACCGGATCGAATTCGCCGCGTTCGAAAAGGATCACGACAACTACATGAAGATTCAGGACGCCGTGCTGGATCTGCACAAGCGCAATCTGGAAGCCGATGCCGTCAAACTGTTCAACGAGAAGCTGACACCGGCTTGGGTTGGCGGACGCATGAAGCTCAATGACATCATTGGCGAGAACAAGAAAGTCGCCGATCAGGCCATGAACAACATCGACGATGCCGTGGCCGCTGCCAAGGTCAGCATGTTCGTTTCGCTACTGGTGGCCGTGCTGGCCGCCGGCCTGTGCGGTCTTCTGCTGATGCGCGCGATCATGGCTCCGATGAACCTGCTCGTGCGGATTCTCGACACCATGCGCACCGGCGATCTGAGTTCGCGCCTGAACCTCGGCCGCAAAGACGAATTCAACGCCGTGGAAACCGGCTTCAACGACATGATGACCGAGCTCACCTCGCTGGTGTCCCAGGCCCAGCGCTCGTCGGTGCAGGTCACCACCTCGGTGACCGAGATTGCCGCCACCTCCAAACAACAGCAGGCCACCGCCACCGAAACCGCCGCTACCACCACTGAAATCGGCGCGACCTCCCGCGAGATCGCGGCGACCTCCCGCGACCTCGTACGCACCATGACCGAAGTCTCCACCGCCGCCGATCAGGCTTCGGTGCTCGCCGGTTCCGGGCAGCAAGGCCTGGCGCGCATGGAAGACACCATGCACTCGGTGATGGGCGCGGCGGATCTGGTCAACGCCAAACTGGCGATCCTCAATGAGAAGGCCGGCAACATCAATCAGGTCGTCGTGACCATCGTCAAGGTCGCCGACCAGACCAACCTGCTGTCCCTGAACGCCGCAATCGAAGCGGAGAAGGCCGGCGAGTACGGTCGCGGTTTTGCCGTGGTCGCCACCGAAGTCCGACGTCTGGCGGATCAGACGGCTGTTGCGACTTACGACATCGAACAAATGGTCCGCGAAATCCAGTCGGCGGTGTCCGCCGGGGTGATGGGCATGGACAAGTTCTCCGAAGAAGTGCGGCGCGGCATGGCCGAAGTGCAGCAGGTCGGCGAGCAGTTGTCGCAGATCATCCATCAGGTGCAGGCGCTGGCGCCGCGGGTGTTGATGGTCAACGAAGGCATGCAGGCCCAGGCCACCGGTGCCGAGCAGATCAACCACGCGCTGGTGCAACTGGGTGATGCCAGCAGCCAGACCGTCGAGTCGTTGCGTCAGGCCAGTTTCGCCATCGACGAACTGAGCCAGGTGGCCGTGGGCCTGCGCAGCGGCGTTTCGCGATTCAAAGTCTGATGAGCGAAATCATCGCCAAACGCAGCGCTGCACCGGTGGCGAAGCAGGCGTTGTTCCTGCTGTTTCGCATCGGCAACGAACGCTACGCTCTGCGCGCTACGGAGGTGGCGGAAGTGCTGCCGCGCCTGCCGCTGAAACCGATTGCCCGGGCGCCGCACTGGGTGGCGGGGGTGTTCGCCTATCGCGGTTCGGTGGTGCCGGTGATCGACCTCAGTGCCCTGACGTTCGGCCAACCAGCCGAAGCGCGCACCAGCACACGACTGGTGCTGGTGCACTACCGCGCCGACGATTCGCAACCTTCGCAATGGCTCGGGCTGATCCTCGAACAGGCCACCGACACCCTGCGTTGCAACCCGGGTGAATTTCAGCCTTACGGGCTCGACAATCGTCAGGCGCCGTACCTCGGTCCGGTGCGTGAAGACGCCCGGGGCTTGGTGCAATGGGTGCGGGTCAACGATTTGCTCGACGATACCGTGCGCCCACTGCTGTTCCCGACGCCGCCGCTGGATCCGGCACGGCTTGAGGATCTGCCATGAGCAGCGACCAGCGCTTCTTCGATTTCCTCAAGGAACGCATCGGGCTCGACGTCGCTTCGGTAGGGCCGGCAATCATTGAGCGGGCGGTGCGCCAGCGCATCATCCTGGCGCAGATGGTCACGGCCGATGAGTATTGGCAAACGCTGCAAGGCTCGCGGGACGAACAGCAGGCGCTGATCGAGGCGGTGATCGTTCCCGAGACCTGGTTTTTCCGTTACCCGGAATCCTTCGCCACCCTCGGGAAGCTGGCACGCAAACGCCTGGCCGAGCTGAACAACATGCGCGCGCTGCGCATTCTCAGCCTGCCGTGTTCCACCGGTGAAGAACCCTATTCGATTGCCATGGCGTTGCTCGATGCGGGCCTCAAGCCCCATCAGTTCAAGGTCGATGGCATGGACGTCAGCCCGCTCTCGGTGGACAAGGCGCGGCGGGCGTTGTACGGCAAGAACTCGTTTCGCGGCCAGGAACTGGACTTTCGCGAGCGGCATTTTTTCGCCGAGAACGAAGGTTATCGGGTGAATGAAATCGTCCGCGAGCAGGTGCGTCTGCAGGTCGGCAACGTGCTCGATCCCGCGTTGCTGGTCAACGAACCGCCGTTCGATTTCGTGTTCTGCCGCAACCTGTTGATCTATTTCGATCAGCCGACCCAGCAACAGGTATTTGCCGTGCTCAAGCGCCTGACCCATGTCGACGGCGTGCTGTTTATCGGCCCCGCCGAGGGCAGTCTGCTCGGGCGGCTGGGCATGCGTTCGATCGGGATTCCGCAGTCGTTCGCCTTCAGTCGCCACAGCGATCCGCAGCCCGAACCACTGCCGATGCCGGTCGCTCTCCCGACCCCGTTGCCCGTGCGCCAACCGGTGCGCAGCACGCCACCGCCGCCGGTGCGCAATCGCCCGTTTGCCGCTGTGACGCCGTTGCCCGCCACCGCCAAAAGCCCGAATCCCGACGCGGCGACCCTGCTGGCCAACATCGCCGCCCTGGCCAACGAAGGCAAAAGCGCCGAGGCCCGTGCCGCGTGCGAACAGTATTTGCGCAGTCATGAACCGGTGGCCCAAGTGTTTTACTGGCTCGGGCTGCTCAGTGATGTCGCCGGCTCCGCTCTCGAAGCCCAGAGCTACTATCGCAAAGCCTTGTACCTCGAACCGCAACACCCCGAAGCCTTGATGCACCTGGCCGCGTTGCTGCAGGCCCAGGGCGACACGGCCGGTGCCAGACGATTGCAGGAGCGCGCCGCCCGCAGCGGCCGCACCGCCGACAGTGAGCGTAAACGATGATCCCGTCCGACACCTTGAACGTCACCCACGAAGACGCCCGGGCCATCGACGATTGCTGGAACCGCATCGGCATCCACGGCGACAAGTCTTGCCCGCTGCTGGAAGAACACATTCATTGCCGCAATTGCTCGGTGTATTCCGCCGCCGCCACGCGCCTGCTCGACCGTTATGCGTTGCAGCAGGACGAGCGGGATCCGGTGGCGAGCCAGGTTGAAACCGAGCTGAAAACCCGTTCACTGCTGATGTTCCGTCTTGGCGAGGAATGGCTCGGCCTGGCCACCCGCAGCCTGGTGGAGGTCGCACCGCTGCAGGCGATTCACTCCCTGCCGCACCAGCGCTCCCGGGCCTTGCTCGGCGTGGCGAACGTGCGCGGGGCACTGGTGGCGTGCCTGTCGCTGGTCGAACTGCTCGATCTCGATGGTAATGCCGCTCCGGCGACCGGCGCGCGGATCATGCCGCGCATGCTGATCATCGCGGCCAAGGGCGGGCCGGTGGTGGTGCCGGTGGACGAAGTCGACGGGATTCACGCCATCGACGAACGAATTCTCGATGCCGCGTCGCGTTCCGGGGCGCAGGCCAGTGCCAAATACACCCGAGGCGTGTTGCCTTTCAAAGGTCGCAGCCTGCGTTGGCTGGATGAAGAACAGCTGTTGTCCGCCGTCTCCCGGAGCCTCACATGACCCCCGAGCAAATGCGCGACGCCTCCCTGCTGGAGCTGTTCAGCCTTGAAGCCGAAGCCCAGACCCAGGTCCTGAGTGCCGGGCTGCTGGCGCTGGAACGCAATCCGACCCAGGCGGATCAGCTTGAGTCGTGCATGCGTGCGGCGCACTCGCTGAAAGGCGCGGCGCGGATTGTCGGCATCGACAGCGGCGTCAGCGTTGCCCACGTGATGGAAGATTGTCTTGTCAGCGCGCAGGAAGGGCGGCTGTTCCTGCGCCCGGAGCATATTGATGCGCTGTTGCAGGGCGCCGATTTGCTGATGCGCATCGCCACCCCGGCCAATGGCCCGCAACCCGCGGACATCGAGGCTTACGTGGCATTGATGGGTGGTTTGCTCGATCCGGCGGCGCCGGCCGTGGTGGCCGCCGCTCCGAGCGCGCCACCGATGGCCGAGTTGCAGCTTCAGCCACCGCCAGTGGTTGAGCCGACACCCGTTGAGATCCCCGTCGAGGTGGCCGAGCCAGAGCCTGCGCCGCGCAAGAGCAAACGCACCACCGAAGGTGGCGAGCGGGTGTTGCGGGTCACCGCCGAACGCCTGAACAGCCTGCTCGATCTGTCCAGCAAATCCCTGGTGGAAACCCAGCGCCTCAAACCGCACCTGGCCACCATGCAGCGCCTCAAGCGCATGCAGAACAACGGCCTGCGGGCGCTGGAAAGTCTCAACGTGCATCTCAAGGAACATGCCCTGAGCCTCGAAGCTCAAGAGGCGCTGGAAGATGCGCGGCGACTGCTCGCGGAATCCCAGCAACTGCTGGCAGAGAAAAATGCCGAGCTCGACGAGTTCGCCTGGCAGGCCAGCCAGCGAGCGCAAGTGCTCTATGACACCGCCCTGTCCTGCCGCATGCGGCCGTTCGCCGACGTGCTGTCGGGCCAGGTGCGGATGGTGCGCGATCTGGGCCGCAGCCTCGGCAAACAGGTACGGCTGGAAGTCGAAGGCGAGAAAACCCAGGTTGACCGCGATGTGCTGGAAAAACTCGAAGCACCGCTGACGCACCTGCTGCGTAACGCGGTCGATCACGGCATCGAAACACCGGAAGAGCGCCTTCTTAAAGGCAAGCCCGAGGAAGGGTTGATCCGACTGCGCGCCTCGCACCAGGCCGGGCTGCTGGTGCTGGAGCTGAGCGATGACGGCAACGGAGTGGATCTGGAAAAGGTCCGCCGCAGCATCGTCGAACGTCAGTTGTCGCCGGCGGAAACTGCCGCTCAGCTGAGCGAAGAAGAGCTGCTGACCTTCCTGTTCCTGCCGGGTTTCAGTCTGCGGGACAAAGTCACCGAAGTATCCGGTCGGGGCGTCGGCCTTGATGCCGTTCAGCACATGGTCCGCCAGTTGCGCGGCGCGGTGGTGCTGGAGCAGACGGCGGGTGAGGGCAGTCGCTTCCATCTCGAAGTGCCGCTGACCCTGTCGGTGGTTCGCAGTCTGGTGGTGGAAGTCGGCGACGAGGCCTACGCCTTCCCGCTGGCGCACATCGAGCGCATGTGCGATCTGGCGCCGGACGACATCGTGCAGGTCGAGGGCCGCCAGCACTTCTGGCACGAGGGCCGGCATGTCGGTCTTGTTGCGGCCAGCCAATTGCTGCAGCGCCCGGCGAGCCAGAACAGCGGCGACACGCTCAAGGTCGTGGTGATCCGCGAGCGCGATGCGATCTACGGCGTGGCGGTTGAACGCTTCATCGGCGAGCGCACGCTGGTGGTGCTGCCGCTGGACGAGCGGCTGGGCAAGGTGCAGGACATTTCCGCCGGGGCCTTGCTTGACGATGGCTCGGTGGTGCTGATCGTCGACGTCGAAGACATGCTGCGCTCGGTGGACAAGTTGCTGAACACCGGGCGTCTGGAACGCATCGCCCGCCATGGCAATCAGGCCGCAGAAGCCGCGCGCAAACGGATCCTGGTGGTCGACGACTCGCTCACCGTGCGCGAGCTGCAACGCAAGTTGCTGCTCAATCGTGGCTACGACGTCGCCGTCGCGGTAGACGGCATGGACGGCTGGAACGCCCTGCGCTCCGAGGATTTCGATCTGTTGATCACCGACATCGACATGCCGCGCATGGACGGCATCGAACTGGTGACGCTGCTGCGTCGCGACAATCGCCTGCAATCGCTGCCGGTGATGGTGGTGTCCTACAAGGATCGCGAAGAAGACCGGCGCCGTGGACTGGATGCCGGGGCGGACTATTATCTGGCCAAGGCCAGTTTTCATGACGATGCCCTGCTCGACGCAGTGGTTGAGCTCATCGGAGGAGCGCGGGCATGAAGATCGCAATCGTCAACGACATGCCCCTGGCGGTGGAGGCCCTGCGCCGGGCGCTGGCCTTCGAGCCGGCGCATCAGGTGGTATGGGTCGCCAACAACGGCGCCGAAGCGGTGCGCCTGTGCGCGGAAAACACCCCGGACCTGATCCTGATGGACCTGATCATGCCGGTGATGGATGGCGTCGAGGCCACCCGCCGCATCATGGCCGAGAGCCCCTGCGCGATTGTCATCGTCACAGTGGACCGCCAGCAGAACGTGCACCGGGTGTTCGAAGCCATGGGCCACGGCGCGCTGGACGTTGTCGACACCCCGGCCCTTGGCGCCGGCAATGCGCAGCAGGCGGCCGCGCCACTGTTGCGCAAGATTCTGAATATCGGCTGGCTGATAGGCGAGAAAACCGCTCACGCCCGCCCGGCCCAGACAACGCCGCGCAGTTCGGCGTCGTGCCAGCGGCTGGTGGCAATCGGCTCGTCAGCGGGTGGTCCGGCGGCGCTGGAGGTTTTGCTCAAAGGCCTGCCACGCAACTTTTCTGCGGCCATCGTGCTGGTGCAGCATGTCGATCAGGTGTTCGCCGCCGGCATGGCCGAATGGCTGGCCAGCGCCAGCGGCCTCGATGTGCGTCTGGCCCGGGAAGGCGAGCCGCCGCAGGCCGGCGCGGTGTTGCTGGCCGGCACCAATCATCACATCCGGTTACTCAAGAACGGCACGCTGGCCTACACCGCCGAGCCGGTCAACGAGATCTACCGCCCCTCGATCGACGTGTTTTTCGAGAGCGTCGCCAATTACTGGAACGGTGACGCAGTAGGGGTTTTATTGACCGGGATGGGACGCGACGGGGCTCAAGGGCTTAAGCTCATGCGCCAACAGGGTTACCTGACCATCGCGCAGGATCAGCAAAGCAGTGCGGTGTACGGCATGCCCAAGGCCGCCGCGGCCATCGATGCAGCCGTAGAAATCCGTCCACTGGAAAAGATAGCGCCACGATTGCTGGAGATTTTCCCCAAATGAACGCATTACTCCGCAATCCAGGCCCCCGCAGCACTCAGGTGACCGCCCATGAATGACTTACAGATCGATGACATCAAAACCGACGAGAACGCCGCCATGGTGTTGTTGGTGGACGATCAGGCGATGATCGGCGAAGCCGTGCGCCGCGGGCTGTCGAATGAAGAGAACATCGACTTTCACTTCTGCTCCGACCCGCATCAGGCCGTGGCCCACGCCGTGCGGATCAAGCCGACGGTGATCCTGCAGGATCTGGTGATGCCCGGCCTCGACGGCCTGAGCCTGGTGCGCGAATACCGCAATCACCCGGCGACCAAGGACATTCCGATCATCGTCCTGTCGACCAAGGAAGACCCGCTGATCAAGAGCGCGGCGTTCTCCGCCGGGGCCAACGATTACCTGGTGAAACTGCCGGACAACATCGAGCTGGTGGCGCGCATCCGTTATCACTCGCGCTCCTACATGACTCTGCTGCAACGGGACGCGGCCTATCGCGCGTTGCGGGTCAGCCAGCAGCAATTGCTCGACACCAACCTGGTGCTGCAGCGCCTGATGAACTCCGATGGCCTGACCGGGCTGTCCAATCGCCGGCACTTCGACGAGTACCTGGAGCTGGAATGGCGCCGCTCGCTGCGCGACCAGAGCCAGTTGTCGTTGCTGATGATCGACGTCGATTACTTCAAGTCCTACAACGACACCTTCGGCCACGTCGAAGGCGATGAAGCCTTGCGCAAGGTCGCCACGGCAATCCGCGAGGCCAGTGCCCGGCCGTCCGACTTGCCGGCGCGTTATGGCGGCGAAGAATTTGCGCTGGTGCTGCCCAACACCTCGCCGGGCGGGGCGCGGCTGGTGGCGGAGAAGCTGCGCCAGACCGTGGCGGCGCTGAAGATTCCGCACAATGCTCCGGCCGAAGGGGCGAGCCTGACCATCAGCATCGGCCTGGCGACCATGGTGCCGGAGGCGGGCAGCGACTGCCGGTTGCTGATCTCGGCGGCGGACCGTGGCCTGTATCTGGCGAAGAACAACGGGCGCAACCAGGTGGGGATCGAGTGAACCATCGGGTTCATTCGCCTCAAGAGCCGCCAGACGGGCTGCCGTGACAGCTTGATTACGTTATACTCGCCGGCTTTCAAAAGTTCGCCAACGAGTGCTGCCCGTCATGGAAATCAATCCGATCCTGAACACCATCAAGGACCTGTCCGAGCGCTCCGAATCTATTCGGGGGTATCTTTGACTACGATCAAAAGCATGAGCGTCTGATCGAAGTCAATCGCGAGCTTGAAGATCCTGCAGTCTGGAACAAACCTGAATACGCCCAGGAACTGGGCCGCGAGCGCTCGGCGCTGGCGCAGATCGTCGACACCCTGGACGAGCTGGCCACCGGCCTGGCCGATTCCCGCGAGCTGCTCGACATGGCCGTCGAAGAGAACGACGAAGGCGCCGTGAACGACGTCGTCGAAGTCCTTCAAGGTCTCGAAGAGTCCCTGGCCAAGCTGGAATTCCGTCGCATGTTCAGCGGCGAGATGGACCCGAACAACGCCTACCTGGACATCCAGGCCGGTTCCGGCGGCACCGAAGCCCAGGACTGGGCCAACATCCTGTTGCGCATGTACCTGCGCTGGGCCGACAAACGCGGTTTCGACGCGACCATCATGGAGCTGTCGGCCGGTGAAGTCGCCGGGATCAAGGGTGCGACCGTGCACATCAAGGGCGAATACGCCTTCGGCTGGCTGCGTACCGAGATCGGCGTGCACCGTCTGGTGCGCAAGAGCCCGTTCGACTCCGGCAACCGTCGCCACACTTCGTTCTCCGCGGTGTTCGTCTCGCCAGAGATCGACGACAAGGTGGAAATCGAAATCAACCCGGCAGACCTGCGGATCGACACCTATCGTTCCTCCGGTGCCGGTGGTCAGCACGTAAACACCACCGACTCGGCCGTACGTATCACCCACGTACCGACCAACACCGTGGTGAGCTGCCAGAACGAACGTTCCCAGCACGCCAACAAGGACACCGCCATGAAAATGCTGCGGGCCAAGTTGTACGAGCAGGAAATGCAGAAGCGCAACGCGGCGTCCCAGGCGCTGGAAGACACCAAGTCGGACATCGGCTGGGGTCACCAGATCCGTTCGTACGTGCTCGATGCCTCGCGGATCAAGGATCTGCGTACCAACATCGAACGCAGTGACTGCGACAAGGTGCTCGACGGCGACATCGACGAATACCTGGAAGCCAGCCTGAAATCGGGGCTGTAAGCTTCACCCGACCTCAAGTCCCCCGTCACCGGCGGGGGCAACGAACCTGTGATGGAAAATTTAAAGACATGAGCGACCAACAACTCGATTCGCAAGCCCTGCAACAGGAAGAAAACTCCCTGATCGCCCTGCGCAAGGAAAAGCTTGCTGCCGAGCGCGCCAAGGGCAATGCCTTCCCGAACGACTTCCGCCGCGACAACTACTGCGAAGCACTGCAGAAACAGTACGCGGACAAGACCAAGGAAGAGCTGGCAGAGGCTGCGATCCCGGTCAAGGTTGCAGGTCGCATCATGCTCAACCGTGGCTCGTTCATGGTGATCCAGGACATGACCGGTCGCATCCAGGTCTACGTCAACCGCAAGACCCTGTCCGAAGAAACCCTGGCCGCGGTGAAAACCTGGGACATGGGCGACATCATCGCCGCCGAAGGTACCCTGGCCCGTTCCGGCAAGGGCGACCTGTACGTCGAGATGACCAGCGTGCGCCTGCTGACCAAATCCCTGCGCCCGCTGCCGGACAAGCACCACGGCCTGACCGACACCGAACAGCGCTACCGTCAGCGTTACGTTGACCTGATCGTCAACGAAGACGTGCGCCAGACCTTCCGCGTCCGTTCGCAAGTGATCGCGCACATTCGCAGCTTCCTGATGAAGCGCGACTTCCTCGAAGTCGAAACGCCGATGTTGCAGACCATTCCTGGCGGCGCTGCGGCCAAGCCGTTCGAAACCCACCACAACGCGCTGGACATGGAAATGTTCCTGCGTATCGCGCCAGAGCTGTACCTCAAGCGTCTGGTGGTTGGCGGCTTCGAAAAAGTGTTCGAGATCAACCGCAACTTCCGTAACGAAGGCGTTTCGACTCGTCACAACCCTGAATTCACCATGTTGGAGTTCTACCAGGCTTACGCCGACTACGAAGACAACATGGACCTGACCGAAGAACTGTTCCGTGAACTGGCGCAGCTGGTTCTGGGCAGCACCGACGTGCCGTACGGCGACAAGGTGTTCCACTTCGGCGAGCCGTTCGTGCGCCTG
Organism: Pseudomonas sp. 91RF; assembly: GCF_003576265.1. Taxonomy (NCBI): domain Bacteria; kingdom Pseudomonadati; phylum Pseudomonadota; class Gammaproteobacteria; order Pseudomonadales; family Pseudomonadaceae; genus Pseudomonas; species Pseudomonas sp. 91RF. The sequence continues at coordinate 11,291 of NZ_QWFC01000019.1, forward strand.
TCGGTGTTCGACTCGATCCTCAAGTACAACCCTGAGCTGACCGCCGATGACCTGAACGACATCGACAAGGCGCGCGACATCGCCAAGAAGGCCGGCGCCAAGGTGCTGGGCTTCGAAGGTCTGGGCAAGCTGCAGGTGATGATTTTCGAAGAACTGGTCGAGCACAAGCTGGAACAGCCGCACTTCATTACCCAGTACCCGTTCGAGGTGTCGCCGCTGGCCCGTCGCAACGACGACAACCCGAACGTCACCGACCGCTTCGAGCTGTTCATCGGCGGCCGTGAAATCGCCAACGCCTACTCCGAGCTGAACGACGCGGAAGACCAGGCCGAGCGCTTCATGGCGCAGGTGGCCGACAAGGACGCCGGCGATGACGAAGCCATGCACTACGACGCCGACTTCGTTCGCGCGCTGGAGTACGGCATGCCGCCAACGGCCGGTGAAGGTATCGGTATCGACCGTCTGGTGATGTTGCTGACCAACTCGCCGTCGATCCGCGACGTGATCCTGTTCCCGCACATGCGGCCGCAAGCGTAAGTGTTTCAATAAAAAAGCCGCCTGAAATGGGCGGCTTTTTATTGCCTGTCTGGTACAAACGTATCAAATGGTTACTTTTGAAAAAAACAACAGAGGAAGTCCTGTCGTGATCGGTGCAATGGCTCAAGAGGGTGCAGCGGGTATCGCCACTGCGGTCGCTGAAAGTGTTCAGTACCAGGGCCGCAAGGCCAGCCGACAGGGCAGCGAGCAGCGTCGGCAGGACATTCTCGATGCGGCGATGCGCATTGTCGTGCGCGACGGCGTGCGCGCCGTGCGTCACCGGGCGGTGGCGGCCGAGGCCGGTGTGCCGCTGTCGGCCACCACCTATTACTTCAAGGACATCGATGACCTGCTCACCGATACCTTCGCCCAGTACGTCGAACGCAGCGCGGCCTACATGGCCAAGTTGTGGATCAACAACGAAGGTCTGCTGCGGGAAATGGTGGTCAGCGGCGACGGCAGCCCGGAGTCGCGCTCGCAACTGGCTGACGATATCGCCCGGCTGATGGCCGACTACGTGCACCGGCAACTGGTCAACCGCCGCGAGCATTTGATGGCCGAACAGGCGTTCCGCCAGGAAGCGCTGCTCAACCCGCGTCTGGCGGAACTGGTACGTTCCCATCAGCAGATTCTGTTGCAGGGCACCTGCCAGTTGTTCCAGGTGCTGGGCTCCCGCGAGCCGCAGCAGGATGCCAAGGTGTTGACGGCGATTATCGGACGGATGGAATATCAGGGCCTGCTCAACGACGCCGAGCCTTTGGCCGAAGAGGACATGCTTGGCATTCTGACGCGCTATATGCATCTCGTACTGGCGTCGGTGTAACACCAAACCCTGTGGGAGCGAGCCTGCTCGCGAATGCGGTCTGACATTCAACATCTTTGTTGCCTGACACCCCGCTTTCGCGAGCAGGCTCGCTCCCACAAGGGATCATGGCGATTTTCAGGGCCGTGTATTCATAGGGAGTGTTGAATGAAAGCCTGGCGTGGCGCGTTGATCGCGCTGTCGTTCCTGCTGCTCAGCGGTTGTCTGGTGACCTTCAAGGATCCGCTGCCTGCCCGTGAGCCGGCGCCCAAGGGCCTGCTTGGCGAATGGGCGAGCACCAATGCCTGGGGCGAGCCGATGAACCTGGAACTCACGCGCCTGGGCAATGACCGCTATCAGGCGGTCAGCTGGTTCAAGGCCCGTCCCCATGAGCGGGAAGCCTACCCGTTCACAGTGTCGCGTCATGGCAGCCGCTGGTACTTGTCGGCGAAGGTGCCGGCGCAATATGGCGGGCACTTCACCATCGCCGGTTTCGAGATCACCGACAAACATGAACTGGTGATCTACAACCTCGATCTCGATCAGATCAACCAGGCCATTGCGCAGAAAAGCCTCGACGGCCAGGGCTTTCCGACCGATGACGGTCAGGGCGTGCAGGTCGACAGTCCGCTGGATAAGGTCTTTGCTTACCTCGACGACCCGGCCAACTCGGACGTTTTCGTCGAAGCGGCGCGCTACCAGCATCAGGCCAAGGCCAAATAATCCAGTACGTCATGTTTTCTACAGGAGTTTCGGGTGGACGATTACCAGCAGACGATACGCACGCTGTCCGATCGCATTGTGCTGGCGCAGACGCCGATTCGCGTGCTCGATGCGGTCAAGTGGGACGAGAACATCCGCAAGGGGTTCCTCAAGGCCAAGGGCAAGGAATTGCCGGCGGTGGATCGCGACTACTACCTCAACCGGCCGCTGTCCTTCGATTCGAGCAAGGTCAAGCTGGAATTCCAGAACATCGAACGGGACATCACCCGCCAGCTCGGCCAGTTCAACCCGGTCGGCCAGATCATGCGGCGCATGTGCAAGGAATACCGGATGGTGGTGCGCATGCTCGAAGCGCGCGGCACCGAGGATTTCGGCCTGATTTCCCAGGAACTGTACGGCGCCGCGTCCGATGCATTCCACGCCGGTGACCCGACCCTGGCCGACCTCGGCCTGATGATGTCGGACTACCTGAACAACATCGACGGCCGTGGCGACCTGAAGGACGAACCGAAGATCCTCACCGCCAAGGATGCCGTGCACCTGCTGCAAACCCGCCTGAACAAAGTGTTTGGCGAGGCCGAGGAAACCATCCGCGTGTTCGAGTCCGACGGCATCGTCGCCGACGCGGCGGCGGGCGCCGACTACATCAAGATCCGCACCGACGCGATGTTCAACGACCGCGACGTGCGCGCGCTGGAAGTCCACGAAGGCCTGGTGCACGTCGGCACCACGCTCAACGGCTTGAACCAGCCGATCTGCACCTTCCTGTCCAAGGGCCCGCCCTCGTCGACCGTGACTCAGGAAGGCCTGGCGATCCTGATGGAAATCATCACCTTCGCTTCCTACCCGAGCCGCCTGCGCAAGCTGACCAACCGCACCCGCGCCATTCACATGGTGGAGGAGGGCGCGGACTTCCTGCAGATTTTCGAGTTCTTCCGCGAGCAGGGCTTCGAAATGGCGGAAAGCTACGGCAACGCCAGTCGGGTTTTCCGTGGATCGACGCCGACCGGTCTGCCATTCACCAAAGACTTGTCCTACCTCAAGGGCTTCATCATGGTTTACAACTACATTCAGTTGGCCGTGCGCAAGGGCAAGCTCGAGCAGGTTCCACTGTTGTTCTGTGGCAAGACCACGCTGGAGGACATGCGAACCCTGCGGCAACTGGTGGATGAAGGCCTGGTGGTGCCGCCCAAATACCTGCCGGACCAGTTCCGTGACATGAACGCGTTGTCGGCGTGGATGTGCTTCTCCAACTTCCTCAATCACTTGAGCCTGGACCGGATCGAGGCCGATTACTCCAACATCCTGTAGGCCCATTGATCATTCCCGCGCTGAGCGCGGGAATCCGAACCTTGCGAGGTTTCACCGGATGAGAATCCTCGGCATCCTCTGCCTGCTCCTGACCCTCGGCGGTTGCAGCTCTTTGCTGTTCTACCCCGAGCCGGGCCAGATATTCACCCCGGAAAAGGCCAAACTTGAATACCGCACCGTCACCCTGACCACCGCCGACGGCCTCAAGCTGAACGCTTGGTGGCTGCCGGCCAAACCCGGTGTCGAGGTCAAGGGCACGGTCCTGCACCTGCACGGCAACGGCGGCAACCTGCCGATGCATCTGGGCGGCAGTTGGTGGTTGCCGAAAAACGGCTATCAGGTGCTGTTGGTGGACTATCGCGGTTACGGTCTGTCCGAAGGCAAGCCGAGCCTGCCGGCGATCTATCAGGACATCGACGCCGCATTTGCCTGGCTGGACAAGGCGCCGGAGGTCAAAGGCAAGCCGTTGATCCTGCTCGGTCAGAGTCTCGGTGGCTCGATGGCAGTGCATTGGCTGGTGCAACATCCGGAAAGACAAAAACAGCTCAAGGCCTTTGTGCTCGACGGGGTTCCGGCCAGTTACCGCAGCGTCGGCCAATACGCCCTCAGCACCTCGTGGATGACCTGGCCATTCCAGGTGCCGCTGTCGTGGCTGGTGCCGGACAGCGACAGCGCGATCAACTCGATGCCGCAGCTCAAAGGCGTGCCGAAACTGATCTTCCACAGCATCGACGATCCGCTGGTGCCTCTTTCCAACGGCATCCGCCTGTATCAAGCTGCGCCGCCACCGCGCGTGCTGCAACTGACTCGCGGTGGCCATGTGCAGACCTTCGGCGATCCGGTATGGCGCCAGGTCATGCTGCGTTACCTCGACGATCCTGAGCATTTCAACGGCCTGCGCCGCCTCGGCGAAGTCCCGAATTACCCGCAACCTCCGAATTCCGAAAACGAGAGTCCGCAATGAGTGAAGAACGCAACGCCATCCCGCTGATCATCACCGGTATCTGCAGCATCCTCGGCACCGTCGGTGCCCTGTGGTACTACGGCTACCTGCACTTCGCCAAACCCGAGGATGCGCTGCTGCTCAACGAATTCACCATGCTCAAGACCATTCCCGGCGAAGACTACAAGGTCTCCCTGGACCCGGCGCCGCAAGTGGCGCAGTGCATCGATGGCGTGCTGGTGCTGTTCGACACCGAACAGAAAGGCCTGACCGGGGTGCTGATCAACGCGCAGAAAAAGGCTGTGCGCTGCATGGGTCAGGAAACCCCGCAGAAGCTGGAAGAGTAAACCCGCGACAAACAAAAGCCCCGCCTGATCAAATCAGGCGGGGCTTTTTCGTTAACGCGTGAAGCTTAGTTCGAGCTGACGGCCGAACGCGGCATCACCGGCTGGTTGTCGTTGGAAATGGTCACTTCCACCCGACGGTTCATCGCACGGCCCGAGACGCTGCCGTTATCCGCGACCGGGTATTCCTTGCCGTAGCCCTGCACCACGATGCGCGACGGATCGACGCCCATCTTGATCAGCGCAACCTGCACCGAGGTCGCACGACGCTCGGACAGCGACTGGTTGTACGAAGCGGCGCCGGTGCTGTCGGTGTAGCCCTCGACGATCACCTTGCGGTCCGGGTTTTCCTGGAGGAACTGCGCCAGTTTGTTGATGTTCACCAGACCGCTGGATTTCAGGTCGGCCTTGTTGGTGGCGAACAGCACGTCACCGAAGGTCACCAGCGTACCGCGATCAGTCTGCTTGGCGTTGAGGCTGTCCTGCAGCTGTTTGATCTGTTGATCGCGGGCATCCAGACGGGCCTGGGCACGTTGGGCAGCGGCGTTCTTCAGGTTGTTTTCAGCGGTGCGCAGGGCGATGGTCTGCTTGGCCACTTCCACACGCTGGTTGGTCAGGTAGGCCAGTTGGTCGACCTTGGCCGCGTTTTCCTTGTCCAGATAGGCCTTGTCAGCCTTGTCCAGGTAATCGCTGGCGTCCTTGGTTTCCAGTGCCGCCACTTTGCTCGCCTGCGGGTTGGCCTGCAGGCCGGCGTAGTTGGTGCGCGCCTGTTCCAGGTTCGGGTTCGGCGGCGTCGAGCAGGCAGCCAGGGCAACGCTTGCGGCCAGGAGAGCGGGGATCATCAGTTGTTTACGCATAATCGTTCGTCCTTTCTATCGATAAGAGATTCAGCCTTGCGGTCGGGATGCGCGCTTACTGCACGGTGCGCTGACTTTCCTGACGCAGTTCCTGAACACCTTTCTGGGAATCCTTCACAGCCTGTTCGGCTTTCATCGCCTGAGCCTTGCGTTCGGCAACGCGGGCATCCCACTCGGCTTGCTCGGCCAGCGTGCGAGCCTCGTCATACTTCTTGTCGTGCATGGCGATTTCGGCTTGTTTGAGCTTGTCCTGCGCCTGCTTCATTTCCACAGCGGCGAACTCGGTACCGCCGGCGCTGACCGCGCTGTTGACGGCCGATTGAGTCACCGCGTATTGCTCGGTCGGTGGATTGCCGGCACAACCGGCCAGCACGAAGCTGGTGCCGATAGCCAGGGCGGCCAGTTTCAGACCGCGCAGGTGGGAGAACGAGGTTTGGGTCTTCATGGTCTTCAACTCCATTGGTTAACTCCTTGGAAGCTTCGAAATCCATCCTGGTAGCGGAGCCGCAACCGTCATGTGCAAGTGCGTTTTGAAACGCTCGTTCCAGGCGTGGTTACCTGTTCCGACCGGAGGCTTTTTTTAAAAGTTCAGAAAAGATGGCTCATCGCCAAAAAATATTCTGACCGAATGGACAGGGCTCTAAACCGGGAACTTTGGAGCTTTTGAGAGGTACGCGCGGGTGTTTTCAATACCCAAAAAACACCTGTTTACAGGCAGGAGTGCAGCTAATGTGGGAGCGAGCCTGCTCGCGAATTCGGTGGCCCAGTCACTATCGATGTCGACTGATGCCCCGCTTTCGCGAGCAGGCTCGCTCCCACAGTATTGATCTCTTTGGTGTCAGTGCTTTTGTTTGCCGGCAGCAGCGGAGAGGTCTTGCAAATGCCTTCTCGAAAGCGCAAGAAAACGCGGCGTCGGGCCAACGTCTTCATACAGCGGATCGCCTTCCTCATCGGTGGCAACCACGGTTGACCCCTTCACATACGGCAGGCTCGCCTCGAACTCTTCAAGCGCCGCGCCGATCAGTTCGCCGAGCAGTTCTTCGGCATGCCGTTTGGGGTACATCTCGGCAATCGCCGCCAGGCGTGCGGCGGCCTCCACATCCAGATGAATCGTGTAGCCGGTCTCGGTCAGGCGACCCTTGGCGGTTTCTTCCCAATGCTGGGCGAGTTCACGGATTTTCATGATGACCTCATGTCGTACCTGCTCGTGGCAGGTCTGGGTGAGTGTCCGCCGTCAGGCGGCGGCAAGCCGTTGTGGGGCTTACTGTTGAGACTAGCTTCAAGCCTCAAGGTTTAAAGTCCCTTCGTCGTCTGCTTGTAAGAAGCGTTGCAGAGCGGCACTCTCTGTTCATCCACTCACTTGCGATCCGTCACCGATTACTGCTGGAGAGATGCTGATGACCGATATTGATGCACGCTTGCGCGAAGACGTTCACCTGCTCGGTGAGCTGTTGGGCAACACCATCCGTGACCAGTACGGCGAGGCGTTTCTCGACAAGATCGAGCAGATCCGCAAGGGCGCCAAGGCTGACCGGCGCGGCTCGATGGACGCCGAACTCAGCGCCAGCCTCAATCAGTTGAGCGAAGACGAATTGCTCCCGGTGGCACGGGCGTTCAACCAGTTTCTCAACCTGGCGAACATCGCCGAGCAGTACCAGCTCATTCATCGCCGCGAAGAGTCGCAAGCCGCACCTTTCGAGTCCCGTGTGCTGCCGGAATTGCTCGCCCGTTTGCGCGAGGAAGGGCACAGCGCCGACTCCCTCGCCCGACAGTTATCACGACTGGAAATCGAACTGGTGCTGACCGCGCACCCGACCGAAGTGGCCCGGCGCACGCTGATCCAGAAGTACGACGCGATCGCTGCGCAACTGGCCGCTCAGGACCACCGCGACTTGACCACGGCCGAGCGCGAGCAGATCCACAACACCCTGCAACGCCTGATCGCCGAAGCCTGGCACACCGAAGAAATCCGCCGCACCCGACCGACCCCGGTGGACGAAGCCAAGTGGGGTTTTGCGGTGATCGAGCATTCGTTGTGGCAGGCGATTCCCAACCATATGCGCAAGGCCGATCAGGCACTGTTTGCCGCCACCGGCCTGCGTTTGCCGCTGGAAGCCGCGCCGATCCGCTTTGCTTCGTGGATGGGCGGCGACCGCGATGGCAACCCGAATGTCACCGCTGCGGTGACCCGCGAAGTACTGCTGCTGGCGCGCTGGATGGCGGCCGATTTGTACCTGCGAGATGTCGATCACCTGGCCGCCGAACTGTCGATGCAGCAAGCCAGCGACGCGCTCAAGGCCAAGGCCGGCGACAGCGCCGAACCCTATCGCGCGGTGCTCAAACAATTGCGTGAACGCCTGCGCGCCACGCGCAACTGGGCTCATGCCTCCTTGACCGCAACCACCCCGGCACCGGCCGATGTGCTGCACAACAATCGCGATCTGCTCGATCCGCTGGAGCTGTGCTACCACTCGCTGCACGAGTGCGGCATGGGCGTGATCGCCGACGGGCCATTGCTCGATTGCCTGCGTCGGGCCGTAACCTTCGGCCTGTTCCTGGTGCGCCTCGATGTGCGTCAGGACTCGTCGCGACACACCGCCGCCATGACCGAAATCACCGATTACCTCGGCCTCGGTCGCTATGAAGACTGGGACGAAGAACAGCGCATCAGCTTCCTGACCCGCGAACTGCAAAATCGTCGGCCGCTGCTGCCGGCGCATTTCAAACCCTCGGCGGATACTGCCGAAGTGCTCGCCACCTGCAAGGAAATCGCTGCCGCGCCGGGCGCTTCGCTGGGTTCTTATGTGATCTCCATGGCCGGCGCCGCCTCGGATGTGCTCGCGGTGCAACTGCTGCTGAAGGACTCTGGTGTGCTGCGGCCGATGCGCGTAGTGCCGTTGTTCGAAACCCTGGCCGACCTTGACAACGCCGGCCCGGTGATTGAGCGCCTGTTGCTGCTGCCGGGTTATCGCGCACGTCTGCAAGGCCCGCAGGAAGTGATGATCGGTTATTCCGACTCGGCCAAGGACGCCGGCACCACCGCCGCGGCCTGGGCGCAATATCGGGCTCAGGAGCGGCTGGTGGAAATCTGCCACGAGCAGCAAGTCGAACTGCTGCTGTTTCATGGTCGCGGTGGCACCGTGGGCCGTGGCGGTGGCCCGGCCCATGCGGCGATCCTGTCGCAACCGCCGGGTTCGGTGGCGGGGCGTTTCCGCACCACCGAGCAGGGGGAAATGATTCGATTCAAATTCGGCCTGCCGGACATCGCCGAGCAAAACCTCAATCTGTATCTGGCTGCCGTGCTCGAAGCGACCCTGCTGCCACCGCCGCCACCGACGCCGGAGTGGCGGCATCTGATGGATGAACTGGCTGCTGACGGTGTCGCCGCTTACCGCGCCGTGGTGCGGGAAAATCCGCAGTTCGTCGAGTATTTCCGTCAGTCGACACCCGAGCAGGAGCTGGGGCGTTTGCCGTTGGGCAGCCGTCCGGCCAAGCGTCGCGCCGGTGGTATCGAAAGCCTGCGGGCGATTCCGTGGATCTTCGGCTGGACCCAGACGCGTTTGATGCTGCCAGCGTGGCTTGGTTGGGAAACCGCACTGAGCAAGGCGCTGGAGCGCGGCGAAGGTGAGCTGCTGGGGCAGATGCGCGAACAGTGGCCGTTTTTCCGCACCCGCATCGACATGCTGGAAATGGTCCTGGCCAAGGCCGACGCCGACATTGCGCTGTCCTACGACGAGCGACTGGTTGAGTCGGACTTGTTACCTTTGGGTGTGCACTTACGCGACCTATTGTCGCAGGCATGTTCCGTGGTGCTCGGCCTGACCGGTCAGTCGCAACTGCTGGCACATAGCCCGGACACCCTGGAATTCATCCGCCTGCGCAACACCTATCTCGACCCGCTGCATCTATTGCAGGCCGAACTGCTGGCGCGTTCGCGACAGCCGAACGTCGAGCAGGACAGCCCGGTAGAACAGGCGTTGCTGGTGTCTGTGGCGGGGATTGCCGCCGGTTTGCGAAATACCGGCTAAGGTTTTCTGCGTGGGGCAGGGCACCCGGGGCAAACGTCGGGTGCCGTTTATCGAGCGTGGGAAAAATGCGGGCAAGCGACAGTTAATGATGGGGTTGCGACTTGGGGAACCGCGTCGCAAGGTCGCGGCAGGCGCCGGTTTCTCCGACTTTTGGCGTCTTGTGTGGGCGCAGCCTGCTGTGTATCTTGGTCAGCCTCTGGCCGTTTGGGCGGTCACGACCCTATTTCCAGGATTTCGCCCCATGAGGCGAATCCGTTGTTTTGCAAAAGCTTTTTATAAAAAAATTGAGGAGCACATCTAATGCGCGTCATTCTGCTGGGAGCTCCCGGGGCCGGTAAAGGTACTCAGGCTAAGTTCATCACCGAGAAATTCGGCATTCCGCAAATCTCCACCGGCGACATGCTGCGTGCTGCGGTCAAGGCCGGCACCGAACTGGGCATCAAGGCCAAGAGCATCATGGATGCCGGTGGCCTGGTGTCGGATGACCTGATCATCGCACTGGTAAAAGACCGCATCGCTCAGGCTGACTGCGCCAACGGTTTCCTGTTCGACGGTTTCCCGCGCACCATTCCTCAGGCTGAAGCGCTGGTGACTGCCGGTGTCGAGCTGGATGCCGTGGTTGAAATCGCCGTTGAAGACGAAGAAATCGTTCAGCGTATCGCTGGCCGTCGCGTTCACGAGGCCAGCGGCCGCGTGTACCACATCGTCTACAACCCGCCGAAGATTGCCGGTAAGGACGACATCACCGGTGAAGAGCTGGTGCAGCGCAAGGACGACACCGAAGAAACCGTGCGTCATCGCCTGTCGGTCTACCATTCGCAGACCAAGCCGCTGGTGGATTTCTACCAGAAGCTGTCGGCCGCCAACGGCAAGCCGAAGTACAGCCACATTCCGGGTGTCGGTTCGGTTGAAGCGATCACCGCCAAGGTTCTTGAAGCACTGAGCTGAAAAACCTGATCCGCTGCATCATCCACGGCCCGCTTGCGGGCCGTAGTTGTTTATACTGGCGCACTTTTCCCCACCTGATTTACGGACACATCGATGAGCACCTTGCTGGCCCTGGACACCGCGACTGAAGCTTGCTCCGTTGCCTTGCTGCATGACGGCAAGGTCACGAGCCATTACGAGGTGATCCCGCGCCTGCACGCGCAGAAACTGCTGCCGATGATCCAGCAACTGCTGGCCGACGCCGGCACCACGCTGCAAGCGGTGGACGCGATTGCCTTCGGTCGTGGCCCGGGCGCGTTCACCGGTGTGCGCATTGCCATCGGCGTGGTGCAAGGCTTGGCGTTCGCGCTGGATCGTCCGGTGTTGCCGGTGTCGAACCTGGCGGTACTCGCGCAACGCGCTTATCGCGAACACGGCGTGAGCCAGGTCGCGGCGGCTATCGATGCGCGGATGGATGAAGTGTATTGGGGCTGCTATCGCGAGACGGCAGGGGAGATGCGTCTGGTCGGCACCGAGGCGGTGTTGCCGCCGGAAGTTGCCGCACTGCCGGACGATGCTACAGGTGACTGGTTCGGTGCCGGCACCGGTTGGGGCTACGGCGAGCGCATCGCTGTCAACCTGAGCGGTTCCGATGCGGGCATGTTGCCCCACGCCGAGGATCTGCTGACGCTGGCGCGTTTCGCCTGGGAACGTGGCGAGTCGATTCCGGCCGACGACGCCCAGCCGGTTTACCTGCGCGATAAAGTCGCCACGCCGAAAGCCCGCTGATCCACCCCAACCCTGTGGGAGCGAGCCTGCTCGCGAAGGCGTCGTGTCAGCGTAAATTGATGTTGAATGTGCCGGCCTCTTCGCGAGCAGGCTCGCTCCCACAAGGTGCGGCGTTATGGCTGAACGCTGCCAATCGTCCGTTTCCAACCCCGCGCTTTAAACCTTTTGTCTTTTATGTGTTCTAGTTATCACTCGGCGATTTGCTAAGTCGGTCAGGTGCCGCTAAATTGCCATCATCGATACCGAGCATGACTTTATGCGTATAGACGGCGTTTCCACTCATTCCTACCCCATCAAGCGCAAGCCTCGCAAAGGCAATCCGGCGCTGGATGAATCCGTCGAGGATATTGAAGGCGAGCTGGAATTACCCACCGAAGCGCAACTGGCTGCCCGCGCCGCCAAGGCCTCCGCGCAACGCCTGAGCAATCTGCCCGCCCGCCAACAAGACATGATTTATCACCGTGCGATGAAGAAAAGCGTGGCCATGGCCCTGGCCAGCTACCTGAGCACCGCCGGTTTTGTCGATTGGGACGCAGACGTGCTGGGCCTCGACCTGTACATCTGATGGATCTGCCTTACTACCTCGGTTGCCCGTCCTGGAGTGAAAACGCCTGGCGCGAGTATCTGTATCCGGTAGACGCCAAGACCTCCGATTTCCTAGGTCTGTATTCGCAAGTGTTCAACGCCGTGGAAGGCAACACGACTTTCTACGCCAGCCCTTCGCCGGCCACCGTGGCGCGTTGGGCCGAGGTCATGCCCGAGCACTTTCGTTTCACCGCCAAATTCCCTGGCGACATCAGCCACGGCGGTGACCTGCGCGATCAACTGACTGCCGCCGAAACCTTCATCCGGTTGCTCAGCCCGCTCGGCGAACGCGTATCGCCACTGTGGCTGCAACTGTCGAAAAGCTTCACTCCGCAACGTTTGCCAGAGCTCGCAGCCTTCATCGACGCGTTTGATCGACCGCTGGCAGTGGAAGTGCGGCACGAACAGTTCTTCGCCAAGGGCGAAAGCGAACGTCTGCTCAACCGTCTGCTGCTGGATCGCGGCGTGGAGCGCATCTGCCTCGATCCGCGCGCGTTGTTCAGTTGCCTGTCCACCGAGTCTTCGGTGATCCACGCTCAATCGAAAAAGCCCCGCGTGCCAACCCGCCCGGCAGCGTTCACCCAATTCCCGCAGGTGCGTTTCATCGGCCATCCCGAGCTTGAGGCCAACGATCCGTTTCTGGTGCCGTGGGTGGCGAAGATTGCCGAGTGGATCGAAGAGGGTCGCACGCCGTACATCTTCTTGCATACTGCCGATAACATCCTGGCGGCGAAGCTTGCGCAGCGTTTTCACGCACAGCTGATGCAACGTTTGCCTGGCCTGCCATCGCTGCCTGAGCTATACAGAGAACCCGCCGCCGAGCAACTTGGCCTGCTCTGAGGCGTTTTTTTTCTGCCCAGGAGCCTGCCGATGGACGCCCAAGCCCGCAAAGAACAAGTCCGTAAAGCCGAAGCCTTTAAAGCCCTGCATGAACGTCCCGGGATTTTCGTGATTCCCAATCCGTGGGATGCCGGTTCCGCGAAAATGCTTGCCAGTCTGGGTTATCAGGCACTGGCGACCACCAGTGCCGGTTATGCGTTTTCCCAGGGCAAACCCGATGGCGCGCTTGGTCTCGAAGAAACCCTGAACAATGTTCGGGCAATTGCTGCAACCACGGATCTGCCCGTGGCGGTGGATCTGGAAAACGGTTTTGCCGACGCTCCGGCGGAGTCGGCGCAAAGCCTGCTGCGCGCCGCCGAAGCGGGCGCCGTGGGTGGCTCGATCGAAGATGCCACTGGCCGTCCGGACGCGCCGATCTACTGTTTCGAACATGCCGTGGCGCGGATCGAAGCCGCGGTTGCAGCTCTGCGCACGTTGCCATTTCCCTTCACCCTGACGGCCCGTGCGGAAAACTACCTGCACGGCAATCCGGATATCAACGACACCATTCGCCGTCTGCAGGCATTCGCTGAAGCGGGGGCCGACGTGCTCTATGCTCCGGGTCTGAGGACGGCCGAAGAAGTGTTGGCGGTGGTGCGAGCGGTGGCGCCGAAACCGGTCAACGTGTTGATGTCCGGTGGTCTGAAGCTGACCGTGCAGCAACTGGAAGAAATGGGTGTGAAGCGCATCAGTACCGGCTCGGCGCTGGCACTGGCGGCGTTTGGCGAGTTCTTCCGGGCTGCCGAGGAAATCCAGCAATCGGGCACGTTCGGTTTCACTTCGCGTTCAATGCCGTACGCCAAGGCCAATCAATTCTTCAAGGGTTGAAACGGGGCGGAATCAGGCGGCGATGCGCAGGTTCTGCTGAACGATCGGGCGTACCCAGCCGTTATCGAAGTCCAGGGCTTTCTGCTGCTCGACGATCTCTTCCGGCGGGAACGGCGGGTAAGGCTGCAGCAGATCCAGGTCGAACTCGGCAATCGGCAGGTACAGCGGCTTTTTCTGCGGTGCAGGGCCCGGTTCCGGAATCGGCTGGCCGTTGTTGATTACGACCGGACGAACCCAGCTGCTGTCGAAGTCCTGCTGCTTTTGCTGAGTCTTGATGTCTTCCGGCGGGAACGGTGGGTACGGCTCGGCCAGTGTCATGTCGATTTCGGCAATCGGCAGGAACAGCGGCTCGGGCGGGCGTACCTGGGTTTCCACTACATCGCATTCGCGCTGGTCGATGATGTGCGCGTGGAGTTCACTGCCGATGGTCGGCTCTTCAGGGCTTTCCAGATCGACCGGCGGGAAGGTGCCACAGGCCGGCACCACATCACTCGATTGTTCGGCCAGTGCCTGGGCAAAGAAATCCTGCCACAGGTGGCTGACGCCGCCCAATGCTTGAGTGTTATGACGGCTGAAATCGCCTGTAGGCGAAATGTAGCCAATCGATGTGGGAAGAATGCCTGACATTTTTTTCGGTCGACGCTCAGCTCTGGCAAAATGCGCGTTGATTGGGTTATCGGCGGTTTCTGCCGATCCTTAACTTTTTTGAGCGTGTTTTCCATGATTGAGCAACCTGCGGCCTGCCGCATCCATGTCGAAGCCCTCGGCCCGACGTTCGAAGCGCAGGCCGAGCAGTGGGCCGAACGCCTGAATCTGCCGTTGCAGGTGGCCGACGGCGAGTTTGCCTTGCAGGTCGGCGAGCAGGGCTTGCAGCTGCAACAGCTGGGGCCGGATGCGCCGGGGCCGGTGCGGGTCGACTTCGTCGAGGGCGGCGCGGCCCATCGTCGGTTGTACGGCGGTGGCAGCGGACAGATGATCGCCAAGGCGGTCGGTATCGCCCAAGGCGTGCGCCCGCGGGTGCTGGATGCCACCGCGGGGCTCGGGAAAGATGCATTCGTGCTGGCGAGCCTGGGCTGCGAGATGAGCCTGATCGAGCGTCAACCGCTGATCGGCGCGTTGCTGGAGGATGGTCTGGCCCGTGCGGCGGAAAATTTCGACGTGGCACCGATCGTGGCGCGGATGACGCTGCTCAAGGGCAACTCGATCGACGTGATGCGCAGCTGGGAAGGCGAGCCGCCGCAGGTGATCTACCTCGACCCGATGTTCCCGCACCGTGAGAAAACCGCGCTGGTGAAGAAGGAAATGCGCCTGTTCCGTCCGCTGGTGGGTGACGATCCGGATGCGCCGGCCTTGCTGGAGGCTGCGTTGGCGCTGGCCACGCACCGGGTGGTGGTCAAGCGCCCGCGCAAGGCGCCGTGCATCGAAGGGCCGAAGCCGAGCCATGCGCTGGATGGCAAATCCAGTCGCTACGACATCTACCCGAAGAAAGCGCTCAAGGCCTGATCCGTCCAATAAGAAAATCCCACGCATGGCGTGGGATTTTTGTTTTCAGGGGTGATAGGCGCGCATGAACAACTCGACCACTTCCTGTACATGGCTTTCCGCCGCCTCGCCGGTCAGTGGTTCACCGCAGCCATACAGCAACCGGAAATTCCCCGCGCCCTTGATCAGGCAGAAGAAAT
This sequence comes from Pseudomonas sp. 91RF, assembly GCF_003576265.1. Classification (NCBI taxonomy): domain Bacteria; kingdom Pseudomonadati; phylum Pseudomonadota; class Gammaproteobacteria; order Pseudomonadales; family Pseudomonadaceae; genus Pseudomonas; species Pseudomonas sp. 91RF. Next base: position 26,526 of record NZ_QWFC01000019.1, read on the forward strand.
GCTCGGCGGCGTTGTGCGGGTTGTCGATGCGCAGCGCGCCAGTCTCATCGATCCGCCGCAGAAGCCGCTCCATGCCTTGCACCATGCGCTGCGGACCGGCCTCGAAGAAGATCAGCGACAGTTTCGGATCCTGACTGCCCAGCGCCATGATCAGGCGATGCAGGTTCACCGACTCATCGCTGTTGATCAGGTGGTGAAAACCTCTGGCAATGTTCAGCAACACATTTTCCACTGCGATGCCGTCCGGCAATTCGAAGAACAGCGGCGGCAATTGCTCCTCGCATTTGGCGACGACAGCGGCAGAGAACAGCGTCTCCTTGTCATTGAAATGGCTGTAGACCGTCAGCTTCGACACGCCAGCCTCGGCGGCCACAGCGTCCATGCTGGTGTTGGCATAGCCGTGACTCAGGAACAGGATTTTTGCCGCTTCGAGAATCGCCTGGCGCTTGGCCGGATCCTTCGGGCGGCCGGGGCCGTTTGGAGCTGAAAGATTGTTCGACATTCTTCGCTTTTAATACTGGACTGGTGAGTTTGCTATTAATAACATACCGGCCAGTATAAATATTCCAAGCCTCCTTAGCGAAAGGTCCTTCACCATGTTCCGCCATGCGTTGTCCTTTGCGGTGCCAGTCACTCTGGCGTTTTTATTGTCGGCATGTGGCAAGGAAGAGGTGACGCCAGTCAGCGTGCGACCGGCCATGGTGGTGCAGCCAGAGCCTTCGGCGCAGGCGATGGAAAGTTATCCGGGCGAGGTTCGCGCCCGGTATGAACCGGATCTGGCGTTCCGCATCGGCGGCAAAGTCAGCCGACGACTGGTCGAGGAAGGCCAGCGCGTGAAGGCCGATCAACCTCTGGCTGAACTCGATCCGCAGGACGTACGCCTGCAACTGGAAGCCACCCGCGCCCAGGTCACCGCCGCCGAAGCCAATCTGAATCTGGTGCGCGCCGAGCGTGACCGCTACAAGACCCTGATGGAACGGCAGATGGTCAGCCGCTCGGCCTACGACAATGCCGAAAACCTCTACCGCTCCGGTGAGGCTCGCCTCAAACAGATCAAAGCCGAATTCAACGTCTCGACCAACCAGGCCAGTTACGCCGTGCTGCGTGCGCCTCAGGATGGCGTGGTGGCCAAGCGTTCGGTGGAAGTCGGGCAAGTGGTCGCCGCCGGGCAGACCGTATTCACCCTCGCCACCGATGGCGAACGCGAAGTGTCGATCAGCCTGCCGGAACAAAGCTTCGGCCGCTTCAAGGTTGGCCAGCCTGTGTCCGTGGAGCTGTGGACGCAACCGAACCAGCGCTTCGCCGGCAAAATCCGTGAACTGTCGCCAGCGGCCGACCCTAAATCCCGAACCTTCGCCGCTCGCATCGCTTTCACCGCCGGCAACGTGCCGGTCGAACTCGGCCAGAGCGCCCGGGTCTTCGTGCAGACCGCTGACGTGATCCCGCTGTCGGTGCCGCTCTCGGCCCTTACCGCTGAAAACGGCGCGACCTACGTCTGGGTCGTCAGCGCCAACAACACCTTGAAAAAGACGCCCGTGCGCATCGGCCCGTTCGGCGAGAAAACCGTGCCGGTGCTCGAAGGCCTCAACGCCAGCGACTGGGTCGTGGCCGCCGGCGTGCATGTGCTGCTGGAAGGGCAGCAGGTGCGTCCCGTGGATCGCTCCAACCGTGTGGTCAATCTGGCGGACAAGGAGTAAGTCCCGATGCGCTTCAACCTTTCCGAATGGGCGTTGCGTAATCGCCAGATCGTACTGTTCCTGATGCTTCTGCTGGCCATCGTCGGCGCCTTGTCCTACACCAAGCTCGGCCAGAGCGAAGACCCGCCGTTCACCTTCAAGGCCATGGTCATCCAGACCCGCTGGCCCGGCGCCACGGCGCAGGAAGTCTCGCGCCAGGTCACCGAGCGCATCGAAAAGAAGCTGATGGAAACCGGCGAGTACGAACGCATCGTTTCGTTCTCTCGTCCCGGTGAATCACAGGTCACCTTCATCGCCCGCGACTCGATGCATTCGGTCGAGATTCCGGATCTCTGGTATCAGGTACGCAAGAAGGTCGGCGATATCCGCCAGACCCTGCCACCGGGCATTCAGGGCCCCTTCTTCAACGATGAATTCGGCACCACCTTCGGCAATATCTACGCCCTGACCGGCGACGGTTTCGACTACGCCGTGCTCAAGGATTACGCCGACCGCATCCAGATCCAGCTGCAGCGGGTCAAGGACGTGGGCAAGGTCGACCTGCTCGGGCTGCAGGACGAGAAGATCTGGGTCGAGTTGTCCAACGTCAAACTCGCCACCCTCGGCTTGCCATTGGCGGCGGTTCAGCAGGCGCTGGAAGAACAGAACGCGGTGTCCACCGCCGGCTTCTTCGAGACCGGCAGCGAGCGCTTGCAGCTACGGGTTTCGGGGAATTTTCAGACAGTCGACGAGATCAGAAACTTCCCGATCCGGGTCGGTGATCGTACGTTCCGCATCTCCGATGTCGCCGATGTGCGACGCGGTTTCAACGACCCGCCGGCCCCGCGCATGCGCTTCATGGGCGAAGACGCGATCGGCCTTGCGGTGGCGATGAAAGACGGCGGCGACATTCTGGTGCTGGGCAAGGCCCTGGAAACCGAATTCTCCCGCCTCCAGAAAAACCTCCCGGCCGGCATGCAACTGCGCAAGGTTTCCGATCAGCCGGCGGCAGTGAAAAACGGCGTCGGCGAGTTCGTCCAGGTATTGGTCGAAGCACTGGCCATCGTGTTGCTGGTGAGCTTCTTCTCCCTCGGCGTGCGCACCGGCATGGTGGTGGCGCTGACCATTCCGCTGGTGCTGGCGATGACCTTTGCCTGCATGTATTACCTCGGGATCGGCCTGCACAAGATTTCCCTCGGCGCGCTGGTGCTGGCGCTGGGCTTGCTGGTGGACGACGCGATCATCGCCGTGGAAATGATGGCGATCAAAATGGAGCAGGGCTTCGACCGGATCAAGGCGGCCAGTTACGCCTGGACCAGCACCGCATTCCCGATGCTCACCGGTACGCTGATCACCGCCGCCGGTTTCCTGCCGATTGCCACCGCGCAGTCCGGCACCGGTGAATACACCCGCTCGATCTTTCAGGTTGTCACCATCGCGTTGCTGGCTTCGTGGGTGGCGGCGGTGATGTTTGTGCCGTACCTCGGGGAAAAACTCCTGCCGGATCTGGCGAAAATTCACGCGGCCAAACACGGCAGTGGTGACGGTCAGCCGGACCCTTATGCCACACCGTTTTATCAGCGGGTTCGACGTCTGGTGGAGTGGTGCGTGCGTCGGCGCAAGACAGTGATCGTGCTGACGGTGGGGCTGTTCGTCGCCTCGGTAATGCTGTTCAAATTCGTCCCGCAGCAGTTCTTCCCGGCCTCCAACCGGCTGGAGCTGATGGTCGATCTGAAACTGGCGGAAGGCGCGTCGCTGGCCAACACCACCGCCGAGGTCAAGCGACTGGAAGCGATGCTCAAGGATCACGCCGGCATCGACAATTACGTGGCCTACGTCGGCACCGGCTCGCCGCGTTTCTATCTGCCGCTGGATCAACAACTGCCGGCGGCGAGCTTTGCCCAGTTCGTGGTGTTGGCGAAAACCATCGAGGAGCGTGAAGCGCTGCGGACGTGGCTGATCGACACCCTGAACGAACAATTCCCGGCCCTGCGTTCGCGGGTTACGCGCCTGGAGAACGGCCCGCCGGTAGGCTATCCGGTGCAGTTCCGCGTCACGGGCGAGCACATCGAAGAAGTCCGTGCGCTTGCCCGGAAAGTCGCGGCCAAGGTCCGCGAGAATCCGCATGTGGTGAACGTGCATCTGGACTGGGAAGAACCGAGCAAGGTCGTGTACCTGAACATCGATCAGGACCGCGCCCGGGCGCTGGGGGTGAGCACAGCGAATCTGGCGAAATTCCTTCAGAGCTCGCTGACCGGTTCCAGTGTCAGCCAGTATCGCGAAGACAACGAGTTGATCGAAATCCTTCTGCGCGGCACCGTGCATGAGCGTACCGAGCTGTCGCTGTTGCCGAGTCTGGCGGTGCCGACCGACAACGGTCGCAGCGTCGCGCTGTCGCAGATCGCTACGCTGGAATATGGCTTCGAGGAAGGCATCATCTGGCATCGCAACCGGCTGCCGACTGTGACGGTGCGGGCCGACATCTATGGCAAGGAGCAACCGGCGACGCTGGTGAAGCAGATTCAGCCAACCCTCGATCCGATCCGTGCCGAATTGCCTGACGGTTATCTGCTGGACGTTGGCGGCACGGTCGAAGACTCCGAGCGCGGGCAGAAGTCGGTCAACGCCGGTGTACCGATGTTCATTGTCGTGGTCCTGACCTTGCTGATGGTGCAACTGCGCAGTTTCTCGCGTACGGCGATGGTGTTTCTGACGGCGCCGCTGGGGCTGATCGGGGTGACACTGTTTCTGCTGGTGTTCCGTCAGCCGTTCGGATTTGTGGCGATGCTCGGGACGATTGCGCTGTCGGGGATGATCATGCGCAACTCGGTGATTCTGGTGGATCAGATCGAGCAGGATATTGCGGCGGGGCTCAAGCCCTGGCAGGCGATTATCGAGGCGACCGTGAGGCGGTTCCGGCCGATTGTGCTGACGGCGCTGGCGGCGGTGCTGGCGATGATTCCGTTGTCGCGCAGTGTGTTTTTCGGGCCGATGGCGGTAGCGATCATGGGCGGGTTGATTGTGGCGACTGCTTTGACGCTTTTGTTTTTGCCGGCGTTGTATGCGGCCTGGTTCCGGGTTCGCAAGGAGGCTTGATTTGGTTTGGTGAGCGTGGCGGCCTTCGGGCCGGCCAGGCTCTGGGTGTTTTTTGTGAATATCCGTTGCTTCGGGTGTTGCCGCTGGCGGTTTCGCCCTTACGGCGAGTCCCTTTTTCAGACGCCAAAAAGGAACCAAAAGGCTGGGCCCCGGCGTTCGGCACCTCGCTTTGGCTCGGTGTTCCTTCGTTCCGGGATTCATCCGGGGGCATCGCCTCCGGTTTGCTTCGCTGCACCTCCTCTCGATGTGTTCGACTTCGTCGAACGGCGCTTCGCGCCTACCCCCGGATAAATCCCTCCACTCAGCCTGCCGATGGGGCCGGCACGTCAAAAGCGGTACTCGAGCTAACGCTCATCGTGTTTGAGTGGCTATGGGCTGCGGTGTCTCCTACAGCTTTTTCAGAATCCTCTGATATTGAGGCGGTTCGGTCTGGGTGTTGTACTCGGTTCTCTGTTTTTATGAGTGGTCGAGAGGTTTTTCATGAAGAAGCCGCCAGTGTTGAAAGGACGCTCAGATCCGGTGTTCGACCTATTGGCGCGGGCGCCGCACAAGCAGTATCTGGTGGATTATCTGGCGTTGCTCAAGCCTCTTGATGATCGGGGGCGTTATTTGCCTTTCGAGGATTTGCGCTATCGCTGGGCGCCGGGGCTGGACGCTCGTTTGTGTTGGGCGCTGGTGAAGAGGGCGAGGGTTGCGCAGTACATCAATCTCCTGCCATTGGGTGAGCCGCCGCAGTGGGGCAAGTATTTGCTGACACCCTCGGCACGGAAAACCCTTTCGGCCGTCGATCTGCAGACGACTTCCGCTTCGCTGGAATGCATGACCGGGCAGATTGGCGAACGGTCGCATTTCAGTTATTTGCTCAATGATCTGATCGAAGACGAAGTGATCGCCAGCAGCCAGTTGGAAGGTGCGGCAACGACCACGCGGGTTGCCAAGGACATGCTCAAGTATCAACGGCAGCCGCGCACGCCGGATGAGCGCATGGTCATGGGCAATTACAGGATGATGAATTTCGCCTGGGAAAACCGTTACCAACCCTTGAGCGTCGACTTGATCGCAGCAATGCATCGGGTGGGCGTCGAGGGGATCGATGACGCGCAATACAGTCCCGGTTTGTTCAGGACGAACGATGAAGTGGTGGTACAGGACGGCGAGGGCAACACGGTGCATACACCGCCGCCCGCTGTCGGGCTGGTGATGCGTTTGCAGAGACTCGTGCGCTGGATCAATCAGCCACTCGGTTCACCTCAGGAAAAGGACTACCTGCACCCGTTGATCAAGGCGATCACGCTGCATTTTTCTCTGGGCTACGAACATCCGTTTCGTGATGGCAACGGACGGGTTGCGAGGGCGTTGTTCTACTGGTTCATGTTCAAGCACGAGTTTTCGGCATTTCGCTACATTGCGATCAGTCCTTTGCTGCGCAATGCGCCGGTGAAGTACGGACGGTCGTATTTGCATAGCGAGGCCGATGAGCTGGATCTGACGTATTTCATCGAGTTTCAGTGTTCGGTGATTCAGCGTGCGGTCAGTCGCTTCACGGATGTCTACCGCAAAAGCCTGGCGTACACGGAAGACTTTGAGCGCTGGCTGATGGCGTCGGGTTTTTTCGAGCGGCTGACGCAAAGGCAGCGGGCGCTGTATCAGGTGGCCAAGAGCGGAGTGGCGAAGGAGTTTACGGCGAGCAACGTGAGGGAACGCTTGGGTTGTTCTTGCAGCATCGCGATGTCAGCCCTGAATGGACTGGTCGAGTTGCAGGTCTTCGAGAAAAGGAAAATGGGCAGCGAGTGGGTGTTCTTTTTACGCAGTCCAGCCAGTGTGTTGAAGGACGGGAGCGAGTTGTCTCGCTCCCGTGCAGCGTCGGCCTAGAGCGTACCAAACACCTTCTTCGCCAGACTCGTCGCCGCAGCGGCCGGGTTCTTGCGGATGGTTTCTTCCTGTTTGCCGATCATCTCGAACAGGCCGTTCAGCGCTTGTTCGGTCACGTAGCTTTCGATGTTGGCGCTCTTCGCGTCGACCACACCCAGCGTCGCAGCCTGGCCGGCGAAGGAGTTGTACTTCTGTGCTACGCCTACCTTGTCGGTCGCCTGTTTGACGATTGGCAGGAACTTCGCGCGGATCTGTTCGCGGCTGGACTTGTCCAGGTATTGGGTGGCGGAGTCGCTGCCACCGCTGAGGATGCCTTTGGCGTCGGCCACGCTCATTTTCTTCACGGCATCCACGAGGATCGGCTGGGCCTGGGTCACGGCGGTTTCCGCCGCCTTGTTCATGGCGGTTTCCAGTTCATCGACCTGGGCGCCCATGCCGAACGCTTTCATCTTGCCGGCGACTTTGCCGAGTTTACCGGGCAGTTCGATTTTTACGTCCGGGTTATTGCTGAAGCCACCCGGCGTGCCGAGTTGTTTGACGGCCAGTTGCGCGCCCTGGGTCAGGGCATCCTTGAGGCCGCCGGTGGCGTCGCCCTGCGACAGGTCGCTGAGGGACAGGGCCATGGCGCTGGCGGAGATCATCAGGCCCGCGCACAGGCCAGCGAAGCGAAGGGTAGGGCGGAGCATCAAGGCTTCCTTGTTCATAAGAGCGTTAGCGGGCGGCGTCGACGCGGATCTTCAATGGCTGTGGATCCTTGCCATCAAGTTGCACGGCATGGTTTTCGGTGGTGATGAACATCAGCTCGCCGTTGACCTCGATGCGTGCGCTGACCGAGTAGCGGTGGCCGGGTTTGACCAGGGCCGGATCGTAGCTCAAATGGAACGGCAGCGGCACTTGTCCCTTGATCGGGCCTTTCTGTTCATCGAGCACGACGGCCGGCGCATCGGCCAGCGAAACGTCCTGAAGGCTCACACTCAAGGTCGCGCTTGGCGGCAGGGCGATGCGTTGCAGGTAGAACACTTCGCCGTCGAGGCTCGCTTTTCCGCTCGGTGTAGTGGACTGGCAGGCGCTCAACAGAGTGGCGGCGGCGAGAAGAGAAAGTTTTTTCATGGGGACCTCAAAAGACTTGGGCGCCAGAGGGGCGCCCAGAGAAATCTAGCGGATTTTGGAAAGTGAGTCAGTGAACAAACGTAACGGTTCATTCAGCCACTGATCGATTGCCCGCAACAGGCGCGATCGGGGCCGACGTGTCGCTGGTACAAGTTCGATAGCTTCAGGGAATACAGTAAGCCGTTGGTGGTATCTGTTTTCAATGCCGGTCAGTGCATAGCGTTTGCCTGGCACCACATGTTCCGGATCATATTCAAGATAAAACGAAGTGGCCGTTTCCTCATCGTGAGAAACGCGCGCCAGTTCGACATCGGGACTTTCGTTTTCATGCAGGCTGATGGTGATTGCCTGTTCGGGGGGAATCATTTCGGGTTCCTGCACTTCAACGTACAAGTAACCGATCGGACTCAGATGCAGCGTCTGGCGATGGGGCGCCTGATGAACAATGACGAAGTGATCCTGCTCCAGCAGCAAGGGTTGTCCATTGTGAAACAACTGGATGGTGACGCGGTATTTGACGCTGACTTCACTGTGTCGGTGCGGGAACCGGAAGTTCCACTGGCCGTCGACGATGGAGGGATATCGCCACTGTTTGACACTTGTCGTTTGCAGGGTACTGATCAGTTGAACATCGACGACGGTTTCATTGTTTCCGTCGAGAGGGGCGTTGAAGTCAGGTGGAAGGCTGAGGGTTACATTGATGGTCTGGGGTGATTCATTCAACAGGCTCATATCGAATTCCTTATCGATTAAAAAGAACCCATTAATTCATAAAACAACTAACCGGAAAACGATCCGGTCTGCCGGTTAGTTGTCCTCAAGTTTCAGGAAGCCGGCGAGGTTGCAGTTTCCGCCGCATCCTCACTGCGATGTAGCGCCACCTGACGGATCGACAATCGAATCTCCGCAGGCAACACCCGTTTCGCTGCGCCTTCGGCCAGTTCTCCAAGCAGTTCGTGATAACTCAACTTGCCCGCTTCGTCGCGACGCAGCACGTCGAGATCGAGCATCGTCTGGATGAAGTGGCGGAACAGGCTCTTGTCGAAGAACTCCGGTGCGTTCAGGCCATGCAGGATCGACAGGCGCTGGGCCATGACCGTGCACAGGTCTTCCAGTTCTTCGGCGCTGATGGTGTTCTGGCCGGCGTTGAGCAACAACGACACGGTCATGTAGAAGCGTTGCAGGGTCTGGGCGATGCTCTTCGACAGCAGGGTCAGCAGCACGAAATGCCGCGAGCTTGGCGCCGGGCGCAGGTACACGTCTTTCTCGAAACGCAGCAGGCCTTGTTCGACGAACGCCTCCAGCCACTGGTCGATAACCGCATCCAGTTCGTCCAGGCTCCAGCGGATGAACAGTTCCGCCTGCAGATACGGATACAGCGCACGGGTGTAGCGCAGGATCTGCTCGCGGCTCATGCGCGAAGTGCTCTGGAAGAAACTTGCCAGCAGCGCCGGCAGGGCGAAGATGTGCAGCACGTTGTTGCGGTAGTAGGTCATCAGGACGGCGTTCTGCTCGTCCAGATAGAGAATCTTGCCCAGCGCATCGTTCTGCTCGGACAGCAGGTCCATGTCCTTCACGTGTTCGATCAGCGCCCGGCCATCGCCTTCCGGCAATGTGGTGTGCGGCGAGTACGGGACCTTGCGCAGCAGCGCCAGGTACAGATCCAGCACCCGCGCCATGGCCCGGTCATCCAGTGCCAGACGAGTGGTCGACAGCAGCGCCAGCGCCACCAGGTTGACCGGGTTGATCGCCGCCGCTTCGTTCAGGTGCTGCGCGACTTTCTCGCCGAGGCGATTGGTGGTTTCGTTAAGCCATGCCGGTTTGAACTGCGGGCCCAGCTCCTGCTGGCGCCAGCCCGGCTGTTCGCTGTCGAGGAATTCCGCCAGTTTGATCGGCTCGCCGAAGTTCACCGCCACCTGGCCGAAGCGCTGCTTGAGCGCGCCGATGACTTTGAAGATGTCGAAGATCGATTCTTTCTTCTTGCTCGCGCCACGCAGTTCGCCGAGGTAAGTCCGCCCTTCAAGCACGCGTTCGTAACCGATGTACACCGGCACGAACACGATCGGCATCCGCGAGGAACGCAAGAAGCTGCGCATGGTGATCGCCAGCATCCCGGTTTTCGGTTGCAGCATGCGCCCGGTACGCGAGCGGCCGCCCTCGACGAAGTATTCGACCGGGAAGCCCTTGGTGAACAGGGTGTGCAGGTATTCGTTGAACACCGAGGTGTACAACGGATTGCCCTTGAACGTACGGCGCATGAAGAACGCACCGCCACGACGCAGCAGGCTGCCGATCACCGGCATGTTGAGGTTGATCCCGGCGGCGATGTGCGGCGGGGTCAGGCCGTTGCGAAATAGCAGGTACGACAGCAGCAGGTAGTCGATGTGGCTGCGGTGGCACGGCACGTAGATCACTTCGTGACCCTGGGCGACCTTCTGCACGCCTTCGATGTGGTTGACCTTGATCCCGTCGTAGATCTTGTTCCAGAACCAGCTCAGCACCACTTCCAGAAAGCGGATCGCGGTGTAGGTGTAGTCCGAGGCTATCTCGTTGCCGTAGCGCAGGGCCTGGGCCTTGGCTTTTTCCGGGGAGATGTTTTCGCGCTCGGCTTCATCGAGGATCGCTTGCTTGACCAGCGGCTGGTTGAGCAGGCCTTTGACGAGGTTACGGCGGTGGGAAATGTCCGGGCCGATCACCGCAGCCTTGAGGTTGCGGAAGTGCACCCGCAGGATCCGCTGGGCCATGCGCACGGTGCGCTCGTGGCCCTTGTTGTGCTCGATCAGCTCGCGCAGGTGGATCGGCGCGGAGAACTGCACGCGGGTCTTGCGCCCCAGAATCATGATGCTCAGTAGCCGACGCAGGCGCCCGGTGACGGCCCAGCTGTCGGCGAACAGCAGTTTCCACGGGCTGTTTTCGCTGTCAGGCGACTGGCCCCAGAACACGCTGACCGGAATGATCTGCGCATCTTCGGCGGCATTCTGGCTGAGGGCGCTGACCAGTCGGGTCAGGGTCGGCGGTGCGCCGCGTTTGTCCTGGCGGCCGAGCCAGTCCGGGTCCGGCGTCAGATAGAAGAACGCCGCCGGTTCGATCAGCGAACCCACTGACACCGGCAGCACCGGGCGCGGCAGGCCGGCCTTGGTGCACTCGGTGTCGACCACCGCCAGATCGGTGAGCGATGGGTTTTGCAGGACGTAGAACACCGGACGACTGCGGTCGAGGTTGAGGGTGAACGACGACTGGTTGATCGTCTCGGAGCGAACCCAGAGATACAACAGTCGGCGCAAGGTGCCAAACACAAGACGGCGGAACGGGGAACGGGTCATACGGCTTCTGCGTGAGTGGATAAACCGAGCGTTTGCTCGGGCGGTCGACAGTTTGCCGGATTACTCGAAAATCGGCAAAAAAGCGGCGAAGTAATCTCCTGTTGAGAGTTTTGCCGCCTGTCATATACTCGGCGGTCTGTCGCCGGGGCCCTTTTATGGACGTCGGACGCAGGCTGACGTTCCGCAAAGGCTTTCCTGCGAAAAGCCTGTTCAATAATAAAAAAGGAGTATGAACAGATGGCAACACGTGAAACCGGCAACGTGAAGTGGTTCAACGACGCCAAGGGCTACGGCTTCATTCAGCGCGAAGACGGGGTGGACGTGTTCGTGCACTACCGCGCGATCCGCGGTGAAGGCCACCGTTCGCTGACCGAAGGTCAGCAGGTTGAATACGCGGTGGTGGAAGGGCAGAAGGGGTTGCAGGCTGAAGACGTTGTAGGCCTGTAACGCAAATCTTCAGAACACCAAAAATCATTGTGGGAGCGAGCCTGCTCGCGATTGCGGTGTATCAGTCAGCCTTGATATCGACTGACACTACGCAATCGTCGGAACGCCGCCCGGAGCAGGCTCGCTCCCACATTGGCATTGTGTTGCTGGTTTTTAAGCAGTCTTCCAGGTGATCTCTTCTTCACCATCGGCGCTGATCCGGATCCAGCGGTCCGCCGTCTCTTCACCTTCTTCTTCAACCCACGTCCCCGGTGCGCAGCGCACTTCGACGTTCAGCGCGGCAAAGGCTGCGCGGGCGCAGGCGATGTCGTCGTCCCATGGGGTCGCATCGCTTTCCAGGTACAGGCTGTTCCACTTGCCCACGGCTTTCGGCAGCCAGGTCACCGGGATGTTGCCGGCCTTGCACTTGTAGGTCTGACCTTTCTGTACCCAGTCGCTGCACGGGCCGAGGGCGGCGCCCAGCCAGGCGGAAATGGCCTTGTGGTCGACGTCGGCGTCTTTCAGGTAAATCTCGATGTCCGGTTGGCGCATGGATATCCTCACTGCGGGTCTGAAAAATCCATTCGCGGATTTAGCCGGCCCCGGGCTGCTTGCCCGAGTCCAAAAGTTATTGAAGAACGAAATAATCGTAGCGCATCGACACGGTGGTCACGAACGGCTCGGCCTGCTCGATCACCGCCGCACGGCGCTCGGCACTGGCGCGCCAACCGTGGGGCGTCATCGCCAGCAGGTTGGCGCGATCCTCGGGCTTGTCCAGCGTCAGCTTGAATTCCAGGGTTTCACTGTGTGCCAGCGCCATGCCATCCGGCACCAGGGCCAGGTGCTTGTCGTCGGTGTACTCGCGCACTTCGTCGTACAGGCGTTCGCGTAGTTCCATCAGATGGCCGCTGGTCGGGCCGACTTTCATCAGGCCACCGCCCACGCTGAGCAGGCGCTTGGCCTCTTCCCAGTCCAGCGGACTGAAGACACTGGCCAGAAACTGGCAACTGCCGGAGGCCAGCGGCACCCGGGCCATGCTGGCGATCAACCAGGTCAGCGCCGGATTGCGTTTGCAGGCGCGTTTGACCGCTTCCTTCGAGATATCCAGCGCGTATCCGTCAGCATCGGGCAAAGCCTCGGCGATCTGCGCGGTGTAGTAGCCCTCGCCACAACCGATATCGACCCAACGGGCCGGCGCATAACCGGCCGCCAGTTCCGCCAGGCGCTTGGCCACCGGCGCATAGTGGCCGGCGTTCAGAAAGTCGCGGCGAGCCTCGACCATCGCCTGGTTGTCGCCGGGATCGCGGCTGTTCTTGTGCTGCACCGGCAACAGGTTCAGGTAACCCTGACGCGCACGGTCAAAGCGGTGGCCGGCAGGGCAGGCCACGCCGTTGTCCACCGCGTTCAGCGGTTCACTGCAGATCGGACACGCAAGCATCAGGCGAGCAACTTGATCAGGGTCTGGTAGTAGATCTCGGTCAACACGTCGAGATCGGCCGCCAGCACCCGCTCGTTGACCTGGTGGATGGTCGCGTTGACCGGGCCCAGTTCAACAACCTGCGTACCCATGGTGGCGATGAAACGGCCATCGGAGGTGCCACCGCTGGTGGACGCCTTGGTCTCGCGACCGGTGATCTGCTTGATGCTCGACGACACCGCGTCGAGCAGCGCGCCCGGCTCGGTGAGGAACGGCAGACCGGACAATGCCCAGTCGATGTGCCAGTCCAGACCGTGCTTGTCGAGGATGTCGGCAACGCGTTTCTGCAGGCCTTCGACCGTCGATTCGGTGGAAAAACGGAAGTTGAACAACGCCACCAGATCGCCCGGAATCACGTTGGTCGCGCCGGTGCCGGAATTGACGTTGGAAATCTGGAAACTGGTCGGCGGGAAGAAATCGTTGCCGTGATCCCAATGCTCGGCGGCCAGTTCGGCCAGCGCCGGGGCAGCGAGATGAATAGGGTTCTTCGCCAGGTGCGGATAGGCCACGTGGCCCTGCACGCCGCGCACGGTCAGTTTGGCGCCGAGGGAGCCGCGACGACCGTTCTTCACCACATCTCCCACCAGCGTGGTGCTCGATGGCTCGCCGACGATGCACCAGTCCAGACGCTCGTTACGGGCTGCCAGACGCTCGACCACAGCCTTGGTGCCGTGATGGGCCGGGCCTTCTTCGTCGCTGGTGATCAGGAACGCGACCTTGCCCTTGTGATCCGGGTAGTCGGCGACGAAGCGCTCGGCTGCCACAGTCATCGAGGCCAGACTGCCTTTCATGTCCGCCGCGCCGCGGCCGCAAAGCATGCCGTGTTCGTCGATCACCGCGTTGAACGGGTCGATCTGCCAGGCGGTCACCGGACCGGTCGGCACCACGTCGGTGTGGCCGGCGAAGCACAGCACCGGGCCGTCGTTTTTGCCGTGAGTCGCCCAGAAGTTATCCACATCTTCGATGCGCATCGGCTCAAGGTTGAAACCGGCATCGCCCAGGCGCTGCATCATCTGCTTCTGGCAATCGGCGTCGACCGGCGTCACGGACGGACGGCGGATCAGGTCGATGGCGAGTTGGAGGGTCGGCGAAAGGTCGGCGTGGGCCGTCATGGAAAACTCCGGATTGAAATTGGGCGAGGGCCAAAGTGGGAGCCAGCCTGCTGGCGTTGGCGGTGTGTCAGTCAACATAAAGGCTGATTGTTACATTGCCATCGCGGGCCGGTCCGCTCCCACAGGGTTGGATATCACGCCAAGCCCCGCAAAATGGCGGTTATCTTAAAGCAAAACGGCGACCATTGGCCGCCGTTTAGTGCTTCGTCGAGGAATTAGACGACAGGTGCCGGTTCAGGCACCGCCGAAGGTTTCGGCAGCGACGAGAGGAACGCCATGATCAGCGCCGCCACATACGGCAGCGACTGCACCAGCAGCATTGCCACCCAGAAGCGCATGTCATTGCTCGGAATGCCCTGTACCAGGAAGATCCCCAGCGCCGCGCCCCACAGCAGCAGCATGATGAACAGCTCTTCCCGGGCTTCGGAAATCGCCACCCAGAAGCCATGGTTGTCGGCGTTTTTCGGCGTGCGGAAGAACGGAATGCTGCTGGTGAAGAAACCGTACAGCACCGCCTTGGCGATGGTGTGCGACAACGCCAGGCCGGCCAGTGCCGCGCAGAACGCATCCTTCAGGTTCACGCCCACGGCGCGACGGTAGAGGAAAATGATCTTGCCGACCTTGAACACGAACAGCGCCAGCGGCGGGATCGCGAAGATCAGCAGCGGCGGGTCGACCCGTTGAGGCACGATGATCATCGCCGCCGACCACAACAGCGCGCCGACAGTGAAGAAGATGTTCATGCCGTCCGCCACCCACGGCAGCCAGCCCGCGAGGAAGTGGTAACGCTGGCCGCGAGTCAGCTCGGTGTCCTTGCCGCGCAGCAGGCTGCGGGTGTGGCGCTTGATGATCTGGATCGCACCGTAGGCCCAGCGGAAACGCTGTTTCTTGAAGTCGATGAAGGTGTCCGGCATCAGGCCCTTGCCGTAACTGTCGTGATAATACGCCGCCGACAGGCCTTTCTCGAATACGCGCAGACCGAGTTCGGCGTCTTCACAGATGCACCAGTCGGCCCAGCCCAGTTCTTCCAGAACCGAGCGACGGGTCATGGTCATGGTGCCGTGCTGGATGATCGCGTCGCGGTCGTTGCGGGTGACCATGCCGATGTGGAAGAAGCCTTTGTATTCGGCGTAGCAGAGCTTCTTGAAGGTGCTTTCGTTCTGGTCGCGATAGTCCTGCGGCGACTGCACCACGGCGATTTTCGGGTCGGCGAAGTGCGGCACCATGTGCTTGAGCCAGTTCGGGTGCACGCAGTAGTCGGAGTCGATTACCGCGATGACTTCGGCGTCCTTGGCGGTGTGCGGGATCAGGTAGTTCAGCGCGCCGCCCTTGAAACCGGCCAGGGGCGAAACGTGGAAGAATTTGAAGCGCGGGCCGAGGGTTTCGCAGTAGTCGCGCACCGGTTCCCAGACCGCCGGGTCCTTGGTGTTGTTGTCGATGATCAGGACTTCGAAATCCGGATAGTCGAGGTTGGCCAGGGCGTTGAGGGTCTGTTTGACCATCTCCGGCGGCTCGTTGTAGCACGGCACGTGGATCGAGACTTTCGGGCGATAGTCCGAATCGCCGACCACCGGCAGGAATTCACGACGACGCTTGTGAATCCACACGGCTTCGGCCAGTTCGTGGGCCTCGGTCAGCAGCACGATGAACACCCCGAGCGCACCGAGCGCCAGCAGGAAGCCCACCGTCAGGCTGAACCATGTGCTGTATTGCTGGCTGTAGTCGTAGCCGATCCACACCAGCACCGAACCGCACAGGAACGCGATAAAGGTCAGGAAGGTACGGCCGCGCTGACGCAGGGCCGAGCCGTCGATCATCAGCAGGGTCAGCGACAACAGCGCCAGCACCACCGAACCGATGGCCAGCACGCGCCATTGCGGGATCGCCACCACCGGGCCTTCGAAGTTGAATTTCTGTTGGCGCGCGGCGTTGAACACGCCCCAGTAAGCGCCGACCGAACCTTCGTCGCTGGCCTTCCACGGCTGGTCAAACGCTTCGATCACGAAGTAGTTGAAGCCCTGGCGGTTGAGTTTGTTGACCAGCGTGCGCAGGTAAATCGCCTGATCCGCCGGCGACGCATCGGCGCCACCGCGCATGCGGCCGTTGCTCGGCCAGCCCACTTCGGACAGCAGCAGCGGCTTTTTCGGGAACATCTTTTTCAGGTCACGGGCGCGGTCGAAAACGAACTGCCCGGCCTTGTCCACCGGAATGAATTCCCAGTAAGGCAGAACGTGCGCGGCGATCAGGTCGACGTGCTTGGCCAGCTCCGGGTGTTCTTCCCAGACGTGCCACTGTTCGGAGGTGGTCACCGGCACTTTCACCGCAGCCCGCACGCGGTCGAGCAGCACGCTGAGTTCTTTGGCGGTGATTTCCTTGCGGAAGATCGCTTCGTTACCGACCACCACGCGAACCACGCTGCGTGAGGTGTTGGCCAGTTCGATGGCGCGGGTAATTTCCCGTTCGTTGCGTTCCTGGTCGGGGCTGATCCAGATACCCAGGGTCACGCGCAAGCCGAACTCTTCAGCCAGTTTCGGGATGTCTTGCAGGGAACCGTCGACCGAGTAGATGCGGATGTTGTCCGTCAGCTTGCTCATGATCTCAAGGTCGCGGCGCATTTCGTCGTCAGTCGGATACTGATCCTTCTGCGGGAACTGTCCTTGCTGGAACGGTGAATAGGAGAAACCGGAGATCTGCTCCGGCCAGTTCGGCGCGGAGACGGGGCGGTTGATCAGTGCCCAGAAACCGGTGAACAGGGCGGCGATTGCCAGAACCACCACCAGGTTGAGTCCAAATTTACGCGATGACATAGCTGTGTCGGGTTCCAAGGTCTGTGGAACGAAGGGTCGGCTGGTTGACGCCTGAGGGCGCGCATCCTACACCGGCAGTTCGCCGAGTCCTACAACAGATAGGGAAATGCCGGACGTTGGGCAATCCAACCCGACTTAAGTTCTTTCGTTTCAGCATGTAAGGCAAAACTTTGTTACGTGCAGCTTTAATTAAAGCAGGCAGGTTCGCCGTTCATAGCACAAAGGTGCTCTTGGCCGCCGACGGCCCTATAATGCGCGCCGGTTTTTGGGGTAATGGTCATGAGTACAGAAGATCCGCGGTTTGCTGGCATCGCCCGTTTGTATGGCATTGAAGGGATGGAGCGTCTGCGCGCCGCCCACGTGGCGATTGTCGGCGTTGGCGGCGTCGGTTCCTGGGCGGCGGAAGCCATGGCCCGTTGCGGGGTGGGCGAGATTTCCCTGTTCGACCTCGACGATGTCTGCGTCAGCAACGCCAACCGGCAGTTGCATGCGCTGGACAGCACGGTCGGCAAACCCAAGGTCGAGGTGATGGCCCAGCGTCTGCGCGGGATCAACCCGGACTGCAAGGTGCACGCCGTGGCAGACTTCGTCACCCGCGACACCATGGCCGAATACATCACGCCGAACATCGACTGCGTGATCGACTGCATCGATGCGGTCAACGCCAAGGCTGCGCTGATCGCCTGGTGCAAGCGCCGCAAGATCCAGATCATCACCACCGGCGGCGCCGGCGGGCAGATCGATCCGACGTTGATTCAGGTCTGCGATCTCAACCGCACCTTCAACGATCCGCTGGCCTCGAAAGTGCGCTCGACGCTGCGCCGCGACTACGGCTTCTCACGCACCGTGACCCGTCATTACAGCGTGCCGTGCGTGTTCTCCACCGAACAGCTGCGCTATCCGAAACCGGACGGCAGCATCTGCCTGCAGAAGAGCTTTGTCGGTGACGGCGTGAAGCTGGACTGCGCCGGCGGGTTTGGCGCGGTGATGATGGTAACGGCGACGTTCGGTATGGTCGCGGCGACCAAGGCTGTGGACAAGATTGTCGCAGGCGTCCGGCGCCCGGCGGATCGGGTCAAGCCTCAGGCTTGATGTGGCGCCTTAAGGCCTCTTCGCGAGCAGGCTCGCTCCCACATTGGAATGCATTCACATGTGGGAGCGAGCCTGCTCGCGAAAGCGATTAACCAGCCAACTCATTCATCCGCTTGAGCACGGCATTCAGGCCATTGCTGCGAGAAGGCGATAGTTGCCGCGACAGGCCGAGTTGATTAAACCAATCTGGCAGATCGATTTGCTGCAACTCAGCGGCAGACAAACCGTTGACCCGCAGCAGCAACAACGCCACCAATCCGCGAATCATCCGCGCATCGCTGCTCGCTGCGAACTGCCAGTGGCCATCGCGCAACTCGCCGACCAGCCACACCTGACTCTCACAGCCATGCACCCGGTTGGTGTCGCACTTGTCCCCATCGCTCAACGGCGGCAGACGATCACCAAACTGCATCAGCAACCGCGCCCGTTGTTCCCAACCGGCGGCGTTCTGAAAGGTTTGCAGCGCTTCGGCGGCCTCGACCGGCAGGCTCATCGCAACAACTCCAGCGCCTGATCCAGCGCTTCAAAGAAGCGCTCCAGATCTTCGGAATCGTTGTACAGCGCCAGCGACACACGAATCGCCCCGGCCAGTTCAAAGCGCTTGAGCAGCGGCATCGCGCAGTGGTGACCGGCACGTACGGCGATGCCCTGTTCAGTCAGCAAGTGCGCCAGATCAGCGTTGTGCACGCCTTCGACGACAAAACTGGCCAGCGCCAGTTGTGGCTTGCCCAGCAGGCGAATGCCATTGCGAGCGGCGAGGCCACGCAACAGGTAATCGTGCAGCGCGGCTTCGTGGGCGGCCACCGCGTCCAGATCCAGACCGGCGAGGTAGTCGAGGGTCGCGCCGAGGCCGATCACGCTGGCAATCGGCGGCGTTCCGGCTTCGAAGCCCAGTGGAGCAGGGCGGAAACGGGATTCGTGATAATTGGCTTCCAGCACCATTTCGCCACCGAACTGCCACGGCCGCAGTTGTTCGAGCGCTTCATTGCGCCCGAACAGCACACCGAGGCCATCGGGGCCGTACAGCTTGTGGCTGGAAAACACATAAAAGTCGCAACCCAGGGCCTGCACGTCATGCCGGCCATGGACCACGCCCTGGGCGCCATCGACCACGGTCAGCGCGTTCTGCGCCTTGGCCATCGCCAGCAAGGCCGGCAACGGTTGCCAGGCGCCGAGCACGTTGGACAACTGGCTGACCGCCAGCAGACGGGTGCGCGGACCGATCAGCTGAACGGCGGCGGCAAGGTCGATCACGCCGTCATCGTCCAGCGGCAGGATCACCAGTTTGAGGTCGCGGCGTTGTGCCAGTTGCTGCCATGGCAGCAGGTTGGCGTGATGCTCCAGGGCGCTGATGACAATTTCATCGCCCGGATGGAAAAGATGTTCCAGGCCATAAGCCAGGAGATTCAGCGCGCTGGTAGCGCCGTGGGTGAAGATGATCTGCCCGCTGTCACCGGCATTCAGCCACTGGGCGACCTTCAGGCGACTGTCCTCGAACGCCTGCGTGGCATGGGCGCCGGGCAGATGCTGGGCACGATGCACATTGGCCGCGCCATTGGCGTAGTAGTGTGCCAGCGCGTCGAGCAGAGCCAGGGGTTTTTGCGTGGTGGCGGCGTTGTCCAGGTAAGTCTGGTCTTGCCGTTGCAGGGCGGCGATGGCCGGGAAATCGGCGCGCCAGGGGGAGGGAATCATCATGCTTTCGAGCCCTGGTGAACTTGGGCGGGTTAACGCCGAACCCTGTGGGAACGGGCTTGCCCGCGAAGGCGATCTTTCGAACGCCATCGCAAACAGGCCAGCTTCCTCAGGTGAGCTTCTGGCGCTTAGTTGTGAGCGTGCAGCGCTTCGTTCAGTTCGATCGCCGATTTGTGGGTCTTGCATTCCACGGCACCGGTTTCCGAATTGCGACGGAACAGCAGGTCGGTCTGACCGGCCAGTTCACGGGCCTTGACCACTTTGACCAGGTTGTTGTTTTCGTCCAGCAGCGCCACCTTGGTACCGGCGGTCACGTACAGGCCCGACTCGACGGTGTTGCGGTCGCCCAACGGGATACCGATACCGGCGTTGGCGCCGATCAGGCAGCCTTCGCCGACCTTGATCACGATGTTGCCGCCACCCGACAGGGTGCCCATGGTCGAGCAGCCGCCGCCCAGGTCCGAACCCTTGCCGACGAACACGCCAGCGGAGACGCGGCCTTCGATCATGCCCGGGCCTTCGGTGCCGGCGTTGAAGTTGATGAAACCTTCGTGCATCACGGTGGTGCCTTCGCCCACGTAGGCGCCCAGGCGCAGACGTGCGGCGTCAGCGATACGCACGCCGGCCGGTACCACGTAGTCGGTCATTTTCGGGAACTTGTCCACCGAGAACACTTCCAGCAGCTCGCCGCGCAGGCGGGCTTCGAGTTGCAGCTCGGCCAGTTCGCTCAGATCGATGGCGCCCTGGCTGGTCCAGGCAACGTTTGGCAGCAGCGGGAAGATCCCGGCCAGGCTCACGCCGTGCGGCTTGACCAGTCGATGGGACAGCAGATGCAGCTTCAGATAGGCCTCAGGGGTCGAGGTCAGCTGAGCGTCTTCGGCCAGCAGGGTGGCGACCAGCGGCTTGTGGCTTTCGGCCAGACGTGTCAGCAGCTTGCCCTGGACGGCGTCGATGCCTTTCACGGCTTCAGCCAGTTGTGCGGCCTGTGCGGTGGTGAAGCTGATGGCCTGGTTGCCTTCGGTGTAGCCGAGGATCGGTGCAACGGCAGCGACCAGTTCAGCCGAAGGGTTGAGCAGCGGCTGGGCGTAGAACACTTCCAGCCATGCGCCTTGACGGTTCTGGGTGCCGACGCCGAAGGCGATACTGAACAGAGAGTTGGACATGTGAATACCTCTACAAAAAGTGACGGGCTGCTTACTTGAGCGCGGCCGCGTAGATATCTGGCTTGAAGCCAATCAGGGTTCGGTCACCGAGATCGAGCACCGGGCGCTTGATCATCGAGGGTTGAGCGAGCATCAGTTCGATGGCTTTCGACTGGTCGAGATCGGCTTTGCGTTCGTCGTCGAGCTTGCGAAAGGTCGTGCCTGCGCGGTTCAACACCGTTTGCCAGCCGTGTTCGTCACACCATTGGGTCAGGTGTTCACGGTCGATGCCGGCGGTTTTGTAGTCGTGGAAGTCGTAGCTGACAGCGTGTTCATCGAGCCAGGTGCGCGCCTTCTTCATGGTGTCGCAGGCTTTGATGCCGAAAAGGTGCAACGTTTTGCTTGAAACGGTCAAGGAATCGCCCCCTTTACAGGTTGCCGGAAAGAAAAGGTGACGGATTATGCCACGACCGGACGGTTTCGGCGTCGCCGCTGGCCGGGGTTTGTCCCATTGTCACTGGCCGCCGTCCACCGATGTGCGACATAGGTGCAACGGTCAGCCACAGCCTAAGCGGCTAATATGGCAGTTCAACGCTGTCGATTGTCCGGGATTTCCGCTTTATGCAAACCGCTTATACCGTCCTGATCCTGCTGATGCTGGTCAGCGTCTCGCGTCTGGTCGGACGGGTCATCCCGTTGCCGCTGCCACTGGTGCAGATTGCCGCCGGGGCCTTGCTGGCCTGGCCAACACTTGGCCTGCATGTGGCGCTCGATCCCGAGCTGTTCCTGTTTTTGTTTCTGCCGCCGCTGTTGTTCTCCGATGGCTGGCGCATGCCCAAGCGCGAATTGTGGCGCCTGCGTGGGCCGGTGCTGACGCTGGCGGTCGGGTTGGTGCTGTTTACCGTGGTCGGTGCCGGCTACTTCATTCACTGGCTGTTGCCGACGATTCCGTTGCCGGTGGCCTTCGCGCTGGCGGCGGTGCTGTCGCCCACCGACGCCGTTGCGGTGTCTGCGATTTCGCAGAACCGCTTGCCGACGCCGCTGATGCACATGCTGCAAGGCGAAGCGTTGATGAATGATGCTTCGGGTCTGGTGACCTTCAAGTTCGCTCTGGTGGCGGCGGTTACCGGTGCATTCTCGTTGGCCAATGCGAGCCTGACGTTTGTGCTGGTGGCGGTGGGCGGGTTGGCGGTCGGTGTCGCGCTGAGCTGGCTGGTGGGCCGTTTGCGCGCATGGATGATCGCCCGGGGCTGGGACGATCCGGCTACCCACGTGGTGTTCATGTTGCTGCTGCCGTTTGCCGCTTATGTGCTGGCCGAACGGCTCGGCGCGTCGGGCATTCTCTCGGCGGTGGCGGCGGGGATGATGCAGAGCTGGCTCGACCTGCTGCCGCGTCAGACCAGCACCCGCTTGCTCAACCGCAGTGTCTGGTCGTTGCTGGAGTTTGCCTTCAACGGTTTGATCTTCCTGCTGCTCGGTCTGCAATTGCCGGACATCATCAAGGCGGTGGTCAGCCACGAAACCTCATTGTGGCCGACGCTGCTTTATCGTTGCCTCGACGTGGTGGCGATTTTCCTGGCGCTGGTGCTGCTGCGCTTCATCTGGGTGCAAAGCATCTGGCGTCTGTCCGTGCTGCTGCGCCGTTTGCGCGGCAAGGGTGAATTGACTCAAGTGCCCACCGCCCGATCCTGCTGGCTGCTGACCGTCGGCGGGGTGCGCGGTGCGGTGACCCTGGCGGGCGTAATGTCGGTGCCGATGCTGATGGGCAACGAGGCCTTTCCCGAACGTGATCTGCTGATCTTCATCGCCGCCGGGGTGATCCTGATGTCGCTGGTGGCAGCCTGCATCGCCTTGCCGTTACTGCTGCGCGGAATCCAGAAAAGCCCCGACGACAAGCGTCGCCAGGAAGTCCGCGACGCCTGGCGCAAGACCGCTGAAGCGGCGATCCATGCGCTGGAGATCGAAGAGGTCAATCCGCAGGATGCCGCGCAAGCCGCACTGTCGGCGGAGCTCAAGGCGCGGATCATGTCCGAGTATCGCCATCAACTGGAGGTGTTCAACGACTCGGCCGAAGCCCAGGCACTGGCATTCCAGATGGACCTGCTTGAACGCCGCCTGCGTCTCAAGGCGCTGCGCGCGCAACGTCTTGAGTTGTACAGCCTGAGTCGTCAGCACCAGATTGGCGATGACGTGTTGCGGGAGGTGTTGGGCGAGCTGGATCTGAGTGAGGCGAATCTGGGGCAGGTCAAGTAATCGCATTGACCTGCCCCGTGCTGATTACGCCGTTTGTGTAGCGGGGTAGGGATAGGCCTTCGCCATGAACGCCTTGTCCTTATCGCTGAGCACCAGATTCAGATCGATCTTGAAGTCGCCGTGGGTCCAGTTCTGGCGCACGGCGTAATGCATGATCGACTTCGGATCGTAGGGCGAGTAATCGAACTCGCTGGCATCGAGCAGATTGAAGTAGCGTTCATCGACAGATCGGCGCGCGTAATCGTCCTCATCGGCGTCTTCGGCCACTCCGTGTGCGGCGTAAACCGCAGGCTTGTTCCAAGGGATGTTCGACTCGGGATGCAGGTGCTCATGTTCGGCACCCAGTGCATGTCCGAACTCGTGCATGACATTGGCGGCGAAAAATGCCGGGGCGAGCTGATGATCCGGAGACAGCCTCATAGTGGGTTCTTCTGCTTCGACCAGCAGCGCGTTGGTTCCGATCATCGACCAGTAAATGCCGGGTTCGCTGCTGATACGGATATCCCCTGACTCGCCGTCGACAAAATCGAACGTCAGGTTGATATGAGGCAGCCAGTTGTTGGCCGCAGCTTTGACGGCATCCTTGAACGCTTGATCACCACTCAGGAATGCGATGCGCAAGGTCCGGCCTGGTGCCCAGAAGTAACCGTGTTTCCCTACGGCTCGTTTTTTACGAGCGGATGCCGAGGTTTTTTCATTGGCTGGGTTCTCGGCTATAGCAACTTCATAAGCGTGTTGTAGCGAAACCGTTTTTTCGGTAAGGCAAAGTGTTGCGGAGTTCATGTCAAGTGTCCGTACTGATGTTGATCGAATAGGCTGTTGTCTATTCCGGGAAAGTTGGGCCGGATAACAGGAGGGTAAAGTTAAAGGGAAGTGCGGGCTGGAAAAAGTCGGGTTGTGTTGCGTGATATTGAAAGTTCGCGAGGTGTTGCGCCTGGCGAACTTTTTGTATCGGTGTCGGTTATTTATTTTGGATAGAGCAATCGCATGAGTCGTTTGTCTTTTCTACTGATCCGGCGGTTGATCGGCACCTCCCAGTCGCCCACTGTCAATGTGTTTGCCACCGGATGATGCATGATCGATTTCCGGTCGTAGGAAGTGTAGATCGCGTCCAGTGTGTCGAAGGACGCGAACAGGTTCCTGTCGACTTGCTCCTCGGTGAGCGGGTTCATTTGACGGTTCTTGTAGAACTCATAAACCTTTGGCTTATCCCATGGAATATTCGCCCTTGGGTGCTGATGTTCGTGCAAGGCGCCCAGTGCGTGACCGAATTCGTGAATCACGATCACCTCGAAGTCTTCATGTTCCGGTTTGACTCCAAGATTCATGGTGGGGTGGTCGGGGTGAATCAATAAAGCGTCGGTGCCCAACATCGAGCTGTTGTTATTATTTTTTGTCGCGATCCGGATGTCGCCTTTCAAGTCATCGACAAATTCAAACTTCAGGTTGATGTACGGCAGCCATTGTTTGGCCGCAGCGATAATCCTGTTCTTGTGGTCGGCATCCGGTGAATCCATGAAGGCAACTTTCAAGGTTCGGCCGTTGGCCCATAGTTTCGAATAGTTAACGATGGAGCGTTTACGTCGAGTTCCGGAGCTTGTACCGGCATTGGCGGGGTTTTCATTGATGGCTGCCGTATAAGCGGCTTGATCATCGGGCCATTGAATGAGTTGGCAATCCAGCAGATCGTTCATTTGCACTTCTTCCTTGAAGTTTAAGTTTTGAGTTTGTCTGGGCGCAGAGACGGGCGCGGCTCAAGACTAACGTCTGGCCGGAAGACAAGTGAGATAAATAGTTGGAGGATCTGTAACCCGATGTATGAAGCGCCCGTGCCGGATTGCCCGGCACGGGCGTTCAGGCCTTACTTGTGACGCAGGACGAAATCGCGGATGCGTTCGGCCGCTTCCACGCACTCCGCCAGAGGTGCGACCAGCGCCATGCGTACGCGGCCGGCCCCCGGGTTGACCCCGTCGACATCCCGGGACAAGTACGAACCCGGCACCACGGTGACGTGCTCTTCGGCAAACAGATCGCGGCAGAACGCGGCGTCATCGCCTTGCACATTCGGCCACAGGTAGAAGCTGCCATCCGGACGCTGCACATCCATCACCGGGCTCAGGATGGCCAGCACGGCGTCGAACTTCTCGCGATACAGCGCACGGTTGGCGCGCACATGCACTTCATCGTTCCACGCGGCAACGCTGGCCAGTTGGGTCTGAACCGGCATCGCGCAACCGTGGTAGGTGCGATACAGCAGGAAACCCTTGAGGATGTCGGCATCACCGGCAACGAAACCGGAACGCAGGCCCGGCAGGTTCGAGCGCTTGGACAGACTGTGGAACACCACGCAGCGCTTGAAGTCCTTGCGACCCAGTTCGGCGCAAGCGCTGAGCAGGCCTGGCGGTGGCGTCTGTTCGTCGAAGTACAGTTCGCTGTAGCACTCGTCGGCGGCGATCACGAAATCGTATTCGTCGGCCAGGGCGATCAGTTTTTTCAGCACGTCGACCGGGATCAGCGCGCCGGTCGGGTTGCCTGGCGAGCACAGGAACAGGATCTGGCAGCGTTTCCAGATGTCCGGCGATACCGCGTCGAAGTCCGGGTTGAAGCCGTTCTCGTCCAGGCATGGCAGGTAGTGCGGCTTGGCCCCGGCGAGGAACGCCGCGCCTTCGTAGATCTGATAGAACGGGTTCGGGCTGACAACCAGCGCGTCGTCGCCACGGTTGACCACGGTCTGGGTAAACGCGAACAGCGCTTCGCGGGTGCCGTTGACCGGCAGTACGTTGCGCGCCGGGTCGATCCAGCCACTCGGCACGTTGAAACGACGCTCGCACCAGGCGGCGATGGCTTCGCGCAGGGCAGGGATGCCGAGAGTGGTCGGGTACACCGCCATCTGATCCAGATTGTTGGCCAGCGCTTCGGCGACAAAGCTTGGCGAACGGTGTTTCGGCTCGCCGATGGACAGCGCGATCGGGCGCTTGTCCGGGTTCGGCGTGACGCTGCCGAGCAGGGCGCGGAGCTTTTCGAACGGGTAGGGCTGCAACTGGGTCAGAGCGTTGTTCATGAGGGCCTCGTTCAATGTGGGAGCGAGCCTGCTCGCGAATGCGGTGTGTCAGTCGACGATGATGTTGAATGTGACATCGCATTCGCGAGCAGGCTCGCTCCCACAGGGGGAAATGGTTGATTCAGATACTGATGCGCGACAGTTTGATATCGGGTTCCTGATTGACGCTGAGCTGCTCGACGATGGCATCCTGCAAACGGCTGCACAGCAGCGGGTCGGACAGCGGCTGATTGTGGGCGTCGGTGATAAAGAAGACGTCTTCCACCCGCTCGCCCAGGGTGGCGATCTTGGCGTTCTGCAGCGACAGATCGAACTCCAGGAAAATCCCGCCGATCCGTGCCAGCAGGCCCGGCCGGTCGGGGGCGGTGAGTTCCAGCACCGTCACCGGACGCTGGGCGTCGTTGTGGATCGTCACCTGTGGTGCGAACGCAAAGTGTTTGAGCTGACGCGGCACCCGACGCTGGATAATGGTCGGGTAGTCGTCCGGGTTGCGCAGTGCTTCGGTCAGACCGTCGCGGATCTGCTTGATCCGCAGCGGATTGTCGCCGATCGAATCGCCATCGGTGTCGAGCACGATATAGGTGTCGAGGGTGAACTGGCTGCTGGACGTGATGACCCGGGCGTCGTGAATGTTCAGATTGAGCTGATCCATCGCGGCCACGGTCACGGCGAAGAAATCATGCTGGTCCGGGGCATAGATGAAGATCTGTGTACCACCCTCGAATTCGCGCTGGGTGGTTTCCTTGATCAGCACCAGCGGGCCGCCGTCGGCCGGCTGCTGGAGAATCGCATCGCTGTGCCAGGCCACGTCGCCGGCGGTGTGACGCAGGAAATAGTCGTCGCCCAGTTGCGCCCACAATTGCTCGACGTCGTCCGGATCGGTGCCGCCGCGCACCAGAATATCCAGCGCGGCACTTTGGGTCTGGCGGATCTGTTCTTCGCGGTCCACCGGGTTTTCCAGGCCGCGGCGCAGGGCGCGCTTGGTCTCGGTGTAGAGCTGGCGCAACAGGCTGGCGCGCCAGGAGTTCCACAGGGTCGGGTTGGTTGCGTTGATGTCGGCCACGGTCAGCACGTACAGGTAGTCGAGGCGGGTTTCATCGCCGACGATCTGGGCGAAGTCATGGATCACCTGCGGGTCGGACAAGTCCTTGCGCTGGGCGGTGGTCGACATCACCAGATGGTTCTGCACCAGCCAGACGATCAGGCGGCTGTCCCACACCGGCAGTTGATGGCGCTGGCAGAACGCCTCGGCATCCACTGCGCCGATATCCGAGTGGTCGCCGTGCCGGCCCTTACCGATGTCGTGGTACAGGCCCGCCATATAGATCAGTTCGGGCTTCGGCAGTTTGGCCATGAGCTTGGCGGCCAGCGGGAATTTTTCCGATACCTGTGAGTACTGCAATTTGCGCAGGTGTTTGATCAGATTCAGCGTGTGGGCATCGACCGTATAGATGTGGAACAGGTCGTGCTGCATCTGCCCGACAATGAAACCGAACTCCGGCAGGTAGCGTCCGAGAATGCCGTAACGGTTCATCCGCCGCAGGTTGCGGTGGATGCCGATCTTGCACTTGAACAGCTCGATGAACAGGCTGGTGTTGCGGATGTCGTTGCGGAAATTGTCGTCGATCAGGTGACGGTTTTCCCGCAGCAGGCGAATGGTGTCGGCGCGCACGCCCTTGATTTCCGGCTGCTGGGCCATGAGCACGAAGATCTCGAGCATGGCAAACGGCGTGCGGCGGAACACGTTGTCGTTGCGTGCCTCGATGTAACCGTCGTGCAGTTGAAAGCGGGAGTTGATCGGCTGCGGCGGCGCTTCGTCTTCCGGGGCAAGGATGACTTCTTCGAAGTGCTGGATGATCAGGTCGCTGAGCTGGGCGATGCTCATCACCACGCGGAAATACTGCTGCATGAAGTTTTCGACAGCCTGCTTGGCGTCGTCACCTTCAAAACCCAACAGCCCCGCGATGGTGCGCTGGTGATCGAACAGCAAGCGGTCTTCGGAACGACCGGCCAGCATGTGCAGCGCGTAGCGTACTTTCCAGAGGAATTCCTGGGACGACGCCAACAGGGCGTTTTCACTCTCGACCAGGAAGCCTTCGCCGGCCAGGGCGCGCAGGTTCAGGGTGCCGTACTGGCGACGGGCGACCCACAGAATTGTCTGAATATCCCGTAGTCCGCCGGGCGAGCCTTTGACGTTGGGTTCCAGGTTGTATTCAGTGTCGTTGTATTTGTGGTGGCGGGCCTTCTGCTCGGAGCGTTTGGCCAGGAAGAACTCCTTGCTCGGCCACATGTGGGCGGTGCTGGTGACATCGAGCATACGCTGGCGCAAACACTCGGGGCCGCAAATGGTGCGGCTTTCCATCAGGTTGGTGACCACCGTCAGGTCGGCGCGGGCCTCTTCGGCGCACTCGTCCACCGAGCGGACGCTCTGACCGACTTCCAGGCCGATGTCCCACAACAGCGTGAGAAAGCGCTCGATGGAATCACGGAAGATTTCGTGGTCGGCGCTGTCCAGCAGAATCAGCAGGTCGATATCGGAATAGGGGTGCAACTCTCCGCGACCGTAGCCGCCGACCGCGACCAGCGCGATGTCGGCGTCTTCGCTCCAGTTGAACTGGTCCCAGGCCTTTTGCAGGATGTTGTCGACGAACCAGGCGCGATCCTCGATCAGTCGCCGGATGTCGCGGCCGCTGCGAAAGCGTGCATCGAGCACTTCGCGGGCCTGGCGGATCGCCTTCTTGAACGCCGCGATGGGACTCGCTTTCAGGGCCAGTTCAGCCTGGAACTGGCCGCGGTCGAAGAGTTCGGGATCCACCTGCGGCATCGATTGGCTTTCCTTCTATAGGCTGGGAACGGTGTCTGGATCAGGCCGAGATGCGCGGGATGGTATCGTCGCTGCGCAGGGTGAAGATCTCGTAGCCGGTATCGGTGACAAGCAAAGTGTGTTCCCACTGTGCCGACAGCTTGCGGTCCTTGGTGATCGCGGTCCAGCCGTCGCCCAGTACCTTGGTGTCGGCCTTGCCCTGGTTGATCATCGGCTCGATGGTGAAGGTCATGCCGGCCTTCAGTTCCATGCCGGTGCCGGCGCGACCGTAGTGCAGGATCTGCGGCTCTTCGTGGAACACCTTGCCGATACCGTGACCGCAGAATTCGCGCACCACGGAGAAGCCGTTCTTTTCAGCGTGCTTCTGGATGATCTCGCCGATGTCGCCGAGGCGGCAGCCGGGTTTGACGATCTCGATCGCCTTGTACATGCACTCCTGGGTGATCTGGGACAGGCGCTCGGCCCAGACCGGCACGGTGCCGACGTGGAACATGCGGCTGGTGTCGCCGTGGTAGCCGTCCTTGATCACCGTGACATCGATGTTCAGGGTGTCGCCGTTTTTCAGCGGCTTGTCATTCGGGATGCCGTGGCAGACCACGTGGTTGATCGAGGTGCAGATCGACTTCGGGTAGCCCTTGTAGTTGAGCGGGGCAGGGATGGCTTTCTGCACGTCGACGATATAGTCGTGGCAGATCTGGTTCAGCTCATCGGTGGTCACGCCCGGCTTGACGTGTTCGGCAATCATTTCCAGCACATCGGCGGCCAGTTTGCCGGCGACACGCATGCCAGCGATGTCCTCGGGAGTTTTGAGGGTGACGGTCATACAGGCTCTCTCTGCGCTCGACGGCGCTTGGTGATACGGACAGGGCGGCGTTTTTCGCCTGGCAGCCCTGAAAAACGCGATTCTAACAGACCAAAGGCGCAAATCCGCGCCTGCGTGCATCGCTTCTCTCTATACAATAGTGCGCGCAAGGCCGATTCCAAGGGGCCGGCATCCATGTCCCTGACGGGATTAAAGATTCCGGGTTCCGTTTGCGGCCTTGCTGTGGTATAAAATGCGCCGCTTTCCGGGGATAGCTCCGGGAGCATTAACCCACACACGTGTCGACACGATGGCCTGGGTGCCTTTGATCTTCGGATCGATGGTTGGTCATTGGGATACGTGGAGGCCCAACCCGACTTATCAAGGAACTATCATGTCCCAAGTCAATATGCGCGATATGCTGAAGGCCGGTGTGCACTTCGGTCACCAAACCCGTTACTGGAATCCGAAAATGGGCAAGTACATTTTCGGCGCGCGTAACAAGATTCACATCATCAACCTTGAAAAAACCCTGCCAATGTTCAACGAAGCTCTGACTTTCGTAGAGCGTCTGGCCCAGGGCAAAAACAAGATTCTGTTCGTCGGCACCAAGCGTTCCGCTGGCAAGATCGTTGCTGAAGAAGCAGCACGTTGCGGTTCGCCGTACGTCGATCACCGCTGGTTGGGCGGCATGCTGACCAACTTCAAGACCATCCGTGCTTCCATCAAGCGTCTGCGTGACCTTGAAGTACAAGCCGAAGACGGTACTTTCGCCAAGCTGACCAAAAAAGAAGCGCTGATGCGCTCCCGTGATCTTGAGAAGCTGGATCGCTCCCTGGGCGGCATCAAGGACATGGGCGGTCTGCCAGACGCACTGTTCGTGATCGACGTTGACCACGAGCGCATCGCGATCACCGAAGCCAACAAGCTGGGCATCCCGGTCATCGGCGTTGTCGATACCAACAGCAGCCCGGAAGGCGTTGACTACATCATCCCAGGCAACGATGACGCAATCCGCGCTATCCAGCTGTACATGGGTTCGATGGCTGACGCCGTTATCCGTGGTCGCAACAATGTTGCTGGCGGTACTGTTGAATTCGCAGCTGAAGAAACTCAGGCTGCAGCTGAGTAATTGACGCCCTGGCGTTGACTCAGTAAGCAAAAAGGGGGCTTGGCCCCCTTTTTGCCACCTCGAAAACCATCTGTCGGCAGCGCAGCTACAGCATCTGTAACGTGCAGCAGCTACAAGGTGGTTCGGGAAGAATTGAACGCCCGTTCGATCGGGTGGAATGGTTGAAAACCTATCCAAGAGGAATTTGAAAATGGCAGCAATTACTGCAGCGTTGGTCAAAGAACTGCGCGAGCGTACCGGCGAAGGCATGATGGATTGCAAGAAAGCCCTGGAAAAGGCTGGCGGCGACATCGAAAAAGCCATTGATGACATGCGTGCTTCGGGCGCGATCAAGGCTGCCAAGAAAGCCGGCAACGTTGCCGCTGAAGGCGCCATCGCTGTCAAGGCTGACGGCAAATCCGCCGTTCTGCTGGAAGTGAACTCGCAGACCGACTTCCTGGCCCTGCAGGACGACTTCAAGAACTTCGTCAGCGAAAGCCTCGAAGAAGCCTTCGCTCAGAAGCTGACCGACGCGGCTCCGCTGATCGCTTCGCGTGAAGCTGCTCGTGAAGCCCTGGTTGCCAAGTGTGGCGAAAACGTCAACATCCGTCGTCTGGCGCGTGTTGAGGGTGACGTTGTAGGCGCTTACCTGCACGGCAACAAGATTGGTGCTGTGGTTGTTCTGAAAGGCGGCGACGTCGACCTGGCCAAGAACATCGCCATGCACGTTGCAGCTTCGAACCCGGAGTTCCTGGATGCGTCGGAAATCTCCGCCGAGGCCATCGAGCGCGAGAAGAACGTATTCCTGCAGCTGAATGCCGACAAGATCGCCGGCAAGCCGGAAAACATCGTTGAGAACATGATCAACGGTCGTATCACCAAGTTCAAAGCCGAAGCCTCGCTGAAAGAGCAAGCCTTCGTCATGAACCCTGAAGTCAAGGTTGGCGAGCTGGCCAAGAAAGCCGGTGCCGAAATCGTTTCCTTCACCTACTTCAAAGTAGGCGAAGGCATCGAGAAGCCAGTTGACGACTTCGCTGCCGAAGTTGCCGCTCAAGTGGCTGCCGCCAAGCAGTAAGACGGTTCTTCAACTGTCGCCCGAAAGAGGCTGCCCGCTCACGCGCGCAGCCTCTTTTCAGATAGGGTTACCAATTTTTAATTGGTTTCCCCTTGGAACTGACTTACAAAGCCATGTTCCGATGGCGCTGAAGCAGCGCCACGCTAGAGTGAACGCAGCTGCAAACAGCTCGCAAAGAATTTTTAAATACGCCGCAGGAGAGATTCGCAATGGCTCAGCAGGGCAGTGGTTATCAGGCTCGCTATAAACGCATTCTACTCAAGCTTAGCGGCGAGGCCCTGATGGGCTCGGAAGAGTTCGGGATCGATCCGAAAGTGCTGGACCGCATGGCGCTGGAAGTCGGCCAGCTGGTCGGCATCGGCGTTCAGGTCGGTCTGGTGATCGGCGGCGGCAACCTGTTCCGCGGTGAAGCGCTGAGCAAGGCCGGCATGGATCGGGTCACCGGCGACCACATGGGCATGCTGGCCACTGTGATGAACGCCCTGGCCATGCGCGATGCGCTGGAACGTGCCAATATCTCGGCCATCGTGATGTCGGCCATTTCCATGGTCGGTGTGACCGATCACTATGATCGTCGCAAGGCCATGCGCCACCTGAACTCCAAGGACGTGGTGATTTTCGCGGCCGGTACCGGCAATCCGTTCTTTACCACGGATTCGGCAGCCTGCCTGCGTGCCATCGAGATCGACGCGGACGTCGTGCTCAAGGCAACCAAGGTCGATGGCGTCTACACCGCCGACCCGTTCAAAGACCCGCATGCCGAGAAGTTCGATCATCTGACTTACGATGAAGTACTGGATCGCAAGCTGGGCGTAATGGATCTGACGGCCATCTGCCTGTGCCGCGACCACAAGATGCCATTGCGCGTATTCAACATGAACAAGCCCGGCGCCCTGCTGAACATCGTGCACGGCGGCGCTGAAGGAACCCTGATCGAGGAAGTTCAACAATGATCAACGAAATCAAGAAAGACGCCCAAGAGCGCATGAAGAAGTCGATCGAGTCGCTGAGTCATGCATTCGGCCAGATTCGTACCGGCAAGGCTCACCCGAGCATTCTGGGTAGCGTGATGGTGCCTTACTACGGTGCCGATACCCCTTTGAGCGGTGTTGCGAACGTTACGGTGAAAGACTCCCGGACCCTGCAGGTCGTGCCGTTCGAGCGCAACATGCTCACGGCGGTCGACAAGGCGATCATGAACGCCGGTCTGAACCTCAATCCGACCAACCTTGGCGAGCTGCTGCTGGTTTCCATGCCGGCGCTGACCGAAGAAACCCGCAAGGGCTTCACCAAGCAGGCGCGCGCAGCGGCTGAAGATGCTCGTGTTGCCGTGCGCAACATTCGCCGCGATGCACTGGGTGACTTGAAAAAGCTGGTCAAGGACAAGGAAATCAGCGAAGACGAAGAGCGCCGTGCGGCGGCTGATATCCAGAAGCTGACCGACAAGGCTGAAGCTGATATCGACGCGGCTACCAAGGAAAAAGAAGCGGATCTGATGGCCGTATAAGGGTCGAGCTTTAAATGGAAAAGACCAAGCAGACTGCGCCGTCCGCGGTGCCGCGCCATGTCGCGATCATCATGGATGGCAACAATCGCTGGGCGAAAAAACGCTTTATGCCGGGTGTCGCCGGGCATAAAGCGGGTGTAGATGCTGTGCGGGCGGTGATCGAGGTGTGTGCCGAGGCCGGGGTCGAGGTGTTGACGCTGTTCGCCTTCTCCAGTGAAAACTGGCAGCGCCCGGCCGATGAGGTCAGTGCCCTGATGGATCTGTTCTTCAAGGCGCTGCGTCGTGAGGCCAAGCGCCTCAATGACAACAACATCAGCCTGCGCATCATTGGTGACCGTTCGCGGTTTCATCCCGAGCTTCAGGCCGCCATGCGTGAAGCTGAGGCAATGACTGCGGGTGCCAATCGCTTCATCCTGCAGATCGCCGCCAACTACGGCGGTCAGTGGGATATCGCGCAAGCTGCGCAGCGCCTGGCTCGTGAAGTTCAGGCCGGGCACCTGCGGCCGGAAGACATCACGCCTGATCTGCTGCAAACCTGTCTGGCGACCGGCGACCTGCCGTTGCCGGACTTGTGCATCCGTACGGGCGGCGAGCACCGCATCAGCAACTTCCTGCTGTGGCAACTGGCCTATGCCGAGTTGTATTTCTCCGACCTGTTCTGGCCGGACTTCAAACACGATGCCATGCGTAACGCACTGGCCGATTTCGCTTCGCGTCAGCGTCGTTTCGGTAAAACGAGCGAGCAGATCGAAGCTGGAGCCCGGGTTTAATGCTTAAACAACGAATCATCACTGCGCTGATCCTGCTGCCGATCGCACTGGGCGGATTTTTCCTGCTCGAGGGTTCCGGTTTTGCGCTGTTCATCGGCCTGGTTGTCAGTCTGGGTGCCTGGGAATGGGCGCGCCTGGCCGGTTTCACCGCGCAATCGTTTCGCGTTGGTTATGCGGCAGTCGTCGCGCTGATGCTGTTCGTCATGTACATCCTGCCGGGGCTGGCGCCCTGGGTGCTCGGTGCTTCGGTGATCTGGTGGGCGGTAGCGACCTGGCTGGTGTTGACCTATCCGCGCTCCAGCGAGCGCTGGGCCAGTGCCGCCAGCAAGCTGGTGATCGGTCTGCTGATTCTCCTGCCGGCCTGGCAGGGGCTGGTTCAGATCAAGCAATACCCGCTGGGTAACTGGTTGATCATGGCGGTGATGGTGCTGGTCTGGGGCGCCGATATCGGGGCCTACTTTTCCGGACGTGCATTCGGCAAGCGCAAGCTGGCCCCGCAAGTCAGCCCGGGCAAAAGCTGGGAAGGCGTGTATGGCGGCCTGGCGCTGAGCCTCGTCATCACCACGCTGGTCGCTCTGTTTCGTGACTGGACAGTGGCGCAACTGTTCAAAGGCCTGATTGGCGCTGCGCTGATCGTGTTCATCTCGGTGGTGGGCGATCTGACTGAAAGCATGTTCAAGCGTCAGTCCGGTATCAAGGACAGCAGCAATCTGCTGCCGGGTCATGGCGGCATACTGGATCGCATAGACAGCTTGACCGCCGCGATCCCGGTATTCGCCGTGCTGTTGTGGATGGCTGCACCGTGAGCCGGCCGCAACAGGTTACCGTTCTGGGGGCAACCGGCTCGATCGGTCTGAGCACTCTGGATGTCATCGCTCGTCACCCTGACCGTTATCAGGTATTTGCACTCAGTGGCTTTACGCGTCTGAGCGAGCTGTTTGCCTTGTGCGTACGCCATGTGCCGCAGTTCGCTGTGGTGCCGGAAGTCGTGGCAGCCCGTGGTTTGCAAGACGATTTGCGTGCCGCCGGTCTGTCGACCCGTGTGCTGGTGGGTGAGGAAGGTCTGTGTCAGGTCGCGGCAGCCCCTGAGGTGGATGCCGTGATGGCGGCCATCGTCGGCGCCGCCGGCCTGCGCCCGACCCTCGCCGCTGTCGAGGCGGGCAAGAAAATTCTCCTGGCGAACAAGGAGGCGCTGGTCATGTCGGGCGCCTTGTTCATGGAGGCTGTGCGCAAAAGTGGTTCGGTCCTGCTGCCCATCGACAGTGAACACAATGCGATTTTCCAGTGCATGCCCCAGGATTTTGCTCGTGGATTGAGCAATGTCGGCGTGCGTCGGATTTTGCTGACGGCCTCGGGCGGTCCTTTCCGGCAGACGCCGATGGCCGAACTGGCGCATGTTTCTCCCGACCAGGCCTGTGCCCATCCTAACTGGTCCATGGGTCGCAAGATTTCCGTGGATTCGGCCAGCATGATGAACAAGGGGCTCGAACTGATCGAAGCCTGCTGGCTGTTCGATGCCCGGCCGTCGCAAGTCGAAGTGGTGATCCATCCACAGAGCGTGATTCACTCTCTGGTCGACTACGTAGATGGTTCGGTACTGGCGCAGTTGGGTAATCCCGACATGCGTACGCCGATCGCCAATGCGCTGGCCTGGCCTGAACGCATTGATTCGGGCGTGGCGCCACTGGACCTGTTTGCCATCGCGCGCCTGGACTTCGAAGCGCCCGATGAAGAACGCTTCCCGTGCCTGCGGCTCGCCCGTCAGGCTGCCGAGGCCGGCGACAGTGCACCTGCCATGCTCAATGCCGCGAATGAAGTCGCGGTGGCGGCGTTTCTCGACGGGCGGGTTCGCTACCTCGAAATCGCGAGTATCATCGAGGAAGTCTTGAACCTCGAGCCGGTGGTTGCTCTGAATGATCTCGATGCGGTGTTCACGGCGGACGCGGCAGCACGTACGCTCGCCGGGCAGTGGCTGACTCGTCACGGTCGATAGACCCTGTGCGGTACATGGCTTCACGCGGCATAGAACAGGATTGCGGAGAAAGTAGATGAGCGCGCTCTATATGATTGCCGGCACCCTGATCGCCCTGGGTGTGCTGGTCACCTTTCACGAATTCGGCCACTTCTGGGTCGCGCGTCGCTGTGGCGTCAAGGTCCTGCGTTTTTCCGTGGGCTTCGGCATGCCATTGCTGCGCTGGCATGACAAGCAGGGGACCGAGTTTGTCGTCGCTGCCATTCCGTTGGGTGGCTACGTCAAGATGCTCGATGAGCGTGAAGGTGAAGTGCCCGCTGATCAGCTTCATTTGTCTTTCAATCGAAAGTCCGTTCGTCAGCGTATTGCTATCGTGGCTGCTGGCCCGGTCGCCAACTTCCTGCTGGCCATGGTGTTCTTCTGGGTGCTGGCCATGCTCGGCAGCGAACAGGTACGTCCCGTCATCGGTGCTGTCGAGTCCGGCAGTATCGCTGCGAAAGCCGGTCTGAATGCAGGTCAGGAAATCGTTGCCATCGACGGCGAGCCGACTTCGGGCTGGGCAGCGGTCAATCTGCAACTGGTACGTCGCCTGGGGGAAAGCGGTTCCTTGCAGGTGTTGGTGCGTGAGCAGGGCTCTACGGCTGATTCGCCGCGTGAGCTTGCGCTGGATCACTGGCTCAAGGGTGCTGACGAGCCGGATCCGATTCGCTCTCTGGGTATCCGTCCATGGCGTCCTGCTTTGCCGCCGATTCTCGCTGAGCTCGATCCGAAAGGCCCGGCGCAGGCGGCCGGGTTGAAGACCGGTGACCGTCTGCTGGCGCTGGACGGCAAGGCGCTGGATGACTGGCAGCAAGTGGTCGACACCGTTCGTACGCGTCCTGATACCAAAATCATGCTGCACGTCGAGCGCGACGGTGCTCAAATCGACGTCCCCGTGACGCTGGCGGCGCGCGGCGAGAGCAAGTCGCCAAGCGGTTACCTGGGGGCGGGAGTGAAAGCTGTCGACTGGCCACGGGAGATGATCCGCGAGGTCAGTTATGGTCCTTTGGCCGCGATTGGCGAGGGTGCCCGTCGTACCTGGACCATGAGTGTCCTGACGCTGGATTCACTGAAGAAAATGCTGTTCGGCGAGCTCTCGGTAAAAAACTTGAGTGGACCGATAACCATTGCTAAAGTGGCGGGCGCTTCTGCCCAGTCGGGCGTTGCTGATTTCCTGAATTTCCTTGCTTATCTGAGTATTAGCCTGGGGGTTCTGAATTTGCTGCCTATTCCTGTACTGGATGGGGGGCATTTGTTGTTTTATCTGATCGAGTGGGCGCGTGGTCGTCCCTTGTCGGATCGGGTGCAAGGTTGGGGGATACAGATCGGTATCAGTTTGGTGGTCGGGGTGATGTTGCTTGCTCTGGTCAACGATCTGGGTCGACTGTAACGCTTCGCTGAATTGCGAATCTGCCGCATTTTGCGGCAGTTTGTTTATTGCCAGTTGGAATAAGAAAGGACTTCATGAAACGTCTGCTGCTAACTGCGGTTCTCACCGTATTGATGATCGCCGAAGTTCACGCCGAGTCCTTCACTATCTCTGATATTCGCGTCAACGGCCTCCAGCGGGTCTCCGCGGGTAGCGTCTTTGGTGCCTTGCCGTTGAACGTCGGCGAGCAGGCGGATGATCGTCGCCTGGTGGAATCCACTCGTGCGTTGTTCAAAACCGGTTTCTTTCAAGATATCCAGCTGGGCCGCGAAGGCAACGTTCTGGTGATCACGGTCGTTGAACGTCCATCGGTCGCGAGCATCGAGATCGAAGGCAACAAGGCGATCTCCACCGAAGACCTGATGAAGGGCCTCAAGCAATCCGGTCTGGCCGAAGGCGAGATCTTCCAGCGTGCGACCCTCGAAGGCGTGCGTAACGAGCTGCAACGCCAGTACGTTGCGCAAGGTCGTTACTCGGCTACCGTCGATACCGAAGTGGTATCGCAGCCGCGCAACCGTGTCGGCCTGAAAGTGAAGATCAACGAAGGCACCGTCGCCGCCATTCAGCACATCAACGTGGTGGGCAACACGGTTTTCCCTGAGGAAGACCTGACCGACCTGTTCGAACTGAAGACCACCAACTGGCTGTCGTTCTTCAAGAACGATGACAAGTACGCCCGTGAAAAGCTTTCCGGTGACCTGGAACGTCTGCGTTCCTACTACCTGGACCGCGGCTATATCAACATGGATATCGCTTCGACCCAGGTGTCCATCACCCCGGACAAGAAGCACGTCTACATCACCGTCAACGTCAACGAAGGCGAGAAGTACACCGTTCGTGACGTCAAGCTCAGCGGTGACCTGAAAGTCCCTGAAGACCAGGTCAAGTCGCTGCTGCTGGTGCAAAAGGGCCAGGTGTTTTCGCGCAAGCTGATGACCACCACCTCGGAACTGATCACCCGTCGTCTGGGTAACGAGGGTTACACCTTCGCCAACGTCAATGGCGTTCCGCAGCCGCACGATGACGACCACACCGTAGACATCCTGTTCGCTGTCGATCCGGGCAAGCGTGCCTATGTCAATCGCATCAACTTCCGTGGCAACACCAAGTCCGAAGACGAAGTGCTGCGCCGTGAAATGCGTCAGATGGAAGGTGGCTGGGCTTCGACGTACCTGATCGACCAGTCCAAGACCCGTCTTGAGCGTCTGGGCTTCTTCAAGGAAGTCAACGTCGAGACTCCGGCTGTTCCGGGCGTCGACGACCAGGTTGACGTGAACTATGCGGTTGAAGAGCAGGCTTCCGGTTCGATCACTGCCAGCGTCGGTTTTGCCCAGAGTGCCGGTCTG
Source organism: Pseudomonas sp. 91RF (assembly GCF_003576265.1). Lineage (NCBI taxonomy): Bacteria > Pseudomonadati > Pseudomonadota > Gammaproteobacteria > Pseudomonadales > Pseudomonadaceae > Pseudomonas > Pseudomonas sp. 91RF. The sequence goes on from NZ_QWFC01000019.1 coordinate 65,540, forward strand.
ATCCTCGGTGGCTCGATCACCCAGAACAACTTCCTCGGTACCGGTAACCGCGTCAGCGTCGGCCTGACCCGTAGCCAATACCAGAGCCGTTACAACTTCGGCTACGTTGACCCCTACTGGACCGCCGATGGCGTGAGCCTGGGTTATAACGCGTTCTATCGCACCACCGACTACAAAGACCTCGACGTCGACGTAGCAAGCTATGCGGTAGACAGCCTGGGCGCCGGCGTGAACGTCGGTTATCCGATCAGCGAGACTTCGCGCCTGACCTTCGGCCTTTCCGCTCAACAGGACAAGATCAAGACCGGTACCTACACCGTTGACGAGATTTTCGACTTCGTTAAGCGCGAGGGCGACCAGTACCTGAACTTCAAGGCGTCGGCCGGCTGGTCCGAGTCCACTCTGAACAAAGGCGTGCTGCCAACCCGCGGTCGCTCGCAGAGCCTGACCCTGGAAACGACGATTCCTGGCAGTGACCTGTCGTTCTACAAACTGGATTACCGTGGCCAGCTGTTCCAGCCACTGACCGAAAACTACACCCTGCGTCTGCACACCGAGCTGGGTTATGGCGACGGTTACGGTTCGACGGACGGCTTGCCGTTCTATGAGAACTACTATGCTGGTGGTTTCAACTCGGTACGTGGTTTCAAAGACAGTACCCTGGGTCCGCGCAGTACGCCGAGCCGCGGTCAGGCGGTTACCGGTAACGCCGGTACGCTTGCCGACCCGGATCAGGATCCGCTGCCATTCGGTGGTAACGTGTTGATCCAGGGTGGTGTCGAGGTGTTGTTCCCGCTGCCGTTCGTGAAGGATCAGCGTTCGTTGCGTACATCGGTATTCTGGGACGTCGGTAACGTGTTTGACTCGACTTGCAAGTCGACCACCAACGCCGATGGTTCCAAGGCCAATACACAGTGCAACGACATCAGCCTGAGCAACATGGCCAGTTCCGTCGGTGTCGGCGTGACCTGGGTTACCGCACTGGGTCCTTTGAGCTTCGCGTTGGCCACACCGATCAAGAAACCGGATAACGCTGAAACTCAAGTGTTCCAATTCTCCCTCGGCCAGACGTTCTAAGCGTCTGACCCAAGATAACGACAATGGATTTTGTAGGAGTGCATCGTGCGTAAGTTGACTCAATTGGTTCTCCTGGCCTCCGTACTGGTGGCAGGCCCGGCATTTGCCGACATGAAAATCGCTGTTCTGAACTATCAGATGGCTCTGCTGGAGTCCGATGCGGCCAAGAAGTACGCCGTGGATGCCGAGAAGAAGTTCGGTCCTCAACTGACCAAGCTGAAGACGCTGGAAAGCAGCGCCAAGGGTATCCAGGATCGTCTGATGGCGGGCGGCGACAAGATGCAGCAGGGCGAGCGTGAGCGTCTGGAGCTGGAATTCAAGCAAAAGGCCCGTGACTTCCAGTTCCAGTCCAAGGAACTGAACGAAGCCAAAGCTGTTGCTGACCGTGAAATGCTCAAGCAGCTCAAGCCGAAACTGGATAGCGCAGTGGAAGAAGTCATCAAGAAAGGTGGTTTTGACCTGGTGTTCGAGCGTGGCGCAGTGATCGATGTCAAACCTCAGTACGACATCACGCGCCAGGTCATCGAGCGCATGAATCAGCTGAAGTAACCCATGACCGTGACTATCAAACTCGGCCAGCTGGCCGAGTTCCTCGGTGCCACCCTGAGTGGCGATCCCGAGAAGCAAATTACTGGGCTAGCCACCTTGCAGGAGGCTGGCCCAGCTCAGTTGAGCTTTCTGGCAAACCCTCAATACCGCAAATACCTGGCCGGCTCGCAAGCGGCGGCATTGCTGCTCAAGGCGGCTGATGCCGAAGGTTATGCCGGGAATGCGTTGGTGGTGCCGGATCCTTATCTGGCTTACGCACGCATTTCTCACCTGTTCGATCCGAAGCCGAAAGCTGCAGCCGGTATCCATCCGTCGGCAGTGATCGCTCCGGATGCCGTGGTCGATCCGACTGCCAGCATCGGTCCCTTTGTGGTGATCGAGGCAGGTGCACGGATCGGGGCGGGCGTGACGCTCGGCGCACATTGCGTTGTCGGTGCCCGCAGCGAAATCGGCGAAGGCGGCTGGCTGGCTCCGCGTGTCACGCTGTATCACGACGTACGTATCGGCAAGCGAGTGGTGATTCAGTCAGGTGCAGTGCTTGGTGGTGAGGGTTTCGGCTTTGCCAACGAGAAAGGCATCTGGCAGAAAATCGCCCAGATCGGAGGCGTGACCATCGGCGACGATGTGGAGATCGGCGTGAACACCGCCATCGACCGCGGTGCGTTGGCCGATACCGTGATCGGCAACGGCGTCAAGCTCGACAACCAGATTCAGATCGCCCACAACGTTCAGGTCGGTGATCACACTGCCATGGCCGCGTGCGTGGGGATTTCCGGCAGCACCAGGATCGGCAAGCACTGCATGCTCGCCGGTGGTGTCGGCCTGGTAGGGCACATCGATATTTGCGACAACGTATTCCTGACCGGGATGACCATGGTGACTCACTCGATTACCGAGCCGGGCGCCTATTCTTCCGGTACGGCCATGCAGCCGGCTGCCGAGTGGCGCAAAAGCGCGGCACGCATCCGTCAGCTCGATGACATCGCGCGACGCTTGCGACAGCTGGAAAAGCAGGCAGGGGAAGTGACCCCTGGCGGTAACGCTTCATCTGAAGGCTGATACCATTTCCATATCAAGTGTGCACAGCCTCTGGACTGCCTCCTTGATTTGCTAGAGGAGTGCGCGTCAGTCGCGCTCCCAATCTTTACATAGGCTTCCCCCCGAAATGATGGACATCAACGAGATTCGCGAATACCTGCCTCACCGTTACCCGTTCCTGCTGGTGGACCGGGTGGTGGAACTGGATACGGAAGGCAAGCGCATTCGCGCCTACAAGAATGTCAGCATCAACGAACCGTTCTTCAATGGCCACTTTCCTGCGCACCCGATCATGCCGGGCGTGTTGATCATTGAAGCAATGGCTCAGGCTGCCGGGATCCTCGGTTTCAAGATGCTCGATGTGAAACCGGCCGATGGCACCCTCTACTATTTCGTCGGTTCCGACAAACTGCGTTTCCGTCAGCCGGTGCTGCCGGGTGACCAGTTGATCCTCGAAGCCAAGTTCATCAGCTGCAAGCGTCAGATCTGGAAGTTCGAATGCCAGGCTTCGGTCGATGGCAAGCCGGTCTGCTCCGCTGAAATCATCTGTGCGGAACGCAAGCTATGAGTTTGATTGACCCTCGCGCAATCATCGATCCTTCGGCCGTACTGGCCGAGGGTGTCGAGGTCGGCCCGTGGTCGATCATCGGCGCAGGTGTGGAAATCGGCGAGGGAACAGTGATCGGGCCGCACGTGATCCTCAAAGGTCCGACCCGAATCGGCAAGCACAATCGCATCTACCAGTTTTCCTCGGTAGGCGAAGACACGCCGGATCTCAAGTACAAGGGTGAAGAAACCCGTCTGGTGATCGGTGACCATAACGTTATCCGTGAAGGCGTGACGATTCACCGTGGCACGGTTCAGGATCGCTCGGAAACCACCCTGGGCGATCACAACCTGATCATGGCTTACGCCCACATCGGTCACGACAGTGTCATCGGCAACCATTGCATTCTGGTCAACAACACGGCACTTGCCGGCCACGTGCATGTCGAGGATTGGGCGATCCTGTCCGGCTTCACGCTGGTGCATCAGTATTGCCACATCGGTGCCCACAGCTTTTCCGGCATGGGAACGGCCATCGGCAAGGACGTCCCGGCGTTCGTTACGGTGTTCGGCAACCCGGCCGAAGCGCGCAGCATGAATTTTGAAGGCATGCGTCGTCGTGGTTTCAGCGAGGATGCCATTCACGCCCTGCGCCGCGCCTACAAAACCGTTTATCGCCAGGGGCTGACTGTCGAGCAAGCGCTGGCCGAACTGGCCGAGCCCGCCGCCCAGTTCCCGGAAGTCGCGGTGTTCCGTGACTCCATCCAGTCGTCGTCTCGCGGCATCACTCGCTGATCATGGCCAATCTGCGTATTGCGCTGGTGGCGGGTGAGGCTTCCGGCGATATTCTGGGCGCCGGTCTGATGCGTGCCCTCAAGGCACAGCATCCGGCGGTCGAGTTTATCGGCGTCGGCGGCCCCCTGATGCAGGCCGAGGGCCTGAAATCCTATTTCCCCATGGAGCGCCTGTCGGTCATGGGGTTGGTCGAGGTTCTCGGTCGGCTGCGTGAGCTGCTCAAGCGCCGCAAAGACCTGATCGCCACCCTGATCGCCCAGAAGCCGGACGTGTTCATCGGCATCGATGCGCCGGATTTCAACCTCAATATCGAACTCAAGCTGCGTCAGGCCGGAATCAAGACCGTGCACTACGTCAGCCCGTCGGTATGGGCGTGGCGGCAGAAGCGGGTGCTGAAAATCCGCGAAGGCTGCGACCTGATGCTCACGCTGCTGCCGTTCGAAGCCAGGTTTTACGAAGAGAAGGGCGTGCCGGTGCGATTCGTCGGCCATACGCTGGCCGATACCATTCCACTGGAAGCCGATCGCGCCGCTGCGCGAGCCGAACTGGGTTTGCCTGACGGTCCGCTGGTGGCTTTGATGCCGGGCAGCCGGGGCGGCGAAGTCAGTCGTCTGGGTGCGCTGTTTCTCGATACCGCCGAACGCCTGCGAACCTTGCGTCCGGGTTTGCGCTTCGTCATTCCATGTGCCAACCCGGAGCGTCGTGCCCAGATTGAAGAACTGTTGGCCGGTCGCGATTTGCCAGTGACCCTGCTCGACGGCAAGTCCCATCTGGCGCTGGCAGCGTGCAACGCGGTCCTGATCGCGTCGGGCACGGCGACCCTTGAGGCGCTGCTCTACAAGCGCCCGATGGTCGTGGCCTACCGTCTTGCGCCGCTGACGTTCTGGATTCTCAAGCGCATGGTCAAGAGTCCGTATGTCTCTCTGCCGAACCTGCTGGCACAGCGACTGCTGGTACCGGAATTGTTGCAGGATGACGCGACGGTCGAAGCCTTGGCCCAGACCCTGTCGCCGCTGATCGACGGCGGTGAAGAACAGACTCGTGGCTTCGATGAAATCCACCGCACCCTGCGCCTGGACGCCTCCAATCAGGCGGCTGACGCCGTTCTGAACCTGATCGGTCAAACACGATGAGCAAGACAAGCATGCAGATGGGCCTGGATTTCACTTTGGTCGCCGAAGTCGAAGAATTGGTGGCCGGCGTTGATGAGGTCGGTCGCGGCCCGTTGTGCGGTGCGGTCGTTACGGCAGCGGTGATCCTCGACCCGAACCGGCCGATTCTTGGTCTCAACGACTCGAAAAAGCTGACCGAAGCCAAGCGTGAAAAGCTCTACGACGAAATCTGCGAAAAGGCGTTGAGCTGGTGCATCGCCCGCGCCGAAGTCGAAGAAATCGACGAACTGAACATCCTGCACGCCACCATGCTGGCCATGCAGCGGGCCGTCGCGGGTCTGCATATCCAGCCGAAACTGGCGATGATCGACGGCAACCGCTGCCCGAAACTGCCGATGCGTTCCGAAGCGGTGGTCAAGGGCGACAGCAAGGTACCGGCCATCGCCGCCGCATCGATTCTGGCCAAGGTCAGCCGCGACCGCGAGATGGCGGCGTTCGAGTTGATCTACCCGGGTTACGGCATCGGCGGCCATAAAGGCTATCCGACGCCCGTTCATCTGGAAGCGCTGGTGCGCCTCGGGCCGACGCCGATTCACCGGCGTTCGTTTGCCCCCGTGCGGCAGGCTTACGAGGCGCTTGAAGGTCTCACGCAGGTTTAGCGGCGAGGCTGATGTTTTTTTCGGGGCCCGGTACAATCCGGGCCTTGTTGTCTCTATGTAACTGGACAGGATCACTATGCCGGCTTCATTCGTTCATCTACGCCTGCACACTGAATACTCCCTGGTCGACGGGCTGGTGCGGATCAAGCCGCTGGTCAAGGCCCTGACCGGCATGGGCATGCCGGCCGTTGCGGTTACCGACCAGAACAACATGTGTTCGCTGGTCAAATTCTATAAAAACACCATGGGCGCCGGGATCAAGCCGATCTGCGGCGCCGACCTGTGGCTGTCGAACAAGGACCCGGACGGGCCTTTGAGCCGCATCAGCCTGTTGGTCATGAATGCTCAGGGCTATCGCAACCTCACCGAACTGATTTCCCGTGGCTTCATCGACGGTCAGCGCAACGGCATGGTCATCATCGAGCGCGAGTGGGTCGCCGAGGCCAACGAAGGACTGATCATGCTGTCCGCCGCGAAAGAAGGCGAGATCGGCATGGCGATGATCGGCGGCAACCCCGCCGAGGCCGAAGTCCTGACCCGTGAGTGGATGTCGGTCTTCCCGGATCGTTTCTATCTGGAAATCCAGCGTACCAATCGCCCGAACGACGAAGAGCAACTGCACGGAGCTGTGGCCCTGGCCGAGAAACTCGGCGCGCCGCTGGTCGCCACCAACGATGTGCGCTTCATCAAGCAGGAAGACTTCGCCGCCCACGAAACCCGCGTCTGCATCGGTGAGGGCCGGGCCCTCGACGACCCGCGTCGTTCGAAGAATTACAGCGACCAGCAGTACCTGAAAAGCGCCGAGGAAATGGCCGAGCTGTTCAGCGACCTGCCCGACGCGGTGGAAAACACCGTCGAGATCGCCAAGCGCTGCAACATCGACGTGAAGCTGGGCAAGCACTTCCTGCCGGACTATCCGATTCCCGATGGCATGACCATCGACGAGTATTTCCGCAAGGTGTCGTTCGATGGTCTGGACGAGCGCCTCAGCGTGCTGCTGCCCAAGGACACCACCGAAGATTACGAGGCCAAGCGCCAGGTCTATGTCGACCGGCTGAATTTCGAGCTGGATATCATCATCCAGATGGGATTCCCCGGTTACTTCCTGATCGTGATGGACTTTATCCAGTGGGCCAAGAACAACGGCGTGCCGGTGGGCCCGGGCCGGGGGTCGGGTGCCGGATCGCTGGTGGCCTATGTGCAGAAGATCACCGACCTCGACCCGCTGGAATACGACCTTCTTTTCGAACGTTTCCTTAACCCGGAACGGGTATCCATGCCCGACTTCGACGTCGACTTCTGCATGGACGGCCGCGACCGGGTAATCGACTACGTGGCCGAAAAATATGGCCGCAACGCCGTAAGCCAGATCATCACCTTCGGTTCCATGGCGGCCAAGGCTGTGGTGCGGGACGTGGCGCGGGCCCAGGGCAAGTCGTTCGGTCTGGCGGATCGTCTCTCGAAGATGATTCCGTTCGAAGTCGGCATGACCCTGGAAAAAGCCTACGAGCAGGAAGAAATCCTGCGCGACTTCATCAAGGTCGATGAAGAAGCGGCGGAAATCTGGGAGATGGCGCGCAAACTCGAAGGCGTGGTGCGTAACGTCGGTAAACACGCCGGCGGTGTAGTGATCGCGCCGACCAAACTGACCGACTTCTCGCCGATCTATTGCGACGAGGCCGGCGACGGTCTGGTGACCCAGTTCGACAAGGATGACGTGGAAGCAGCGGGTCTGGTGAAGTTCGACTTCCTTGGCCTGCGCACCCTGACGATCATCGACTGGGCGCTGAAAACCATCAACCGCGACCGCGCCAAGGTCAACGAGCCGCCGCTGGATATCGCGTTCATCCCGCTGGATGACAAGCCGACCTATCAGTTGCTGCAAAAAGCTGAAACCACCGCGGTGTTCCAGCTTGAATCCCGTGGCATGAAAGAGCTGATCAAAAAGCTCAAGCCCGACTGCCTCGAAGACCTTATCGCACTGGTGGCCCTGTTCCGTCCGGGGCCGCTGCAGTCCGGCATGGTGGATGACTTCATCAACCGCAAGCACGGTCGCGCTGAACTGGCGTATCCGCACCCGGATTACCAGTACGAAGGCTTGCAGCCGGTGCTGGCACCGACCTACGGCATCATCCTGTATCAGGAACAGGTGATGCAGATCGCCCAGGTCATGGCCGGTTACACCCTTGGTGGTGCGGACATGCTGCGTCGGGCGATGGGTAAGAAGAAACCCGAGGAAATGGCCAAGCAACGTGGCGGTTTCATCGAGGGTTGTGCGTCGAACAATATCGACGCGGATCTAGCCGGTAACATTTTCGACCTGGTAGAGAAATTCGCCGGTTACGGCTTCAACAAATCCCACTCCGCCGCTTACGGTCTGGTGTCGTACCAGACTGCCTGGCTGAAAGCCCATTACCCGGCGCCGTTCATGGCTGCGGTACTGTCGGCGGATATGCATAACACCGACAAGGTCGTGACCTTGATCGAAGAAGTGCGCACGATGAAGCTGCGCCTCGACGCGCCGGATGTGAACACTTCGGAGTTCAAGTTCACGGTGAACGACGAGGGCCGCATCGTGTATGGCCTGGGCGCGATCAAAGGCGTCGGCGAAGGCCCGGTGGAAGCGATTACCGAAGCCCGTCAGGCCGGTCCGTTCAAGGATCTGTTCGACTTCTGCGCCCGGGTCGACCTCAAGCGCATCAACAAGCGTACGCTGGACGGCTTGATCCGCAGCGGCGCGCTGGATCGCCTCGGCCCGTACTTCCATGACGAGCAAAAGGCGTATCAGGCCAACATCGACCGCAACCGCGCGGTGCTGCTGGCGGCGATGGAAGAGGCGATCAAGTCGGCCGAACAGACTGCACGCACCCGCGACAGTGGTCACGCCGACCTGTTCGGCGGGTTGTTTGTCGAGGAAGACGCAGACGTTTACGCGCTGCATCGCAAGGCCAAGGAGCTGACGCTCAAGGAACGCCTCAAGGGTGAAAAAGACACCCTCGGCCTGTACCTGACCGGTCACCCGATCGACGAATACGAAGGCGAAATCCGCCGTTTTGCCCGCCAGCGCATCATCGACCTGAAACCGGCCCGGGACACCCAGACCGTGGCGGGGATGATCATTGCCCTGCGGGTGATGAAGAACAAAAAGGGCGACAAGATGGGTTTCATCACCCTCGACGACCGCTCCGGGCGGATCGAGGCGTCGCTGTTTGCCGATGCGTTCCACTCCGCGCAATCGCTGCTGCAGACCGATGCGATGGTGGTGGTCGAAGGCGAGGTCAGCAACGATGACTTCTCCGGCGGCCTGCGCCTGCGGGTCAAGCGGGTGATGAGCATGGAAGATGCGCGCACCAATCTGGCCGAGAGCCTGCGCCTGAAGCTGCAGACTCAGGACCTGAAAGGCGATCAGCTACGCTGGTTGGGGGATTTGCTCAAGCGTCATCGCGGGGCGTGTCCGATCACCATGGAATACACCAGCCCGGATGCGAAGACCTTGCTGCAGTTTGGCGAGACCTGGCGGATCGACCCGGCGGATGCCTTGATTCAAGCCCTGCGTGACCAGTTCGGGCGAGACAACGTCTTCCTCCAATACCGTTGACCGGCAGGTGAGACCGAACCGCCTGCCCACAACCTGAATTTTTAATCTCGACCTCAGCGCGCCTCTCCCTTAAGGTAGGGCGCGAATAGACAACCGGCCGGCCCCAAGCTCACTTGGGACACGACCCAAGACGGACGCCTATGAACCCGAATTTCCTGGATTTCGAACAGCCGATCGCCGACCTGCAAGCCAAGATCGAAGAGTTGCGCTTGGTCGGTAATGACAATTCGCTGAATATCGGCGATGAGATCTCCCGCCTGCAGGACAAGAGCAAGACGCTCACCGAAGACATCTTCGGCAAGCTGACCAGCTGGCAGATCGCACGTCTGGCACGTCACCCGAAACGTCCATACACCCTGGACTACATCGAGCACATCTTCACCGAGTTCGACGAACTTCACGGTGACCGTCACTTCTCCGACGACGCGGCCATTGTGGGCGGCGTGGCACGTCTGGAAGACCAGCCAGTGATGGTGATCGGTCACCAGAAAGGCCGTGAAGTGCGCGAAAAGGTACGCCGCAACTTCGGCATGCCGCGCCCGGAAGGCTACCGCAAGGCTTGCCGCCTGATGGAGATGGCCGAGCGCTTCAAGATGCCGATCCTGACTTTCATCGACACTCCGGGCGCCTACCCTGGCATCGACGCCGAAGAGCGCAACCAGAGCGAAGCGATTGCCTGGAACCTGCGCGTCATGGCTCGTCTGAAAACCCCGATCATCGCCACCGTGATCGGTGAAGGTGGTTCCGGCGGCGCACTGGCAATCGGTGTCTGCGACCAGCTGAACATGCTGCAGTACTCGACCTATGCGGTGATCTCGCCGGAAGGCTGCGCTTCGATTCTGTGGAAAACCGCAGAAAAGGCGCCGGATGCCGCTGAAGCGATGGGCATTACCGCCGAGCGTCTGAAAGGCCTGGGCATCGTCGACAAAGTGATCGGCGAGCCTCTGGGCGGTGCCCACCGCGATCCGGCGGCTGCCGCTGCCTCGATCCGTGCCGAGCTGAGTTCGCAACTGGCGATGCTGAAGAAGCTCGACAACGAAGCGCTGCTCAAGCGTCGTTACGATCGTCTGATGAGCTACGGTCTCTAAGTCGACCGCGCAATACCCAATGTGGGAGCGAGCCTGCTCGCGATGAGGGGGTAACATTCAACCAATGAGTTGGCTGTTGCACCGCTATCGCGAGCAGGCTCGCTCCCACATTTGATTTGTGCCAAGGAAAAAAATGGATCAGTCGACGATTGATTTGCCTTCCAGGCTTCTGCGCAATCTCAAGCCCTGGCTCGGTGCGGCCCATTGGCGCATTGCATTCTCGGGCGGCCTCGACTCCACCGTCCTGCTGCACCTTCTGGCAACGCTCGCCAAATCCGAATCCCTTCCGGCGCTTAGCGCCATCCATGTCCATCACGGCCTTCAGGCCGCGGCCTATGCGTGGCCGGCGCATTGCCAGGCTGTCTGTGACGCCTCGGGCATTCCATTGCAGATCGTTCACGTGACCGTGCCAAAGGGCGCCAGCCTTGAGCGTGCGGCGCGGGATGCGCGTTACGCGGCATTCACTTCAGCGACCCGGATCAATGATGTGTTGATGACGGGCCAGCACCGCGACGACCAGGCAGAAACCCTGTTGTTCCGGTTGCTGCGTGGCGCCGGGGTGCGCGGTCTGTCCGGCATGCCGGCGCAGCGAACGTTGGGGCCGGGCAGTCTGGTTCGGCCGTTGCTCGACATCTCGCGTGCCGAACTGGAAGCCTACGCGCGGGATCATGATCTGCGTTGGGTGGAGGATCCGTCGAATCAGGATCGACAGTTCTCGCGCAACTACCTGCGTCATCAGGTCTTGCCGCTGCTGACCGGTCGCTGGCCGCAGGCACACGCCAGCATGGCCCGCAGTGCGGCGCATTTGCGGGAGGCGCAAGGTTTGCTCGATGAGCTGGCGCAGATCGATCTGGCTCAAGCGACCATGTCCGATGATTTCGAGTGGCTAGGTTTGTCATCACTGGAATTTACGGCCATCGCCGGGTTGTCCGATGCGCGCCAGCGCAATGCACTCAGTCACTGGCTTGAACCGCTCACCCGACTGCCGGATACCGACCATTGGTCGGGTTGGATCGATCTGCGTGATGCCGGTCACGATGCCGCTCCGGTGTGGCGTCTGGCAGATGGCGAGTTGCACCGCAGCGCCGGTCGCCTGTGGTGGCTCAGTGGCCAGTGGTTGCGCACGCCGGTGGTCAGCGGCGACTGGCGCGAGACGTCGCTGGCGCTACGCTTGCCCGATAACGGGCGTGTCATGTTCAGCGGTCAGACTCCCGCAGGGCCGCTGCAGATCCGCTATCGGCAGGGCGGCGAGGTGATGCATCTGGCGGATCGCGGACATCGCGATCTCAAGCGCCTGCTCAATGAGCGCGCGGTGCCGGCCTTCGTGCGTGGCAGATTGCCGCTGCTGTTTCGCGGTGAAGAATTGCTCGCCGTGGCGAACCTGCCGGGGCTCGACAGCAATGCGCTGGAAGGCTGGCGATTGCATTGGCAGCCTTCTGACGAAGATCAAGGTTTGAGATGAAGGGGGCATTCCGGTAGACTACGCTCCCTTCTTGATACAACTTCTGTGGATTCGCCTGAATTGCAGGAGTTGCCGATTACCAAGCAGTCTTTGCTGGGCGATTCCAAAAAATGTGTAGCGAGCAACGTACCGGTGTTTTCACTTCCGGTCTGTCCCAACGCGGCGGTTTTTTTGAAAGGTGCACTGTGATTAATGCAGGTGATCGGGGGCTTCGGCCTTCCTTCGCTTTCCCCGGCGGCTCGGACCGCTTTAACGCAGACTTCTAGGGTTTTTCATGACGCGCTACATATTCGTCACGGGCGGTGTTGTTTCTTCTTTGGGGAAAGGCATTGCATCGGCTTCATTGGCGGCCATCCTGGAGGCGCGGGGGCTTAAGGTCACCATGCTGAAGCTGGATCCGTACATCAACGTCGACCCGGGCACCATGAGCCCGTTCCAGCACGGTGAAGTGTTCGTCACCCACGACGGCGCCGAGACCGATCTGGACCTGGGCCACTACGAGCGGTTCATCCGCACGACCATGACCCAGAACAACAACTTCACCACCGGCCGTGTCTACGAGCACGTGCTGCGCAAAGAGCGCCGTGGTGACTACCTGGGTGCAACCATCCAGGTGATTCCGCACATCACCGACGAAATCAAGCGTCGCATCATCAAGGGTGCCGGCGATGCCGACGTGGCCCTGGTGGAAATCGGCGGTACGGTTGGCGACATCGAATCGCAACCGTTCCTCGAAGCCATCCGCCAGCTGCGTGTGGAAGTCGGTTCCAAGCGCGCGATGCTGATGCACCTGACCCTGGTTCCGTACATCGCCACCGCTGGCGAAACCAAGACCAAGCCGACCCAGCACTCCGTAAAAGAGCTGCGTTCGATCGGCCTGCAGCCAGACGTGCTGATCTGCCGTTCCGACCATCCGGTGGATGTGTCGTCGCGTCGCAAGATCGCGCTGTTCACCAACGTTGAAGAGCGTGCGGTGATCTCCCTGGAAGACGTCGACACCATCTACAAGATCCCGGCAGTGCTGCACGCCCAGGGTCTGGACGATTTCGTCGTCGAGCGTTTCGGCCTGCAATGCAATGGCGCCGACCTGTCCGAATGGGAAAAGGTCGTCGATGCCAAGCTGAATCCTGAGCATGAAGTCACCATCGCGATGGTCGGCAAGTACATGGAGCTGCTGGACGCCTACAAGTCGCTGATCGAAGCGATGAGTCACGCCGGCATCACCAACCGCACCAAGGTCAACCTGCGCTACATCGACTCCGAAGACATCGAGAACCAGGGCACTGCGCTGCTGGAAGGCGTCGACGCGATCCTCGTACCGGGCGGCTTCGGTCTGCGCGGCGTGGAAGGCAAGATCACCGCCGTTCAGTACGCTCGCGAAAACAAGGTTCCATACCTGGGTATCTGCCTGGGCATGCAAGTGGCGGTCATCGAGTTCGCCCGTAACGTGCTGGGCTGGAAAGACGCCAACTCCACCGAGTTCGATCGCGCCAGCGGTCATCCGGTTGTCGGCCTGATCACCGAGTGGGAAGACGCCACCGGTGCCGTTGAAGTGCGTACCGAAGCGTCCGACCTGGGCGGCACCATGCGCCTCGGCGCTCAGGAATGCCTGCTCGAAGCCGGCTCCAAGGTGCACGACTGCTACGGCAAGGATGTGATTGTCGAGCGTCACCGTCACCGTTACGAAGTGAACAACAACCTGCTGCCGCAGATCATCGAAGCCGGCCTGAAGATTTCCGGTCGTTCTTCCGATGCAGCGCTGGTCGAAGTGGTCGAAGCCCCGGATCATCCATGGTTCGTCGCTTGCCAGTTCCACCCGGAATTCACCTCGACTCCGCGTGACGGTCACCCGCTGTTCAGCGGTTTCGTGAAAGCAGCGTTGGCTCAACACCAGAAGAAGGCGTAACCCGATGGCACAGAAGATCATCCGCGTCGGCGACATCGAGATTGCCAACGACAAACCCATGGTGCTGTTCGGCGGCATGAACGTGCTGGAAAGCCGTGACATGGCCATGCAGGTTTGCGAAGAGTACGTGAAGGTCACCGAAAAGCTCGGTATCCCTTACGTGTTCAAGGCCAGCTTCGACAAGGCCAACCGTTCTTCTGTGACCTCCTATCGCGGTCCTGGACTGGAAGAGGGCATGCGCATCTTCCAGGACATCAAACAAGCCTTCGGCGTGCCGATCATCACCGACGTCCACGAGCCTGACCAGGCCGCGGTTGTCGCCGAGGTCTGCGACATCATCCAGCTGCCGGCCTTCCTGTCGCGCCAGACCGATCTGGTCGTCGCGATGGCCAAGACCAACGCTGTGATCAACATCAAGAAAGCCCAGTTCCTCGCGCCCCAGGAAATGAAACACATCCTGAACAAGTGCGTGGAAGCGGGTAACGATCAATTGATCCTCTGCGAGCGCGGTTCGAGCTTCGGCTACAACAACCTCGTGGTGGACATGCTCGGCTTCGGCATCATGAAGCAGTTCGAGTACCCGGTATTCTTCGACGTGACCCATTCGCTGCAAATGCCTGGCGGTCGTTCCGACTCCGCCGGCGGTCGCCGCGCCCAGGTCACCGACCTTGCCAAGGCTGGCATGAGCCAGTCGCTGGCGGGCCTGTTCCTCGAAGCGCACCCGGATCCGGACAACGCCAAATGCGACGGCCCTTGTGCCTTGCGTCTGGACAAACTGGAGCCATTCCTGGCCCAGCTCAAAGCCCTGGACGAACTGGTGAAGAGTTTTCCGACGGTAGAAACCGCGTAAACCTCAATTCTCCGGTAAAGTACCGCACGATTTGTCGCTCATGCCCTCGGGCATGAGCGTTGTCGTCTGCAAGCTGCCCGCTGTACACCACTTGCCGACGGTCAAAAGATTTCCTCTAGCTGCGTCGTTTTCGTCAACTTTGGAGTGTTTACAACAATGGCAAAAATCGTCGACATCAAAGGTCGTGAAGTTCTCGACTCCCGTGGCAATCCCACCGTGGAAGCGGACGTGCTTCTCGACAACGGCATCATCGGCAGCGCTTGCGCGCCGTCCGGTGCATCCACTGGCTCGCGTGAAGCGCTCGAGCTGCGTGATGGCGACAAGAGCCGTTACCTGGGCAAGGGCGTGCTCAAGGCGGTAGCCAACATCAACGGTCCGATCCGCGATCTGCTGCTGGGCACCGACCCGAGCGACCAGAAAGCCCTGGACCACGCGATGATCAAGCTCGACGGTACCGAAAACAAGGCAACCCTGGGCGCCAACGCCATCCTCGCCGTCTCCCTGGCTGCGGCCAAGGCGGCTGCACAGGATCAGGACTTGCCACTGTACGCACACATCGCCAACCTGAACGGCACCCCGGGTGTGTACTCGATGCCGGTTCCGATGATGAACATCATCAACGGCGGCGAACACGCCGACAACAACGTCGACATCCAGGAATTCATGGTTCAGCCGGTTGGCGCCAAGTCTTTCTCGGAAGGTCTGCGCATGGGCACCGAGATTTTCCATCACCTGAAAGCTGTTCTGAAGGCCCGTGGCCTGAGCACTGCCGTCGGTGACGAAGGCGGTTTCGCGCCGAACCTGGCGTCCAACGAAGATGCACTGAAAGTGATCTCCGAAGCTGTTGCCAACGCCGGTTACAAGCTGGGCACCGACGTGACCCTGGCTCTGGACTGCGCAGCCAGCGAATTCTTCGAAGACGGCAAGTACAACCTGTCCGGCGAAGGCCAGGTGTTCACCGCTGAAGGTTTCGCCGACTACCTGAAAGGTCTGACCGAGCGTTACCCGATCATCTCGATCGAAGACGGTCTGGACGAGTCCGACTGGGCTGGCTGGAAGATCCTCACCGACAAGATCGGCGCCAAGACCCAACTGGTTGGTGACGACCTGTTCGTGACCAACACCAAGATCCTGAAAGAAGGCATCGATAAAAAGATCGCCAACTCGATCCTGATCAAGTTCAACCAGATCGGCACCCTGACCGAAACCCTGGAAGCCATCCAGATGGCCAAGGCTGCCGGTTACACCGCCGTAATCTCGCACCGTTCGGGCGAAACCGAAGATTCGACCATTGCCGACCTGGCTGTGGGTACTTCGGCTGGCCAGATCAAGACCGGCTCGCTGTGCCGTTCCGACCGCGTTTCCAAGTACAACCAACTGCTGCGTATCGAAGAGCAGTTGAATGGCAAAGCCAAGTACAACGGTCGCTCCGAGTTCCGCGGCTGATCGCTACATGTTAAAAAGACACCGGATTGTGTCGGAAAAGTCGTGACAGCGATGGATTTGCCACTAATCTGATGCCTTATATGCACAAGCCTGGATATTCCAGGCTTCGTGCTATCAGATGCTTCAAAGTTTTTGCGTGGCTGTCTTTTTTCACTGGATACCTGATATTCGATGCGCAGTCCTTACTGGTTGTTTCTCGTCTTGCTCTTGCTGCTGGCCGGTCTGCAGTACCGCCTGTGGGTGGGCAATGGCAGTCTGGCGCAAGTTGCCGAACTGAATCAGCAGATTGCTGATCAGCACGCCGAGAACGAAGCCCTGCTGGAGCGCAACCGGGTGATGGACGCTGAAGTCAGCGAGTTGAAGAAAGGCATGGAGACCGTTGAAGAGCGGGCTCGTCACGAACTGGGCATGGTCAAGGACGGCGAAACCCTTTACCAGTTGGCCCAATGATCGATTCCCTGCCGGCCTTCTGGGCCGTGATTCCTGCCGCGGGCGTCGGTGCCCGTATGGCCGCTGACCGTCCCAAGCAATACCTGCAACTGGGCGGGCGCACAATTCTTGAACACAGCCTCGGCTGTTTCCTTGATCACCCGAGCCTCAAGGGCCTGGTGGTCAGTCTTGCCGCTGATGATCCTTATTGGCCGAGCCTGGCCAGCGCCAGCGATCCGCGAATTCAACGGGTCGATGGCGGCGCCGAGCGTTCCGGTTCGGTGCTCAACGCCTTGCTGCATCTGCACGCGCAAGGTGCCGACGATGAGGATTGGGTGCTGGTGCACGATGCGGCACGGCCCAATCTGAGCCGTGATGATCTCGACAAATTGCTTGCTGAACTCGCAAACGATGCGGTCGGTGGCCTGTTGGCCGTGCCGGCGCGCGACACACTCAAGCGGGTCGACAAGCACGGTCGTGTGGTCGAAACCGTGGATCGCAGCGTGATCTGGCAGGCCTATACGCCGCAGATGTTCCGCCTCGGTGCTCTACACCGCGCGCTGGCAGACAGTCTGGTGGCCGATGCGGTGATCACCGATGAAGCCTCGGCGATGGAGTGGGCCGGCATGGCGCCGCGCCTGATCGAGGGCCGTGCGGATAACCTGAAAGTCACCCGCCCGGAAGACCTCGAATGGTTGCGCCAGCGCTGGGCCAACCGTCGTTAAATCCGGTACTCCGGCCGTTCGGCCAGACCTTCCTTGAGAAAATCCACCAGTTTGCGCACCTTCGGCGACAAGTGCCGTTGCTGTGGATACAGCGCCCACACCGCCGTATTCGGCGGTTGATGCGCCTCCAGCAAAGAAATCAACGCGCCGCTGTGCAGATGCTCCAGCACGTAATAGTCCGGCAACTGACACAAACCCACGCCTTGCAGTGCGGCATCCAGCACCGCTTGCCCACTGTTGCAGCGCCAGTTTCCCTGTACCCGCTGGGAAAATTCCCGCCCGTTCTGTTCCAGTTGCCAAATGTCCGAGCTGCCGATAAGGCAGTTGTGCCGGCTCAGTTCCGACAAACTGTGTGGCCGACCGTACCGTTCCAGGTAGGAAGGAGATGCGCACAAGTACATGCGCCGGGGCGCCAGGCGCGTTGCTACCAATCGGGAATCCTGAAGACGCCCGAGACGAATCGCCAGATCCAGACCTTCGTGCACCAGATCGAGTTGCCGGTTGGTCAGTTCGATATCGATACGCAGTTGTGGATAGTGCCCCATGAACCGGGTCACCAGTGGCACGATGAAGCGCTCGCCATACGCCACGGCGCAGGTCATGCGCAACATGCCTTTGGGCTCGCTGGTCAGATCGCCGACTGCGCGCAATGCTTCTTCGCGACCGTCCTGCAGGCGCTGGCAATGTTGCAGGAAGGTCTGGCCGGCTTCTGTCAGCGTGACGCGCCGGGTGCTGCGATAGAGCAGACGCGTCTGCAAACGTTCTTCCAGCCGTACGATTTGTCGACTGATGTGCGAGGAAGACACGCCCAGGCGTTCGGCAGCCGCGGTGAACTGGCTGCATTCGGCAACGGCAACGAACTCGTCGATGCCTTCCCAGCGGTTTTCGGACATCGGGATTATCCCTGTATGGCAATAATGTTTTGCTTTTGTCCGGATTATTCATCAATCGGCGCTGGACTACACTGCCAGTCTGTTTTTTTATTCAATGGATTCACTGGAGAGTCAGCATGATCAAGTCGCGCGCCGCCGTTGCCTTCGAGGCCAAGAAGCCGCTGGAAATCGTAGAAGTCGATGTCGCCATGCCCAAGGCCGGTGAAGTGTTGCTGCGCGTGGTGGCTTCCGGCGTTTGCCACACTGACGCCTATACCCTGTCCGGCGCTGACCCGGAAGGTATCTTCCCGTCGATCCTCGGTCACGAAGGTGGTGCCATCGTTGAAGCGATTGGCGAAGGCGTGACCTCGGTGGCCGTCGGCGACCACGTGATCCCGCTGTATACCCCGGAGTGCGGCCAGTGCAAATTCTGTAAGTCGGGCAAGACCAACCTGTGTCAGGCGATTCGCGCCACTCAGGGCAAAGGCCTGATGCCGGACGGCACTTCGCGCTTTTCCTACAAGGGCCAAACGATTTTCCACTACATGGGTACTTCGACCTTCTCCGAGTACACCGTGCTGCCTGAAATCTCCGTGGCCAAGATCTCCAAGGATGCACCGCTGGAAAAGGTCTGCCTGCTCGGTTGCGGCGTGACCACCGGGATCGGTGCGGTGATCAACACCGCCAAGGTCAAACCGGGTGATACCGTGGCCATCTTCGGTCTCGGTGGCATCGGTCTGTCGGCGGTGATTGGCGCGGTGAAGGCCAAGGCCTCGCGCATCATCGCCATCGACATCAACCCGGCCAAGTTCGAAATCGCCAGGCAACTGGGCGCTACCGACTGCGTGAACCCGAAAGACTTCGATCGTCCGATCCAGGAAGTGATCGTCGACATGACCGATGGCGGCGTCGATTTCTCCTTCGAATGCATCGGCAACGTGCAACTGATGCGCGCAGCCCTCGAGTGCTGCCATAAAGGTTGGGGCGAGTCGGTGATCATCGGCGTAGCCGGTGCTGGTCAGGAAATCGCTACCCGTCCGTTCCAGCTGGTGACTGGTCGCGTCTGGCGCGGATCGGCGTTCGGTGGCGTGCGTGGTCGTACCGAATTGCCAAGCTACGTCGACATGGCCCAGAGCGGGGAAATCCCGCTGGACACCTTCATCACCCACACCATGGGCCTGGAAGACATCAACAAGGCCTTCGACCTGATGCACGAAGGCAAGAGCATCCGCACCGTCATTCATTTCTGATCAATCGCGATGTCACGGCTGCCAATGTGCAGTCGTGGCTGCGTAGGAGTCCTACATGAGTCTGGAAAACATCTCCTGTCAGAAAAGTTTCGGCGGCTGGCACAAGCGCTATCGCCATCGCTCCGAAGTGCTGGGCTGCGACATGGTGTTTGCCGTGTATCTGCCGCCGCAGGCAGAGCAGGGCGGCAAGCTGCCGGTGCTGTACTGGCTGTCGGGCCTGACCTGCACGGACGAGAACTTCATGCAGAAGGCCGGTGCCATGCGCGTGGCGGCGGAGCTGGGGCTGATCATTGTGGCGCCGGACACCAGCCCTCGTGGTGCCGATGTACCGGGCGATCCTGATGGTGCGTGGGATTTCGGTCTGGGTGCCGGGTTCTACCTGAATGCCACGCAGGAACCATGGTCGCGGCACTATCGGATGCATGACTACGTCGTGCAGGAATTGCCTTCACTGGTTGAAGCGCATTTCCCGGCGTCAGACAAGCGCAGCATCAGCGGGCACTCCATGGGCGGTCACGGTGCACTGGTCTGTGCGTTGCGCAATCCGGGGCGTTACCAGTCGGTGTCGGCGTTTTCGCCGATCAACAATCCGATGGATTGCCCGTGGGGCCAGAAGGCGTTCTCCCGTTATCTGGGCGAAGACCGTTCGAAATGGCGCGAGTGGGATGCCTGTGCGCTGATCGCCGAGGCGCACGAGAAACTGCCATTGCTGGTCGATCAAGGTGATCGCGACGATTTCCTCGCCACCCAGCTCAAGCCCGAAGCCCTGCAACAAGCGGCAAAACAGGCGGGGCATCCGCTGACATTGCGTCTGCAACCGGGCTATGACCACAGCTATTTCTTCATCGCCAGCTTCATAGACGACCACTTGCAGCATCACGCGCGCGCTCTAGGCGCCTAACGCCTGACAAAGCAGGTAGAATCACGCCCTGACAAAATTCGGGGCGTTTTTTTATGCGTATTGGCCACGGCTATGATGTGCATCGTTTCGCTGAAGGCGATTTCATTACTCTGGGCGGCGTGCGAATCGCACACGGCTTCGGGCTGCTCGCTCACTCCGACGGTGACGTCCTGCTGCATGCCTTGAGCGATGCCTTGCTCGGCGCGGCGGCGCTGGGTGATATCGGCAAGCATTTCCCGGACACCGACCCGCAATTCAAGGGCGCCGACAGCCGAGTGCTGTTGCGTCATGTGGTCAGCCTGATCCACGCCAAAGGCTGGAAAATCGGCAACGTCGACAACACCATCGTTGCCCAGGCCCCGAAAATGGCCCCCCATATCGAATCGATGCGCGCGCTGATTGCCGCGGATCTGCAAGTAGAACTGGATCAAGTGAACGTGAAAGCCACCACTACCGAGAAGCTTGGCTTCGTCGGCCGCGAAGAAGGTATTGCCGTGCATTCCGTTGCCTTGTTGCTGCGCGCATGAACGAACTGCAACTGCTCGGCCCGCGGGCTTATGGCGACGTCCTCGGCACCGCGGTACTGAAAGCCATCGCCGAAGATTTCCAGGTCGATGAAGTCCTCGACATTCCGTTCAGCGGTGATGGCGAGCACCTGTGGATCTGGGTGGAAAAGCGCGGTCTGAACACCGAAGAAGCGGCTCGACGCATCGCCAAGGCGGCCGGCGTGCCGTTACGCACGGTCAGTTACGCCGGTCTCAAAGACCGTCAGGCGCTGACCCGCCAGTGGTTCAGCGTGCAATTGCCGGGCAAGGCTGACCCGGATCTGTCGGCGGCGGAAAACGACACGCTGAAGATCCTCAAGACCACCCGCCACAAGCGCAAGCTGCAACGCGGTGCGCATTCGGCCAATGGTTTCACCTTGCGCCTGACCCAGTTCAATGGCGACAAGGCCGCCATCGACGAGCGTCTGCAACTGATTGCCAAACAAGGCATCCCGAACTACTTCGGTGCACAGCGTTTCGGTCATGACGGTGGCAACGTCGTCGATGCCCGTTCATGGGCGGCGCGAAAGGCTTTGCCGGAGCAGCGCAATGTGCGTTCGCGCCTGCTGTCGACCGCGCGCAGTTTTCTGTTCAACCAGGTGCTGGCGGCGCGTGTTGCCGATGGTACCTGGCAGCGCGCCCAGGTCGGCGATCTGCTGGCGTTCACTGACAGCCGCAGCTTTTTCCCGGCGGGTGAAGCCGAATGCAGCGACCCGCGCCTGGCAATTCTCGATCTGCATCCGACCGGGCCGCAATGGGGCGAAGGTGACTCACCGGCCACCGGCGCTGTCCATGATCTGGAGCAGGCAATCGCCGCACGCGAGGCGGATCTGCGCGATTGGTTGATTAATGCCGGTATGAGCCACGAACGTCGTATCCTGCGGCTGCCCATTGGCGGGTTGACGTGGCATTATCCCGAGCCTGACATTCTGCAACTGGAATTCGTCCTCCCGGCCGGATGCTTCGCCACCGTATTGGTGCGCGAACTCGTTGATCTGGTGCCGGTGGGGCAGACGGACAGCCCATGCGTATTCTGATTTCTAACGACGATGGGGTGACTGCGCCCGGTCTTGCCGCGCTTTATGCTGCGCTGGCGGATTACACCGAATGCGTGGTTATCGCCCCGGAACAGGACAAGAGCGGTGCCAGCAGTTCGCTGACACTGGATCGTCCGTTGCACCCGCAATACCTGGCCAACGGTTTCATCAGTCTCAACGGCACGCCGACCGACTGTGTGCACCTGGGGCTCAACGGTTTGCTGGAACGCGAACCGGACATGGTGGTTTCGGGCATCAACCTCGGCGCCAACCTGGGCGACGACGTGTTGTATTCCGGGACAGTGGCGGCAGCCCTTGAAGGCCGTTTTCTCGAACGCCCGTCCTTTGCTTTCTCGCTGGCCTCCCGGCAGGTAGACAATCTGCCCACCGCTGCCTACTTTGCGCGCAAACTGGTCGAGGCCCACGCCGGGCTCGATCTGCCACCGCGCACGGTACTGAACGTGAACATCCCCAATCTGCCTCTCGATCACATTCGCGGCATTCAGCTGACGCGACTGGGCCATCGCGCCCGTGCGGCAGCGCCGATGAAAGTGGTCGATCCCCGTGGCAAGGCCGGTTACTGGATTGCCGCCGCCGGTGATGCCGAGGACGGCGGGCCGGGCACCGATTTCCATGCGGTGATGCAGGGCTACGTTTCCATCACTCCGTTGCAGCTCGATCGCACCTTCAATGATGCTTTCAGAAGTCTCGACGGCTGGCTGGAGGGGCTCAACTGATGGCTCGTGAACAAGACGACCGGTTGCGCAGCGGCATCGGGATGACCTCCCAGCGCACCCGTGAGCGCCTGATTCAGCGTCTGTATGAAGAAGGGCTGTCCAACGCGAACGTGCTGGAAGTGATCCGCCGCACGCCGCGCCATCTCTTCGTCGACGAAGCGCTGGCGCACCGGGCCTATGAAGACACCGCGCTGCCGATCGGCCACAACCAGACCATCTCCCAGCCTTATATGGTCGCGCGCATGAGCGAATTGCTGCTCGAGGCGGGGCCGCTGGACAAGGTGCTGGAGATCGGCACCGGTTCCGGTTACCAGACCGCAGTGTTGTCGCAACTGGTCGAGCGGGTGTTCTCCGTCGAGCGGATCAAGGTGCTGCAGGACCGGGCCAAGGAACGCCTGGTCGAGCTCAACCTGCGCAACGTGGTGTTCCGCTGGGGCGATGGCTGGGAAGGCTGGCCTGCGCTGGCACCGTACAACGGCATCATCGTCACGGCCGTGGCCACCGATGTTCCCCAGGCGCTGCTCGATCAGTTGGCACCGGGCGGGCGGATGGTCATCCCGGTCGGCTCAGGCGAAGTTCAGCAATTGATGTTGATCGTGCGCGAAGAAAACGGCTTCTCCCGACACGTTCTCGGGGCGGTGCGTTTCGTGCCATTGCTCAATGGGCCGCTGGCCTGAGCATTTGTTTTTCGGCGCTGAATTCCTTGCAAGTGCATCTGTCTTACAGCGGCACCGATTGTTTAAACAGAATTCATCGTCCATGAGCAAACGTGTGCGCCGAGCGATAACGCTTCATTAAAGGTAAAGCCGGATTCGCCCGTTATACTTGCGAAGTTACACGCCGAAATCGGCATTCCACATTTTTCAGCCACCACAAAGGGAGCGGCGGGTGAGTCTCACAGTCATTGCGCAGCGTATGGGTAACACGAGCTTTCAGCGCCTGGTGACTGGCCTTGTCTTGAGCACCTTGCTGGTCGGTTGCTCCAGCACCAAATCGAACAACGTTCGGGTCGTCGATCGCAACAATGCGGTCGCCCAGCGTCCTACAGTGACGACCGGACAGTATGTAGTCCGTCCGGGTGACACGCTGTTTTCCATCGCGTTTCGTTATGGCTGGGACTACAAAGCCCTCGCTGCCCGGAACAATATTCCTACGCCGTACACGATTCACCCGGGTCAGACGATTCGCTTCGACGGACGCCCGGGTTCAACGCCGACGGCAGTGGTGAGCAACAGCGGTTCGGCGCCGTCCTCGTCGAGCAAAACCACGATAATCCGGCGCCAGGCGAATGGCACGACGACCACCACAACCACGGGTTCCGGGGCGGCTGCCACGACCGTTGTACCGTCCGTCGCCAACAAGCCGGCACCGGCTCCATTGCCTCCACCGGGCCCGGCCCCGACCGGCTGGGGATGGCCATCTAATGGCATTCTGATTGGTAAATTCTCTTCAAACGGTAGTTTGAATAAAGGAATTGATATCGCCGGAGATTTGGGACAGCCTGTTTTAGCTGCGTCTGATGGGACGGTGGTTTACGCCGGGAGTGGCTTAAGGGGCTACGGCGAATTGGTCATCATCAAACACAGCGAAACCTACGTCAGTGCTTACGGACACAACCGTCGGCTGTTGGTACGGGAGGGGCAGCAGGTCAAAGTCGGACAGACAATTGCCGAAATGGGGTCAACGGGTACAGACCGGGTGAAACTGCATTTTGAGATTCGCCGACAAGGTAAACCTGTAGATCCGCTGCAGTTCCTGCCAAGACGTTGATTTGCAGACCAGCCTGTTCCGTCGCGTAGAGGGGACAGGCTCCAGCGTTGCCAAGGATAAAGGCGTCGCTTGAGCTTGGGGTCGAACTCACCAAAGGACTATAACAATGGCTCTCAGTAAAGAAGTGCCGGAGTTTGACATCGACGATGAGGTTCTCCTGATGGAGACCGGCATCGATTCGGATTCGATGTCGAATGATGAAGGGGCTGCTCCACCTTCCGTTCGTGCCAAATCCAAACACTCCGCTTCACTTAAGCAACACAAGTACATCGACTACACCCGGGCACTCGATGCCACGCAGCTGTACCTCAACGAAATCGGCTTTTCCCCATTGCTCTCCCCGGAAGAAGAAGTTCATTTTGCGCGTCTGTCGCAAAGTGGCGATCCTGCCGGGCGCAAGCGCATGATTGAAAGTAACCTGCGGCTGGTGGTCAAAATCGCCCGGCGTTACGTCAATCGGGGGCTGTCGCTGCTGGATCTGATCGAAGAGGGCAACCTCGGGTTGATCCGCGCGGTGGAAAAGTTCGATCCCGAGCGCGGCTTCCGCTTTTCGACCTACGCGACCTGGTGGATCCGTCAGACCATCGAGCGCGCAATCATGAATCAGACCCGGACCATCCGGCTGCCGATCCATGTGGTCAAGGAGCTCAACGTGTACCTGCGGGCCGCACGGGAGCTGACGCAAAAACTCGATCACGAACCTTCACCCGAAGAAATCGCCAACCTGCTGGAAAAACCGGTGGGCGAGGTCAAGCGCATGCTGGGCCTGAACGAGCGGGTTTCTTCGGTCGACGTCTCGCTGGGTCCGGATTCGGATAAAACCCTGCTGGACACCCTAACGGATGATCGTCCGACCGATCCATGCGAACTGCTGCAGGACGACGATCTGTCGCAGAGCATTGATCAATGGCTCTCGGAGCTGACCGACAAGCAACGCGAAGTGGTGGTACGCCGCTTCGGCCTGCGCGGTCACGAGAGCAGCACGCTGGAAGATGTAGGCCTGGAGATCGGCCTGACCCGGGAACGGGTGAGGCAGATCCAGGTGGAAGGCCTCAAGCGCCTGCGTGAGATTCTTGAGAAAAACGGCCTGTCGAGCGAGTCGCTGTTTCAGTAAGCGTCCTGCATGACCGCCCGAAAAAGCCCCGACTGGTTCGGGGCTTTTTGTTGTCTGGCTCTGGCGAGCGGCCTGGAACCTGACGACCGGTCGTCGTTTCCCGGGTTTGTAGTCTCGCGGTGTAAGCTCTGGCTTACTCTTTCGTAAGTGTTCGTTATTTTTACACTGCGGAAGACATCCATCGGGCTGTAGGGCTTCTGATAACACATTGATTTATATAAATATTTATAAATATTAAATGCTTATGACAGGAGGTTTTACCGGAACGGGCCGGTTGCCCGAAACGGGGAACTCTTTAGTATCTGGGTTGTGTCGACGGATAGACACGCCCTTCAAGGAGGAAGGGAATGGACATCGCAGGACGCGATTCATCAGGACGATGAAAAGGAACACAGGGAATAGGGAAAAAATGTGGGCGGGTCAAACCGCCCCTTTTTTTTGCCCACAGAAATGCAAAACCCGGAAAAACAAAAAGGCCCGCAAGGGGCCTTTTCTTCAAACGCGGGACAGATCAGCGTTCGAGGTCTTTGATCTTGCCTTTGACGCCATCCCACTCTTCGGCGTCCGGCAGCGATTCTTTCTTCTCGGTGATGTTCGGCCAGATCTCGGCCAGCTCAACGTTCAGCTGAATGAACTCCTGCATTTCTTCCGGAACTTCGTCCTCGGAGAAAATCGCGACGGCCGGGCATTCCGGTTCGCACAGGGCGCAGTCGATGCACTCATCCGGGTGAATCACCAGGAAGTTCGGGCCTTCGTAAAAGCAGTCCACCGGACAGACTTCTACGCAGTCGGTGTACTTGCACTTGATGCAGTTGTCGGTGACGACGAAGGTCATTTCTAATTTTCTCCTCAGGCGGCGGCAGCGTTGCCCCTTCACGGTTGGGGTCGCCAGGTTCGGGAGCGATGGCTGCCAGCCAGGCTAATAGCCAGCAGCATCCCGAACCGCGCGAGATTCTAACAGCTTGAAGCCGTTTGCGTTATATCCGGTTCTTCGGTGCTTAGATCCGGTTCTTAAGTGCATATAACATTTCGAGTGCCCGACGCGGCGTCACGTCATCGAGATCCAGTTTGGCCAGTTCGTCCAGTACCGGGTGCGGCAGGCTGGCAAACATGTCGCTTTGCTGTGGTGTCGCCGGTTTGCCTTTGGCGGCAGGCTTTGGCGCCTCATGGGGCAGTGCGGTGTCTTCGAGTCGGCTCAGATGCTCGCGTGCGCGCACGATGACTTCGCTCGGTACACCGGCCAGTTGTGCCACCGCCAGGCCGTAACTCTGGCTGGCCGGCCCCGGCAACACATGGTGCAGGAACACGATGCGTTCGTTGTGCTCGGTGGCGTTGAGGTGCACGTTGGCCACCAGAGGCTCGGCTTCCGGCAACACGGTCAGTTCGAAATAGTGCGTTGCAAATAGAGTATAGGCACGCAAATGTGCCAGTCGCTCGGCCGCCGCCCATGCCAGCGACAAACCGTCGAAGGTGCTGGTGCCGCGACCGACCTCGTCCATCAACACCAGGCTGCGCTCGGTGGCGTTGTGCAGGATGTTGGCGGTTTCGCTCATTTCCACCATGAAGGTCGAGCGGCCGCCGGCCAGGTCGTCGCTGGAGCCGATCCGGGTGAAAATCCGGTCCACCAGCGACAGTTCGCAACTGGCTGCCGGCACGAAGCTGCCGATGTGAGCCAGCAGCACGATCAATGCAGTCTGGCGCATATAGGTGGATTTACCGCCCATGTTCGGGCCGGTGATCACCAGCATCCGGGTGTTGTCGTCCAGGCTCAGATCGTTGGCCACGAACGGCGTGGTCAGCACCTGCTCGACCACCGGGTGGCGACCCTGGGTGATGCGCATGCACGGTTCGCTGACGAAGGTCGGGCAGTTCAGATCGAGATTCAACGCACGCTCGGCGAGGTTGCTCAACACATCCAGTTCAGCCAATGCGCCAGCGGTGTCCTGCAGCGGTGGCAACTGGCTGATCAGGTCTTCCAGCAGCGCTTCGTAAAGCATCTTCTCGCGAGCCAGGGCACGGCTTTTGGCCGACAACGCCTTGTCTTCGAATTCTTTCAGCTCTGGCGTGATGAAGCGCTCGGCGCCCTTGAGGGTCTGACGGCGAATGTAGTCCGCCGGTGCCGATTCGGCCTGCTTGCTCGGTAGTTCGATGAAGTAGCCGTGGATGCGGTTGTAGCCGACTTTCAGGTTGGCCAGGCCGGTGCGGGCCTTTTCGCGGGCTTCCAGATCGATCAGGAACTGACCGGCGTTTTCGCTCAGCGATTGCAGCTCGTCGAGCTCGCTGTCGTAACCGGTTTTCAGGACGCCACCGTCGCGGATCACCGCCGGTGGGTTGTCGATAATGGCTTTTTCCAGCAGCGCCGCCAGTTCCGGGTAAGTGCTGGTAGTGGTGGCCAGGCGTTGCAGGTGTGGTGCTTCCAGGTCGGTCATCGCCACTTGCAGTGCAGGCAGGGCCCCGAGTGCGTCACGCAGGCGAGCGAGGTCGCGAGGACGGGCATTGCGCAGACCGATCCGCGCCAGAATCCGCTCGATGTCGCCGATCTCCTTGAGCTGCGGTTGCAGGCTTTCAAAGCGATAGCGATCGAGCAGGCAAGTGATCGAACTCTGGCGAGCCAACAGCACGGTCAGATCGCGCAGCGGGCGGTTCAGCCAGCGGGTCAGCAGGCGGCTGCCCATGGCGGTCTGGCAACGGTCGACCACCGATTGCAGGGTGTTGTCGCGGCCACCGGCCAGGTTGGTGTCGAGTTCCAGGTTGCGGCGGCTGGCGCCGTCCAGCACCACGGTATCGTCCAGCCGCTCGTGACGCAGGCTGCGCAAATGGGGCAGGGCGGTACGCTGGGTTTCCTTGGCGTACGCCAGCAGGCAACCGGCAGCGCCGATGGCCAGGGTCAACGTTTCGCAGCCGAAGCCTTTGAGATCCTGGGTCGAGAATTGCTGGCAAAGACTTTTCAGTGCCGAATCACGCTCGAAATCCCACGGTGCACGGCGACGAACGCCACGGCGTTTTTCTGCCGGCAGGTCCTTCGGCCAGTCATCCGGGATCAGCAACTCGACCGGGTTGACCCGCTCCAGCTCCGCCAGCAGGTTCTCCCAACCCTTGATCTCGAGCACGGTGAAATTGCCGCTGGTGATGTCCAGCACCGCCAGGCCGAACAGACGCTCATCGCCCAACACCGCCGCAATAAGATTGTCGCGACGCTCATCAAGCAATGCCTCATCGCTGACCGTGCCCGGGGTGATGATCCGCACCACCTGACGCTCCACCGGTCCCTTGCTGGTGGCCGGGTCGCCGACCTGCTCGCAGATCACGACCGACTCGCCGAGCTTGACCAGTTTTGCCAGATAACCTTCCGCCGCGTGATACGGAATCCCGCACATCGGAATCGCCTGACCCGCCGACTGCCCGCGGGCAGTCAGGGTGATGTCCAGCAACTTGGCCGCTTTCTTCGCGTCTTCGTAGAAGATCTCGTAGAAGTCGCCCATGCGGTAGAACATCAGCTGGTCCGGGTGCTGAT
The DNA here is from genome assembly GCF_003576265.1 of Pseudomonas sp. 91RF. Taxonomy (NCBI): domain Bacteria; kingdom Pseudomonadati; phylum Pseudomonadota; class Gammaproteobacteria; order Pseudomonadales; family Pseudomonadaceae; genus Pseudomonas; species Pseudomonas sp. 91RF. The sequence continues at coordinate 94,560 of NZ_QWFC01000019.1, forward strand.
TCTTCAGGCGCCAGTACTGCTGCATCATCGGGGTGTGGGAGGACAGGTCGGAGACGGCTTTATTCATCGGATTGTCAGGTAACTCGTTGGAAGGTGTGGGGCAAAAGCGGGGCAGTCGCCGGGCTTTTCCGCGATGGGCGCAAGGTTACCATGGGCAGTCTGTCGGACGCAGGCATCGCGGCCGGGTGACATCTATCTGGCGTAAAAAGGTCGACTATGCACGATTTATGCAAATCAGCATTTGTCTTCCCGAAAAACTTCAAGCACTATGCGCGTTATGCAAAAACGCAACGTATCCTCCGTCTTAAGGGCACTGCTCGATCAGCACGGGATCTCCCCCACGGAGCTCCACCGTCGCACCGGCGTGCCTCAATCCACTCTCTCGCGGATTCTCAGCGGGAAGATCGTCGATCCTTCGGATAAGCACATCTCGAAGATTGCCGAATACTTCGCCGTGAGTACCGATCAGTTGCGCGGGCGCGCGGATGTTGCGCCGGTCGCGGGCGGCGGGCGCGAGGAGTTGCATTCCGAACTCAAGGACATAAGCCTGTGGGACGATGACACGCCCGTCGATGACGACGAGGTGTCGGTGCCCTTCCTTCGCGAGGTTGAATTGGCTGCTGGATCAGGAAGATTCGTCATCGAAGAGAGCGAGCGCTCCAGCCTGCGCTTTGGCAAACGCAGCCTGCGCCATAATGGCGTGCAGTTCGACCAGGCCAAATGCGTGACCGTACGGGGCAACAGCATGTTGCCGGTGCTGCGTGACGGCGCCACCGTTGGTGTGAACGCGGGCAAGTGCGGGATCGGCGACATCATTGATGGCGACCTTTACGCGATCAACCATAACGGTCAGTTGCGGGTGAAACAGCTCTATCGCCTGCCAACCGGTATCCGCCTGCGCAGCTTCAATCGCGACGAGCATCCGGATGAGGACTACAGCTTCCAGGATATGCAGGAAGAGCAGATCGTCATCCTCGGTCATGTCTTCTGGTGGGGCATGTACGCCCGGTAACGATCTCTCTCTCAGATAAAACCCGCCCACGGCGGGGTTTTTTTCGCCTGTAGAAAACCGGGCAACCCTTGATTGGCGGGGCTTCCATGCATCTGCGCAATTCTCATGTATAAATAAATGCATTTACGCATTGACTGGATATGCATACATGCATATTCTTGCCATCAAGCCGCTCGACAAAGCGGCTGGCAACAACAGCTCTTTAGTTCCACAAGAACAGGCAGCGATGAACCGGCCTCAACGGTTCAGAGGGTTGGCAACTGACCCGGGTGTGCAGCGTAAAGCACCAGAAGCAGTTATCCGGCGGGCAGGGACCGCGGTCGGAAAAACAATTTGAACGGACTCGTACCGCGCCAGTAGCGCCGAAAAGTCAGCTTCCTTCACGTACACAGGATTGAAGGAAGGCGAAGGAGCGCATTACTGAAAAGCCCGGCCATTGCGCCGGGCTTTTTGGAATGCCTGCCTGAAATGGTCACTTGCACCACCGGTTCGCAGAGTTCGAAAACAACCGCGCTGATCATCAGCAACAAGGAAGAATTAATGATTCGTTATGTCTTGATCGAAACGAACAACCTGATCCCCTTTGCAAAGGTTTTGCAATTTGTGGATGCCGAGCAAATGCCATCGATCCCGCCAGGAGCATCGGGCTTCTGGGTCGAGACCAGCGTCGACACGCCCATTCAAATCGGGTGGAAAGCTGAGTACACGGTGAATGGTTGGGTCTTCTCCGAGCCAACCTACCAGGATCAAGTCGATATCGTTGCCAATCGCGTTCGCTTCCTGCTGGGAGCCGCAGAAGGCTGGCTGATGCTCAACCCGCTGCAATACAAACTGGATATGGGCATTGCCACACCGGAAGAGCAAGCCTCTCTACTGGCTTACAAGCAGTACTACGTAGCGGTCTGTGAAGTGAAAACACAATCGGGTTACCCCTACACGGTGACCTGGCCGGTTGCTCCCTTCTGATTCGTAGCGCCGATCAATTCCCGCCTCCGGGAATGCATTGCTGAAAAGCCTGGCCCGTCGCCGGGCTTTTTGGAATGCCTGCCTCAAGAGAAAACGATTGAATCCAACACACATCACTCATCAATCACCCACGGAGGCGTGACATGACAAACGAGCAACAAGCGTTGGCGGACATGCCGATCTGGCTGGTCATCCTGCTCGCCCTGGTGGGCGGTGTATCCGGCGAAATGTGGCGTGCCGACAAGGAGGGCGCGCGTGGCTGGGCGCTGATCAGGCGTCTGGCGTTGCGTTCCGGGGCCTGCGTTATCTGCGGGGTGTCGGCGATCATGCTGCTGTATGCCGCCGGTATGTCCATCTGGGCCGCGTGTGCGATCGGTTGCCTGACGGCAATGGCCGGCGCCGACGTGGCCATCGGTCTTTATGAACGCTGGGCCGCCAAGCGCATCGGCGTCTGCGAAATCCCGCCCCGCGACTCACAGTAAATCTTTCACTTTCCTGCCTCGCTGCACCTTGTGCGGCGGGACTTCGCGTGGACATCAGAAAAGGAGGTCAAGCATGCCCACACCCGTTCAGCAGCCTTCGCAGCTGTTCACGGCGATGGCGACAGTCTTGCGCAACAACGCCGACCTGAACGTGCAAGTCGGCACTCACGACGACTTCACGGCACCCGGCGACAAGGCCTGGGTGTTGATCGACATCGAACGAAATGCACCGGGAGAACGCGCTGCCAACGGGCGGATTGCCCATGTGTTGACGCTGTCGCTGCAGGTCATTCCGGCGGTTTCCGCCACCGCGTTTGCCGCGTGTGACCTGATCGCCGCCCTGAAAAACCTGATCACCGATAACCGCTGGGGCCTGCCCGGCGATCAGTGCGATCTGCCTGTGAATCTTGATGGTTTGCCGTCACTGGCGATTCGCGCTGATCAGCCCAACAAGGCCTGGACCCTGACATTCAACCAGACCCTCTACCTCGGCCCGACCTTGCTCGACGATCCGCTCGGCACCCCGAAATTCGCCCGGACCTGGGAAGTCAGCGACATCGACGACCCCGACCAATACACCTCGCTGGAGGCCTGACCGATGTTCGACGCGTTACTGCGCATGCAACTGGGCCCGATCATCGAACGCCTGGCGGAGATGGAAGCGGAGATCGAAGACCTGCACCGGCGCGCCGAGAGTTTTTGCCGTATCGGCCTCTGTCAGGAGGTCGACGCTGCGAGCAACACCTGCAAGGTCAGCCACGGAGGATTGCTCACCCCGGCGATCAAGTTCTTCAACCCGAGCGCCGGCGCCCAGAGCGAATCGCGGATTCCCAGCGTGGGCGAGCAGTGTCTGCTGTTCAACTACGGCAGCGGCGAAAGCGGTGCGCAAAGCGTGGCGTTGTTCGGCTTGAACAGTAACCGTTTTCCACCTGTTGCGACCATCCCCACGCTGACGCGACGGGTACATGTCGATGGCAGCGAAAGCGGCTACGACGACGCTTCTCACACCTTGCACTGGCAAAACGGTCCTGTGGCTTTCAGCGGCTCCCGCGAAGCGCTTGAACTGAGTATCGGCCCGGCGCGGCTGGCGATGACGCCGCAAGCGATCAACCTGCAACTGGGCGCCACCGGCCTGACCATCGACGCCTCGGGCGTGCACTTCAGCGGCCCGCTGGTGGATCACCAGGGTCGCGTCATCAGCCCCTGAATCAAGAGCCTCCCATGATCGGAATCGATAGAGACAGCGGGGCCACCGTCGACGACTGGCTGCAATTCGTGCAGCGCGCGACACGAGCCCTGACCACGCCGCTGGGCACCCGGCAAAAAAGGCCCCTTTATGGTTCGTTGATCCCCACGCTGCTGGGGCAGAACCTCGGCGATGACGTACTGCTTCTGGCCCAGAGTCACGCTGCGCAGGCGTTCTACAACCCGCAGAACGGCATCGGCGATTTCCAGCCCGGCGTGATCGTCGCCACCCGACAGGGCTCCGGCCTGCTGTTGCGTTTCGCCGGTACCTGGAAAAACCGCCAACAGACTTTCGAGGTCGTGACATGAGCATGTTGATCCCTGGCCAGAACCAGCTGGCCGAACCTTCGCTGATCAAGGTCGAGGCCTTCGAGGATTTGCTCGCCGAGTTCAAGACCTTCGTCCTCGAGTACGTCGGTACCCGTTCGCCGCAGAGTGCTTCGAAACTCAAGACCAGCCTGGAAAACGAGAGCGAATTGCTGACGATGGCGCTCGAAGCGTTTTGCGTTCGCCTGCAAAGCCACGAACGCAAATACAACGCCCGGATCAAGCAGATGCTGGCGTGGTGGGCCACCGGCAGCAACCTCGATGCGCGGCTGGCGGACATGGGCCTGGTGCGACAGCTGCTCGATCCGGGCGACCCGGCGGCATTCCCGCCGGTGCCGGCAATTTACGAAAGCGACGATGATGCCCGGTTGCGCTATTACCTGGCGCCCCATGCGCCGGCGGCGGGTTCGCGGATGCAGTACCGCCGCGAAGTCTTCACCCTCGGTGAACGGCCGGTGGTGAAAGTCGAATCCACCGATGCCGGCGTCGTCGACGTCACCTACACCTTCGCCCCGGACGGCCTCGCCGCACAGGTCAAGGATGGCAATGGCCGTCGCACAGCCCCCGGAGAAGTGCAGGTGACTGTGCTGTCCCGCGACGCCGACGGCACACCGTCCGCCGCATTGCTCGACGGCGTGCGCCAACACTTCGCCCGGCCCGATGTCTGCCCGGAAACCGACAAGGTCACGGTCAAGGGCGCCGATATTCAGCGCTACAGGATCCGCGTGGTGGCGAAGATCAATTCCGGCCCGGATTCGGGCCTGACCAAAGTCGCTGCCGAGCAGCATTTGCAGGCCTACGCCGACAGTTGCCATCGTCTGGAAGGCCGGGTCGACCCGAGCTGGATCGACTACACGCTGCACAGCGCCGGTGCCGTTCAGTTGCAGATTCTTGAACCGCTGACACCCATCGTGTGCTCCGCGTTTCAAGCACCGTACTGCACGGCGGTCGAGGTCGAGGTGCAGACGCTATGACGGACCAGACACCGCGTCCGACCCTGCTGCCGGCCAACAGCTCGGCGCTGGAACGGGCACTCGATATCGGTTTCGGCACCTTGCTTGACCGCATCGTGCCGCCGTTTCCCGAACTGATGAATCCAAGCGCTACGCCAGTCGCGTTCCTGCCGTATCTCGCAGCGGATCGCGGCGTGGCCGAATGGAGCACCGACGCACCGGAGGCGGAAAAGCGCCTGACTGTCGAACTGGCGTGGCCCACCGCGCGCCAGGCCGGCACTCGCAAGGCGCTGGAGAACGCCGCCAAGGGTTTGCAACTGAGGCCTGAAGTCCGGGCCTGGTACGAACAGACTCCGCCCGGCGAACCCTACAGTTTTTCGGTGCGGGCCTTCAGCGAACAACCCTACAGCGAAGAAATCGACGCCCGTCTCGACCGACGCCTGGCCGATGCCAAGAGCGAACGGGACGTGCTGTCGGTGTCGGTCGGCCTCAGCGCCTTCGGCTCTCATGTGATCGGCGCCGCGACCTTCTGCGGCGAACTGACCACGGTCTATCCGGTGTTCCTCGAAGGCCTCGAAACCTCCGGTGAAGCCTTCATGGCGGCCGGTCTCTACACCGTCGAAACATCCACTATTTATCCTCAGGGGGCCTGAATGGCTGACTATTACACCCTGCTCACCAACGCAGGGATTGCCTACGAAACGGCGTGCAAGGCCGCGGGCGTGCCGATCAAGCTGACGCAGATTTCCGTCGGCGATGGTGGCGGCGCGGTCTACAACCCGGCCGCGACAGCTACTGCGCTGAAGCGCGAAGTCTGGCGCGGACCGCTCAACGCGCTGTTCCAGGACGAGAAGAATCCGAGCTGGCTGCTCGCCGAAGTGACCATTCCGCCGGACGTCGGCGGCTGGTATGTGCGCGAAGCCGGGCTGTGGACCGACACTGGGATTCTCTATGCCATCGTCAAATACCCGGAGTCGTTCAAACCGGTGCTGGCCACCTCCGGCTCGGGCAAAGAGTTCTACATCCGCTCGATTTTCGAGACCAGCAATGCCTCGCTGGTGACGCTGCTGATCGACGACACCGTGGTCAAGGCCACTCGTGCGTGGGTCATGAGCTACCTCGCCGAAGAACTCGGCAAACTCGATGGCAAGCAATCGGTGCGTGTCGCCGCCACCGCCAATGTGGTGTTGAACGGTGCGCAGCAGATCGACGGTGTGGCGGTGATTGCCGGCGACCGCGTATTGCTGCCGAACCAGACCCTGGCCAAGGACAACGGCCTGTGGATCGTCGCCAACGGTGACTGGGTTCGAGCCAACGATGCCAACGTCAGCGCCAAGGTCACTCCGGGCCTGACGGTGATGGTGGAAGAGGGCACGCTCAACGGCGATTCGCTGTGGCACCTGACCACCAACGCGCCGATCACCCTCGGCACCACTGCGCTGACATTCAAGATGCTCGCGGGGCGCACCGGGATTGCTGCCGGTACCTACAAAAGTCTGAGCGTCGACGAATATGGCCGCGCGACGGCCGGCTCGAATCCAGACACGCTGGCCGGTTTCGGCATCAAGGACTCCTACACCAAGGCTGAAGTCGAAGCGCTGATTGCCAAGGCCTCGGCGTTGCCGGTGGGATCGATTGTGGCGTTCCCGGTTGATACACCGCCGCCGGGTTTTCTGGAGCTGGACAACAGCGTCAGGAGCAGCGCGACTTACCCGGACTTGAGCGCCTATCTGGGCGGCAAGTTCAACAAGGGCGATGAGGGTGTCGGGAATTTCCGGTTGCCTGAGGCGCGTGGGGAGTTCTTGCGCGGTTGGGATCATGGGCGTGGCATCGATGGCAGCCGGGCAGTCGGCAGCTCTCAGAGCGACACGCTGCAGAACCTCTACGGCATCTTTGATGGCTATCTCGATATCACCACCGCAAATGGTGTTTTCGGCTTAGGCAACATGAGCAAGTCCTTAACGCAGACTACCCAGAAAGACGCTTATCACAGTGTGATCTTTGATGCTTCAAAGGTAGCTCGTACTTCTACGGAAACCCGCCCTCGCAACATCGCCGTCATGTGGTGCATCAAAGCCTGGAACGCACCGGTCAATCAGGGAAACATTGATGTAGCAGCACTGGTCAAGGAAGTCTCGCGGTTGGGATCTGCCGTTCCGGTGGGCGCTGTCATGGCGTTCCCGACGGGGATTGTGCCGCCCGGTTTTCTTGAGCTGGATGGCAGTGTGCAGAGCACTGCGACTTATCCGGATCTGGCGGCGTATCTCGGTACGAAATTCAACAAGGGCGACGAGGGGACCGGGAATTTCCGGTTGCCGGAGTCTCGTGGCGAATTTCTACGCGGCTGGGATCATGGACGCGGTGTGGATGCTGGTCGTGCGATGGGTAGCTATCAGGCTGACGATCTCAAATCTCACAATCACACTTTCTCTGCCCCGACATCCATCGCCGCATCTGGTGGCTCCTCAGGCATCATTCTTTCTGCAACGGGCACGCCTAACTGGTCTACGACGAATACAGGCGGAAGTGAAACTCGTCCCCGTAACCTGGCTGTCATGTGGTGCATAAAGGCCTGGAACGCGCCGATCAATCAGGGAACTATCGACGTAGCCGCGCTGGCGAAGGAAGTCTCGCAGCTGAAGTCTTCTGTTCCTGTAGGTGCTGTTTTGTCGTTTCCAACAGGTGTCGTTCCTGCCGGTTACCTTGAGCTGGATGGCAGTGTGCAGAGCATTGCGACCTATCCGGATCTGGCTGTTTATCTCGGCACCACCTTTAACAAAGGAAATGAGGGGGCGGGGAATTTCCGATTGCCAGAGTCACGTGGGGAATTCCTGCGAGGCTGGGATCATGGTCGGAACATTGACACCGGGCGAGGTGTTGGCACCTATCAAGAGGATGATTTCAAGTCTCACAATCATCCACCGGGTAATAACCGTCCCGGTTTCATGAGTAACGAGTTCCCCAATATTCAGACATATCACGGTACTTCCTCTTCGGGGTTGCCTGCGTATTCGGGTGAGTCGCTACAAATGGGTAATACGGGTGTCAGAGGCGGAACAGAAACCCGCCCTCGCAACCTGGCGGTGATGTGGTGCATCAAAGCCTGGAACGCACCGGTCAATCAGGGAACGATCGATATCGCCGCACTCGCAGCGGCCATTGAAACCGCCTCCAGCAATGGCCCGCTTGTTGGGAGCATGCGTGGTGACAAGATGCAGATTCCGGTCGCGTCGTCGTCCGGAACGATCAAGGTGGCGGAGGTTGTTGTCGGTAATGCCAATGGCAAGACGCGCACCCTGCGAAACTTCAGCCAGTTGGTTGATCTGGCATCGGCAGCCAAGGGCCTCGGAGCCATGGATGCAGGGGCTGCGCCAGTCAATGGCTATGTGGCCCTCTATGCCTTCTACAACCCGGTAACCGAGGCTCAGGGCGTGATGGCGTGGAACTGCACGTCGGCTGTGGCGCCTGTTATGTACGGTGGATCGGCTCCACCAGCGGGTTACACCTACTCGGCGCTGATCGGGGTGTGGCCAACGAACGCCAGCGGCCAGTTTCCGAATGGTTATCAGGAAAACCGAATGTTCTCCGGTAATAGCAAGGAAGTGTTGTCGACACAGGGCGGCAGGTCCAGCTATACGCCGTTCTCGGTGGCTTCCGCTGTTCCGATGAATGCAAAGCAGTGTCAAGGCTTCATTGGGCTTTCCAACGCCTCGGCTGGTGCCAATACCTATGGAACCTTGGGCGGCGAAAATGGTGTGGGCTCCGTACAGTTCGCTTGCAATCCCTCGGGCGCTGCAAACGGCGGCCCTCAAAGTCCTTTTCCGCTTCTGCCACTGACAAGTCCTCAGACGCTGTATCACACCCTGACGGCGAATGTGGGTATCGCAACCTTTAGCATCAACATCTCGGCATATACATTTTAAGGCTGACCTATGAGCATCTATGTCCAATTTACGGACGAGCACCAGCTTGCCGTGACGGCGGTTTTTGCAGAGCCGCAAGTTGAGGCGTATTGGCCGAACCAGGGCGTCGTTACGGATGACGATGAGCGCTATCTGGCCTATATCGCTTCAAAAACCGGAAATATCCCGGTCTCAAAAGAAGACGTCATCGCTGCCGAGCGATTCCGCCGGGAAGCCTCTGGCGTGTCGGTCGGTGAGCTTCTGATCGAGACAACCCGCGACAGCCAGGCGCTGATCGCAAGCACCGGGCTTTCAGCCATTCTCGATCCCGAATACCGCTGCAATTTCAAAACAGTGAAGGGGTTTGTCGAGATTGGCGCTGCCCAGATCATCGAAATTGCGAAAGCCGTGCGTGCGCACGTGCAAGCCTGCTTTGACCGCGAGCTGACGTTGTTACGCGCAATCGAGGCAGACGAGTACCACGACGAAATGCTGGCCGAAGGCTGGCCGGATTCATCGTCGCCCGATACCGCTGATCTCGAATAAACGCCCCGTACCCCGGGGCGTTTTCTTATCCGCAAAAGAGCTCAACACCCGCCAAGCCCCTCCCTTTGAGGGGCTTTCCCGTTTATGGAGAAACGAAAAATGGCAACCCGCCAAACCTACACCGTGCTCGTTCCATTCCCCACCGGCGGTGGGCACTGGTCGAGCGTCGGCCAGGAACTCGATCTGCTCGATGTCGAGGCCAGTGCGCTGCACAGCGCCGGTCGACTGGAGCTGAAAACATCTACCACCAAGGCCGTGAAGGCCGCTGCCAAGAAGGCTGACTGACTATGGCTGAGGTTCTGAACTTCGAGCACAACGGCATTACCGTCAATGCCACCGAATCTCCCGAGGCCATGGGTGGCCTGGGTGACAACGTCATCGGTCTGGTCGGCACTGCGCCGAAAGCCGATCCGCTGATTCCGCGCAACGCACCGTTTCGCATCAACAGCTTCACCACCCACGCGCTGCTCGATCCGACCGGTGCGGAAGAGGGCACCCTGTACCACGCGGTCTACCAGATCCTCAAAGTGGTCAAGGTGCCGGTGTACGTGGTGATCGTCGAGGCGGGCGCGACCCCGTCCGACACCGTCAACGCAGTGATTGGCGGCGTTGATCCAACCACCGGCCGCAAGCTCGGTCTGGCCGCACTGGGCAGCGTCCCGGAAGACCTGACCATCATCGGCGCGCCGGGCTTCACCGGCACTAAAGCGGTAGCCAGCGAGTTCGCCTCGTTCGGCAAGCGCATCAAGGCCCGTGTGGTGCTGGACGGCAAGGACGCTTCGGTCGCCGACCAGGTGACCTACAGCCAGGAACTGGGCGGCGCCGACCTCGGTTTCGACCGTTGCCTGGTGGTGCACAACATGCCTGCCGTTTACTCGAAAGCGGCGAAGAAAAACGTCTTCCTCGCGCCGTCCAGTCTGGCGATTGCCGCGCTGGCCAAGGTCAAGCAATGGGAAAGCCCGGGCAACCAGGTGACTTACGCCGAAGACGTGTCCCGGGTCGTTGAGTACAACATCCTCGACACTTCCACCGAAGGCGATCTGCTCAACCGCTACGGTGTCAGCTACTACGCCCGCACCGTGCTGGGCGGCTTCTCGCTGCTGGGCAACCGCTCGATCACCGGCAAGTTCATCAGCTACGTCGGTCTGGAAGACGCCATCAGCCGCAAGCTGGTGAAGGCCGGCCAGAAAGCCATGGCCAAGAACCTGACCAAGTCGTTCATGGATCAGGAAGTCAAACGCATCAACGACTGGCTGCAGACCCTGGTCGCCGACGAAACCATTCCCGGCGGCAGTGTGTACCTGCACCCGGAACTCAACAGCGTCGAGAAGTACAAGAACGGCACCTGGTACGTGGTCATCGACTACGGCCGCTACGCGCCGAACGAACACATGGTTTATCAACTCAACGCCCGCGATGAAATCATCGAGCAGTTCCTGGAGGACGTTCTCTAATGTTTACCAACCGTAATCGCCAGGCCATCGCGGCCACCCTGCAGGGCCTGCCGCTGTCGGCGACCGTGGAGGAATTCACTCCGCCGAAGATCGAATTCGACGTGGAAAACATGACCGGCGGCCGCTTCATCGTCGAGGAGATGGCCAAGAGCGCCAAGGCCCTCGGCGCCAAGCTGATCCTGCAGGGCACCGGCCCGGAAATCATGCTTGCACTGGGTGTGAAGCTGGGCGAAGACATCCTGCTGAACGTGCGCGAAGCCGGTCAGGATCAGGACGGCAACACCTGGTTCACCTACCACACCGTGGGCGGCAAGCTGAAGATCCTCGATGAGGGCACGATCAAAATGGGCGAGAAACCCAAGACCACCCTGGAGCTCTCCTGCCGCACCTACACCCGCCTGGAAAACGGCATCCCGGTGATCGACATCGACGTGCGCACCCAGAAGTTCGTACTCAACGGCGTCGACATCCTCGGTGATGCCCGTCGTGCGGTACTGATGCCGTAAGACTCGGCCAGAAAGGCAACAACCCACCCTGTGGGAGCGAGCCTGCTCGCGATGAGGCCATCACATTCAAATTCAATGTTGACTGACCCGCCGCCATCGCCAGCAGGCTGGCTCCCACAGGTTGTACTCAAGAATCACCAAGGAATTCATTCATGTCGTGGATGCCACCCAAGCATGACCTGCTGTCGCCGATCACCGGCGACGACGGCTCGCAGATCGAATCGATCCAGCTCAAGCCCCTGTTCTACGCCGCCCAGAAAGAAGCGCTGGAGCGCGCCGGCGACGATGAGGACGATCAGTTCTTCGAACTGGCGCTGCTGGCCACCGGCTTGTCGGTCAAGGAACTCGACCAGCTCAAGCGCCCGGACTACGTGACCATCGCGCAGTACGTACACGAGATGTCGACCCGTCCGGCGTCGTACTTTCTCGACCAGGTCGAAGACGCGGAAAAATCCGACGATCCTGACCAGGTGCAACTGCTGCAGCCGCTCGCCGTGACCGGCCGCACCGTGACCTCGCTGAGCCTGGAAATGCCGGCGCTGCGGGCCACCAAAGTGATGAAAAAACTGAAAACGGCCAAGGAACGCGCCGAGTTCATCACCGCCCATTGCACCGGCCTGATGATCCCCGATCTGGCTCTGATGAGCGTCCCTGACTGGACGCAATTGCAGGTGCGCATCGACGATTTTTTAAACCAGCCGGCGGCCTTCTTTCAGAACGCGACATCGAAGTAATCCTCGATATCGTGCCACTCATTTACCCGGTAAGTGAGGCGGAAATTCTGGAGTGGGACGCCGAAAAGGCGTTGCGCCGCTACGACATAGCGATCACTCGCCTTGGCGTGAAACAGGAGTAGTGCGGCATGGCACAGAGCAGATATGCGCTCGTGAACGCCGGTGAGAGTGGCAATACGGCGGACGCACTCACGGCCAACCCCGGCAAATCGCTGCAGGATCTGAACCTGGCGCTGTCCCTGGCCAGCGTGGATATTCGCTTGCTCACGCAGGAACAGATCAAGCTGCGGGAACTGCTGGTCAGCCAGCAGTCGTTGTTCAAGGTCGTCACGGCACCGCCAGCCGCCAATAGTGAGCCGAAGTCAAAACTCAAGGCGGAAATCGAGCAGCGCCCACCACCGAAAACACTGCAATCGGCGATGGCCAACGAGACGGCGCTGGTTGAGTTGAATCAGGTGCTGCACCTGAGCAACAAATCACTTCAGGCATTCTCGGAAAAGAACCTGGAAATCGCCAGTGACAAACGGGTTGCCCCCAGCGGGGTTACTGGCGCGGATCTGCTGCAAGTGCAGCTCGCAGGGCTGCGGTCCGGCATCAGTGATGGCCTGCAGGGCGAGCAGAAAACGGAGGCGTTACAGGAATTCTCCCGTGATGCGGCCATCAATGCCTCGGCCTTCAAGATTGACGTCAAGGCGGCTGGCGAAATGTTGTCGGGCTGGCGCACCGCCTTGAAGCTTGATCGGGTGCAGAGCCAGAATCTGGCAGACGCGACCCACTACCTTGGCAACAGTGGCCTGAACGTCAAAGCCGCGGACATCGGCTCCGTCGTTCAAATCGCCGGCGAGGGCGCCAAGGCGGCAGGGATGACACCCGAGCAAGTGGCTGCGCTGGCGGCGGCGTTCCTCAACAGCGGCGCCAGCAAGACAGATGCCGCAGCGGCGCTGAAGAATTTCACGACGGTTCTGGGCAAGGGAGAGTCCGCATCGTCGGCACAGCGTTCGGCCTGGGCCGACATAGGTCTGAACCCGGAGTCGCTCGCGCGTGGATTGAGTGGCGATGCACCCGAAACGATCAAGCTGGTTCTGGAACAACTCAAGAAACAGCCTGAAGAGAAACAGGCTTCGCTGACTAAAACGCTGTTTGGCAACAACGATGCAATCCTCGAGTTGTTGAAGAAACCTGAGGATGTTCAAACGGCGTTCAAGCTGGTTGCTGACAAGTCCCTGTATGCAGACTCGGCGGGAAAAACCGCTGAGGCTTATGGCAATACATCGCAGGGACGCTGGAATGCGCTGGATGCGAGTCTCAACCGGCTGTCCACGGCAGTTGGCAATGCATTGGCCCCGGTGACGGACGGCTTTGCCATCGGGCTCACTGCGGTGGTCAATGGACTGAGCGCAGCCGCCGAAACTTTCCCGTTCGTCACCGCTGCACTGACATTGCTTGGTGTGGCTGCCACGCCGTTCGTGGCGGGCGCTCTGAAAACCGGCGTGTCGGCCGTGCTTGATGCGGTCTCCACGAGACTTCTGCGCCTGGCCGCGGCACGTTTACCGTCTGAAATCGGCGATATGATCACCGGTGTCGATGACAACGGCGGCGGTCGCAAAAAGAAACGATCGGCTCGCAAGTCGGGTCAGGGCAAGCAGGCCAAAACCTCTGCGAAAAGTGCTCGACCCCGCACGCCCGCTGTTCGTCAAAGCCTGGGCAGTCGATTGCGCGGTGCCGCGATGAAGGTCATGCCTTCGATCAAACGTGCGTCTGCCAGGGTCTTGCCTGCAGTGCGGAGCTTCGGAGCCAAGGTCATGCCAGCGGTGCGCAGCTTCGGAGCCAAGGTCATGCCGATGCTGTCCCGGATGAGCCCCTTGGCGGGTAAGGTCGCTGTCCCGTTAATGGTGGCGCACGCCGCTTACACAGGGCTCAAAGGCGTGCGTGAAGGCGATGAAAAAGCGGTTGGAAGCGCAAAAGGTGAGCTGGCGGGGACAGCCATTGGCGCTCTGGTCGGCTCGTTTATTCTTCCAGGTTTCGGTACTGCCATCGGGAGTATCGCGGGTGGATATTTCGGCTCATTGGTGGGAGAAGCACTCGCAGACCCGCCCGCCGACAAACTCGCTGCGCCGGGAGATGTCGCGAAAAACCTGGTCAACGCTCCCACCCAAAGTCAAAACCAGCAAGTCACCTTCTCCCCACTGATCCAGGTCACCTGCCCGGCACCGGATACTGCCGAGCAGATTCGCACGATCATCGGGCAGCAACTGAGCGGGCAGTTCCACGGCCAGTTCCTGCCGCTGTTGACCAACAACCCGCTCGCCACTCGCCGTGACGCAGCCCTGACCGATGGAGTCGCCCGATGAAACAACAAATGGCACTGGGCAGTTTCATCTTCGGACTGTCCCGGGATTTTGCGTACAGCACGCTGTCGCGAAAGTCCGATGGCGGCTGGACCGAGCTGCAGATCCTCAACAGCAAACCCAGATCCCACCAGACAGGACAGAAACCTGAAACCCTGACCATCTCCGGCACCTCAATGTACGCCGTGGCAATGGAACGGCTCGATGAACTGCGTGCGCTGCAAGCGCTGAGAGTGCCACTGCCGTTGATTGACGGCATTGGTCGCAACTGGGGTTTGTGGCGGATCACCAGCATCGACGAAAACCAGAGCGAGGTCATCGATGACGGCACCGCGATGGTGGTCAAGTGGGTGATCGTATTGACGGAGTTCAACAATGCGTAAGGTACGAAGCGTGGCCGGTGATTCGGTGAATCTGCTGCTGTACCGCGAAACCGGTCGCAGCGATGACAGCGCCGAAGAAGCCCTGTGGACACTCAACCCGACACTGGCCGAACACGGTCCGATCCTGTCGGCGGGTGTCTGGGTGACACTCCCGGAACTCGATAGCAAACCGGCGGCGATCAGACCGGTTCTGGCCTGGGATTAAGGAGGCTGCATGGCACAGGGATTTACACCGGCGATTGAAATCTACGGCGCCAACAAGGACTTGCTGAACCAGCGCCTGATCAGTTGGGAACACATCGATGCCGCGGGGATGGAGTCCGATCAATTGACGCTGGTACTCGACCTGGAAGGACTTGAAGGCTTGCCGACCCTGGGCGGGACCATCGGCCTGCGGGTGGGGTATCTGGAGACCGGACTGGTCGAAAAGGGCCAGTTCAAGGTCACTCGACTGACACCGACGCTGTTCCCGCTGCGCCTGACGCTGGTCGCGACAGCCGCGCCTTTCAGCGGCAAGGATGAAACCGGATTCAAGGAACGGCGCACGGCCAGTCATGGCCCCACGACGCTTGGCGGGCTGTTTCGCAAACTGGTCGAGCCGCACGGTTTCTCGCCGCGCGTCGATCCCGAACTGGCGCTGATCAGGATCGCTCATGTCGACCAGTCGAACGAAACCGACATGGGCTTCATCACACGACTGGCGAAGAAGTACGACGCGGTGGCCAAGCCGTTCAACGACCTCTACGTACTGGCGAAACCGGCGCAGCTCAAAAACCTGTCGGGTCAGGTGATACCGGATGTGAGGCTGTCGGTGACCCACAACAATCGGCCGGGCGATCACGCCTTCATCAGCGCCACGCTGGAAGAGACCGCCCGCACCCAGAATCAGGGTTGTAAAGTCTGTTGTTGGGACCCCAATGCCGGCAAACAGGTGGAGGTCAAAACCGGCTCGGCGCCCTACAAGGTCGTTCGTCAGAAACAGGCCAGTGTGGAAGAAGCCAAAGCTATCGGCGAAGCCGAAGTGCGCAAGATGCTGCGCGAGAAATACAAGCTGAAGGTCACCTGTCCGGGCGATCCGCTGCTGGTTGCCGAAGGGCTGTTGGTGCTCGATGACACCTGGCCGGACTTCATGCGCGGTCGCTGGTCGATCGAGAAGGTGACTGCCAGCGGCAAGCCCGAAGAAAGCTATCGCTGCCTGATCGAAGCAAACGGCCGGGATCCCGAGGCAAAAGCCAAGGGCTGATCCCCCGATCTCACCACCACACCCCTCACGGTGGTCACTCCCAAAACCTGGAACGCTCCCCATGAAGATCTCCCCGATCCTCACGCAGCTGCGTGCGCAATGCCCAAGCCTTGCCGGCCATATCGCGACAGGTGTCGACCTGGCGCTGCTGCAAGGCAACCCGAATCTGCCGACCCCGTCGGCCCATGTTTTACCCCTGGCCGATCTGGCCAGCGCCAGTACCGCACAAAACTCCGCCAGCCAGCCGATCCGCGACCGCTTCGAAATCATCCTGGTGCTCGACGCCGCGGACGCCACAAAAGCGCTGGATCTGTTGCACGACCTGCGCGCCGAAATCTGGCGTGCGCTGGTGGGTTTCAAACCCGGTTCCGACTACAGCGCCATCGTTTATGACGGCGGCGAAACGGTCTCGATCAACAGCAGCCGCGCGTTCTACCGGCTGCGCTTTTTTGCCGAGTTCCAGCTGGGCCGCAATCTGCCAAGTCAGCCTGCGGAGAGTTGGCACGAACGCGAACTGGACGGTTTGTCGTCCTTTACCGGGGTCACCGTGCGGGTCGATGCGATCGACCCGGCCGACCCCAACCTGAAACACCCCGGCCCTGACGGGCGCGTGGAAATGACTTTCTCTGGAGACGTAACCCCATGAGCAACCGCATCACTGTAGTGCCGGCCGCCGGCCGTGCCGTGCCGGACCCGGAAGCAGGCGACCTGCTGCCACTGGAAGGCCGTGAAGTGCTGGACAGCGCCTGGTGGCGCCGGCGTCTGGCCGACGGCGATATCACCCTCAAAACCGCAACAGCTAAACAAAAGGGAGCCAAATAATGGCGATCGGATTCAGCAACATTCCTGCGGACATTCGTGTACCGCTGTTCTATGCCGAAATGGACAACTCGGCCGCCAATAGCGCGTCGTCGTCCATGCGCCGGCTGATCGTGGCGCAGGTCAACGACAACATCGCCCCGAGCGAAGTCGGCAAACTGGTGCTGGTTTCCAGCGTGGCACTGGCCAAGAGTATTGGCGGCCAGGGCTCGATGCTGGCGTCGATGTACGAGACTTTCCGCAAGGCCGACCCGATCGGTGAGATCTGGTGCCTGCCGCTGCACAACGCCACCGGCGCCATCGCCAAAGGCGTGCTGACCCTGACCGGCACCGCGACCCAGGCTGGCTTGCTCAACCTGTATGTCGGCGGCGTGCGTGTGCAGGCTACCGTGGTCAACGGCGCCACCGCTGCCCAGGCGGCCACTGCCCTGGCACAGAAAATCAACGCCACCGCCGATCTGCCGGTGAGTGCTGCGGCTGCCGAAGGCGTGGTAACCCTGAACGCCAAATGGACCGGCGAGAGCGGCAACGACATCAGCCTGCAATTCAATCGCCTGGGCAAGAGCAACGGCGAAGAAACCCCGGCCGGCCTGACCACTGCCGTCACTGCCATGACCGGCGGCGTCGGTGTCCCGGATCAAGTGGCGGCCGTTGCCGCACTGGGTGACGAGCCGTTCGAATTCATCGCGCTGCCATGGTCCGACCTGGCCACTCTCAACACCTGGCAAGCGGTGATGGACGACAGCACCGGTCGCTGGTCCTGGGCCAAGCAACTGTTCGGTCACGTCTACAGCGCCAAGCGTGGCACCGTCGGCACTCTGGTGGCAGCCGGTCAGGCGCGCAACGACCAGCACATGACCATTCAGGCGCTGGAGCCGGGCGTTCCGCAACCGGTGTGGGTACAAGCCGCTGCACTGGCTGCACGCACTTCGGTGTTCATCTCCGCCGATGCCAGCCGTCCGACCCAGAGCGGCAGCCTGCCGGGTGTCGATCCGGCTCCGGCCAGCGAGCGCTTCACCCTGACCGAGCGTCAGTCGCTGCTCAACTACGGCATCGCTACCGCGTACTACGAAGGCGGCTACGTGCGCATCCAGCGTTCGATCACCACCTATCAGAAGAACGCCTACGGCCAGGCCGACAACTCGTACCTGGACAGCGAAACCATGCACCAGTCGGCGTTCATCGTGCGTCGTCTGCAAAGCGTGATCACCAGCAAGTACGGTCGCCACAAACTGGCCTCCGACGGCACCCGTTTCGGCGCCGGCCAGCCGATCGTCACCCCGGCGACCATTCGCGGTGAGCTGATTGCCCAGTACGCCAAGCTCGAACTGGAAGGCCACGTGGAGAACGCCGAGCTGTTCGCCGAGCACCTGATCGTCGAGCGTGACGTGCAGGATCCGAGCCGCGTGAACGTGCTGTTCCCGCCGGATTACATCAACGGTTTGCGCGTGTTCGCTTTGCTCAACCAGTTCCGTCTGCAGTACGACGACGTCGCCTGATCGGCCCGTTTGAATCTGTGAATCCAGCCCACCTTGCGTGGGCTTTTTATTTGAAGGGAGTAACACCATGGGTCAACTGATTGCAGGCACCTGCTACGTCAAGGTCGACGGCGCACAACTGACCATCAACGGCGGCTGCGAAGCCCCGCTGATGGCCGTCAAACGCGAAACCGTCGTGCCGGGTTTCTACAAGGAAACCGACATCGCGCCATCGTTCAAGGTGACCGCGCTGCACACCGCCGACTTCCCGCTGAAGAAGCTGATCGAAGGCACCGACATCACCGTCACCTGCGAATTCAGCAACGGCAAAGTCTACGTACTGGCCGGTGCCTACCTGGTCGAAGAACCAGTCTCCAAAGGCGATGACGCCACCATCGAACTGAAATTCGAAGGCATCAAGGGGACCTGGCAATGAGCGGCGCCGTGAAGCTTCAAGTTGCGATCGAAGCTCACGGCGAGCCCCTGACCGAACTCGTCCTGCGCCGTCCGACGGTGCAGGAGGTGCGAGCGATCAAGGCGCTGCCGTACAAGATCGACAAGAGCGAAGAGGTCAGCCTCGACATGGACGTGGCGGCCAAATACATCGCCGTGTGCGCCGGCATTCCGCCGTCGTCGGTCAACCAGTTGGACCTGGCTGACCTCAACGCGCTGAGCTGGGCCGTTGCGAGTTTTTTCATGAGTGCGGCGTCGGAGCCATCACCGACCTGATTTCGGTCGCCTATGACCTGGCCTGGTTCTGGAAGGTTGACCCCGAACAGATGATGGCCAGGCCACTGGATGTGCTTCGCGAATCGCTGGAGCACGCGCAACGGATCAATGCGATGCAGCAGGTGCAGTGATGGCAGACGAAGAAAAGAAAGAGAAAACCTCGGTGCTGCTGACGGGCATCGATGAACTGTCGCCCAAGCTCGGTGCCCTGCGAGTAAAGGTCGAGAGCTTCAAGAAAAACCTCGAACAGACCGGCCTCGGCAAACTGGACATCAGCGGTCTGTTCAAGGGCGGCAGCGTGATTACACCGTTCGTGGACGGCATCAAATCGGCTGCGGCGTTTCAGGGCAAACTGAGCGAAGTCAGCGAGACGGCAAAAACCGTCGACCTGCCGGAAACGCCCAAAGCCGCTGCGCAGAACATGAACGTATTCAGTGCGTCCATGGAGAAAGTCTCCGCTGCAGTGGATGCCGCACTGGTGCCGGCGGTGGGTGCATTGGTGGTCGGACTGGAGCCGATGCTGACCCAGGTCGGCAGCCTGCTGGCCGACAACCCGAAACTGGTCGAAGGCCTGGCAGCGGGGGCGATTGCGTTTTCCGCCATGCAAACCGCCGTCACCGGTATGACCCAGGTGATGGACGTCATGAGCATGGTGCTCAAGACCAACCCGATCATGCTGATCGCCATGGGCATTGCCGTGGCGGCCGGACTGATCGTGGCCAACTGGACACCGATATCCGCGTTCTTCACCGGAATGTGGGAGGGCGTGAAAAATGCCGGGGCCAGTGCAATGGCGACGTTGCGCTCGGTACTCGACTGGCGACCGCTGGAAACGCTGGCAGCGCTGTGGGAACCGGTCGCGGGTTTCTTCTCGGGTATCTGGGACAAGGTCAAAGCGGTCACGGCGCCGGTGATCGACTTCTTCAAGTCGGTTTTCTCGTGGTCGCCCGCGGGCCTGATCCTGGAAAACTGGGGGCCGTTGACCGGTCTGTTTTCGGCGATCTGGGAATTGCTCAAGGCCTTGAGTGTGCCGGTGATGTCGTTCCTCAAGGGGCTGTTCGACTGGACGCCGCTGGGCATGATCATCAACAACTGGGGCGCAATCACCGGTTTCTTCGCCTCGATCTGGGTCGCGCTGCAACCGGCGGCGCAAGCCATCAAGGACTTCTTCGGCAGCCTTTTCGATTATTCCCCGCTGGGCATGATCATCAACAACTGGAGTGCGATCACCGGCTTCTTCGCTTCGATCTGGGCGGCGCTGCAACCGGCGGCGCAAGCCATCAAGGACTTCTTCGGCACCCTGTTCGACTATTCCCCATTGGGGATGCTCGTCAACAACTGGGGCAGCGTCGTGACCTTTTTCGAACCGGTCTGGGCCGCGCTGCAAACGTCGGCACAAACGATCAAAAGCTTCTTCCAGAGCCTGTTCGAATGGTCGCCGCTGGAGCAGATCGCGCAGTACTGGCAGCCGATCAGCGAAGTGTTTTCGGCGCTGTGGGGCGTGGTGCAGGCATTGGCCGCGCCGGTGCTGGAGTTCCTGCACAACATGTTCGAATGGACACCGTTGGGGCAGATCATCAAGAACTGGGGACCGATCACCGAGTGGTTCGGCGAGCTGTGGCAAAAGCTGCAAACCGTCATCGCACCGATCAAGGAGCTGTTCGACGGCGGCTTCGCCGGGCTGATCGCCAGGGTCACCGGCAAGGTCGAAACCTTGACCCAGGCGCAACGTCAGACCAATGCCGAAGGCAAGGGTGAACTGGCGCCGGCCTTCTTTGGTGCCAGCCCGAAACCCGAGGGTGGCAGCGCGCTGCAGGGCGGTTCTTTGCCGCAATCCTCTGGCGCACTGATCCAGCAAAGCGCCGCCAACAACCGCACACAACTCGAAGGCGGCCTGACGGTGCGCTTCGAAAACGCGCCGGCGGGGCTGCGCACCGATCAACCGCAAACCAATCAACCGGGGCTGGCGCTCAGTTCGCGCATCGGCTATCGCTCGCTATCGGCAGGAGGTTCCAATGAACTGGCGTGACCGTTTGTTGCCGGCATCCTTTCGTGGTGTCGGCTTCTGGATCGACCAGGCGAAAACCCCGGTCGGCCGCAAGGGGCAGTTGCACGAGTACCCGCAACGCGACCTGCCGTTTTTCGAGGATCTCGGCCAGCAGGCCAAGACCCACGACCTGACGGCGTTCGTCATCGGTGCCGATTGCCTGGAGCAGCGCGACAAGCTGCTCCAGGCCCTGGAGCAGGGCAGCGGCGAGCTGGTGCATCCGTGGCTGGGACGCCTGCAGGTCAAGGTCGGCGAGTGCGACATGACCCACACCCGCCAGGACGGCGGGATGGTGACCTTCACTCTGAAGTTCTACCCGGACCGGCCGCTGCCGTTTCCGACGGCGACGGTCAGCACGCAAAAAGTCCTGCTGATCAAGGCTGACGGTTTGCTCGGGTCGGCGGTGGCGCGCTTCGAACAGGCGATGACCCTGATCAAGGCGGCGCGGATCGGCATCGCCAATCTGCGCAACAGCCTCACCGGTGTGTACGACGTGATCAAGGAGCAGCTCAAGCCGCTGATCGCGCAATACAAGCAGATCACCGAACTGGTCAGG
The DNA here is from genome assembly GCF_003576265.1 of Pseudomonas sp. 91RF. Lineage (NCBI taxonomy): Bacteria > Pseudomonadati > Pseudomonadota > Gammaproteobacteria > Pseudomonadales > Pseudomonadaceae > Pseudomonas > Pseudomonas sp. 91RF. Next base: position 116,290 of record NZ_QWFC01000019.1, read on the forward strand.
GCCGTCAAGGAACTGCCCAAGGAGGTGGCGGCGGAGTTCAAGGGCTTGCTCGGCGATATCAAAGAGCTGAAGGCATTCGCGAAGGAGGGCTACCGTGGCGTGATTGCCGACGTGTCCCAACAGATCGAAGCCATCCGCAAGGCCGACGCACCGAAGATCACCACCGGCAAGGACACCACGGCTGCGGCGCAGGCCCTGGCCAATCTGGTGCAGGACACCCTGATCGTCAAAGCGGCGCAATGGGTAGCCTCGATGCCGGTGGCGTCGACGCCGGTGAAACTGTCGTCGACGCCTTCGCTGGAGCAACAGTCGAAACAGCCGGTCAGCCGTCAGGAAGTGCCGGTCACCGACGATCTGCAAGCGCTGCAAAAAGAGCTGATCGAAGCGCTGCAAAAGGCCCAGGACAAGGCCGATCCCGCGCACTATCAGGCCATCGCCGATGTAAAGGAAGCGCTGATCGCGCACCTCAAGGCCGTGGCTTCGTCCGGTGTGCGACTGGTCAGCAAAACCTTCCAGGAAACCTTTCCGGCGCTGGTCGTGGCCTACAAGCAGTTTGGCGATGCCACTCGGGTGACCGAGGTCATTCAGCGCAATGGTCTGTCTCATCCGAGCTTCTCACCCAACGAAGTCAAGGTTTCCAGGGAGTGAGTCATGAACGAGACTGACAACCGCGTCACGCTGACTGTCGGCGACATGGAATACGGCGGCTGGAAAAGCGTGGAGATCACCGCGGACCTGGAGCGCCAGTTCCGCACCTTCAAACTCGACATCACCTGGCAATGGCCGGGGCAGACCGTGGATCAGCGGATCAAGGCCGGTGACCCGTGCGAAGTGCGGATCGGCCAGGATCTGGTGCTCACCGGCTATGTGTTCAAGGCCCCGATCAGTTATGACGGGCGGCAGATCAGCCTGAGTATCGAAGGCAGTTCCAAGACCCAGGATCTGGTGGATTGTGCGGCGCGAAACATCCCTGGCCAATGGCAGGATCAATCGCTGTTGAACATCGTCCAGGCCCTGGCCGGGGAATACTCGCAGTTTGTGGTCAACGAGATTCCCGAGACTGCACGTCTGAGCAAACACACGATCGTGCCGGGTGAAACGGTGTTTCAGTCGATCGATCGTCTGCTCTCGCTGTACCGGGTGTTTTCCACCGATGACGCCGAAGGCCGGCTGGTGCTCGCCAAACCCGGCAGCGCCGGTCGCGCCAGTGACGCGCTGGAACTTGGCAAGAACATTCTTTCGGCCAATGCGCCGATGGATTTCAGCCAGGTGTTTTCCGAGTACCGGGTGATCGGTCAGCAGAAGGGCAACGACAAGAAGAGCGGGGCGGCGGTCAGCGAAGTTGAATCGACGGCGACCGACCTGAGCTTCAAGCGTCGGCGCACCACGATCATCAACGAAGGCTCGCAACTGACGTTCGAACTGGCCCAGCAACGGGCCCAATGGGAGAGCGCGACGCGTATGGGCCGGGCTCTGACCACGACTTATCAGGTACAGGGCTGGCGTCAGTCCAACGGTGACCTGTGGCGTCACAACACCCTGGTGCGGGTCAAGGATCCGGTGCTCGGGTTCGATGAAGACATGCTGATTTCCAAGGTGACGTACTCGCTGTCGGCGCAAGGTTCGGTGACCACCCTGCAAGTGGCGCCGCCGCATACCTTCGACGCGAACCCGACCCCACCGAAAAAGCCACCAGCCTGACATCGCCTCTGTGGGAGCGAGCCTGCTCGCGATAGCGGTAGACCTGTCAGTGCAGAAGTGTCTGCCAGATCGCCATCGCGAGCAGGCTCGCTCCCACAGGTGGGCGGCGGGCTGACATTCCAAGGAAAACCCTATGAGCCTACTGACACGCCTGCTGGCGCGCGGCACTGTCGTGCTCGCCAGTTCGGCCTCCAAGCTGCAATCGCTGCAAATGCGCCTCACCGCCGGTGAAGTGAACGACGACATGGAGCACTTCGAACCCTACGGCTTCACTAGCCACCCGCTGGCCGGTGCCGAAGGCGTCGTCACCTTTCTCGGCGGCGACCGTTCCCACGCCATCGCGCTGGTGGTTGCCGACCGCCGTTATCGCCTGCAATCGCTGGCGGCCGGCGAAGTGGCGATCTACACCGACGAAGGCGACAAGATCCACTTCAGGCGCGGGCGGATCATCGACATCGAAACCGCCACGCTCAACATCCGCGCCAGCACCGCCGTGAACTTCGACACACCGGTGATCAACCAGACCGGCAAGATCGTTTCCAAAGGTGATCAGCTGGCCGGCGGCATCAGCCAGATCAAGCACGTGCATGGCGGCGTGCAGGGCGGCAGCGGCCAGACCGGCGTGCCGGCGGGAGGTCAGTGATGCTTTTCAGTCAAAACCTCCACGCCGCGCTGACCCGCTCGGTGTTGATCAGCCTGTTCACCTGGCGCCGTGCGGCCGATGACGATGCCCTCGACGACGAGGAGCGTTACGGCTGGTGGGGCGACACCTTTCCCACCGTGGCCGACGATCGCATCGGCTCGCGGCTGTGGCTGCTACGGCGGGTCAAGCTGACCCGGCAGACCCAGATGGACGCCGAGTTCTATGCCCGCGAAGCCCTGCAATGGCTGATCGATGACGGCCACTGCAGCGCCATCGACATCATCAGCGAACGCCTCGACGCCCAGCGCCTGAACCTGCGCACGGTCCTGACCCTGGCCGACGGCGAACGCCTGGACATCAACCCCGATAACAGTTGGCAGGTGATCTATGCCGTTTGAAACCCCTTCGCTGCCGGTGCTGATCAAGCGCACCCAAAGCGACCTGGCCGGCGATTCGCTGCGCCAGTCCGATGCGCAAGTCCTGGCCCGCACCGTCGGCGGTGCCGCTTACGGTCTGTACGGCTACCTTGACTGGATTGCCGAGCAGATCCTGCCCGACACCGCCGACGAATCGACTCTGGAACGTATCGCTGCACTGCGCTTGAACCAGCCGCGCAAACCGGCGCAAGTCGCCACCGGCAGCGTCAGTTTTACCGCGACCGCGGGCGCGGTGCTGGACGTTGATACGCTGCTGCAATCGAGCGATGGCCGTACCTACAAAGTCACCACCGCGCGCACCACCGTCAATGGCAGCAACACCACCACCATCGCGGCGCTGGATGCCGGCAGCCTCGGCAATACCGATGCCGGACTGGCGCTGACTCCGGTGCAGCCGATTACCGGCGTGGTCGGCAACAGTTTTGTCGTGCTGGCGCCAGGCCTTAGCGGCGGCGTAGCGCGGGAGAGTCTGGAGTCGCTACGTTCGCGGGTGATTCGCTCCTATCGCGTTATCCCTCACGGCGGTTCGGCCAGCGACTACGAAACCTGGGCGCTGGAAGTGCCGGGCGTAACTCGTGCCTGGTGCCGGGGCGGCCTGCTCGGCCCGGGTACGGTGACGGTGTTCATCATGCGTGATGAAGATCCGCAACCGGTGCCCAACGACGAGCAACTGGCGGAAGTCCAGGACTACATCGAGCCGCTGCGACCGGTGACGGCGGAAGTGCATGTGCAGCGACCGATTCAAGTGCCGGTGGTGTACCGCTTCAAGAGCGTCAACCCGGACACCACCGCCGTGCGCGCCGCCGTCGAAGCGCAGCTGCGCGACCTGCACAACCGTGAAGCCGATCTCGGCGTGCCGTTGCTGATCAGCCATATTCGCGAAGCCATCAGCAGCGCCGGCGGTGAGTACGATCACACCTTGACCGAGCCGGCCGCTGACGTGCCTGCCGGTCAAAGCGAACTGCTCACCTTCGGAGGTTGCGTATGGGGGGCATAAGAACCGCCGCGCAATATCAGGCGCAGCTTCGCGCCCTGCTGCCCAGCGGCCCGGCATGGGACCCGGAGCGGGTGCCGGAACTCGATGAAGTGCTGCAAGGCGTTGCCGTCGAACTGGCGCGTCTCGATGCCCGCGCCGCCGACCTGCTCAACGAGATGGACCCGGCCGGCGTCAGCGAACTGGTGCCGGACTGGGAACAGGTGATGAACCTGCCCGATCCGTGCCTCGGCGCCACACCGCTGTTCGACGACCGTCGCCTCGCCGTGCGCCGCCGCTTGCTCGCGGTCGGCAGCCAGGCCGTCGGCTATTACCTGGAGATCGCTAAAAGCCAGGGTTACCCCAACGCCACCATCACCGAACTCGAAGCCCCGCGCATGGGCCGCTCGCGCTTCGGCGCGGCGCACTGGGGCACCTGGGAAGCGCAGTTCATGTGGACGCTGAACACCGGTGGCCGGCTGTTGCTCGGCCGGCGCTTTGGCGCGAGTTACTGGGGCGAGCGCTTCGGCGTCAATCCGGGCTCGGCGCTGGAATGCCTGATCCATAGAGCGGCGCCGGCACATACCAAGGTGCACATCAACTATGACTAGGGAATAACGCAATGGATTATCCGAAGAGTGTGCCCAGCGCCGGTCTGGTGAATGGGAAGTTTGTGGATGAAAACCCGATGACCGGGACGCCGGGATCGTTGATTCCGGCAGACTGGGGCAACGGTGTCACGCTGGAAATTCTCAACGTGATCAAGGCCGGGGATCTGAACCCGGACGAGAAGAAATACGACCAGCTGTTGCAGGCGATCCAGAGTGTTTCGGCCAAGGGCTGGAATCAGGATCTGGCATTGCCGCTGGCGGCGTTGCCGCTTCCAACCGTCGCTACACCGGATGCGCGAATGTCGATCACACCGGCTGCCGCCTCGACCAGTGGCGGTCGGGTGTCGGTGCCGGCGGGTGTTTACGTCAGTATCGGTCAGGAAGTGGTGGCGGGGCAGTTGGGACGTTCGCGGACGTTCACCACTCAGGCCTGGAGCAGCGCCGATCTGTTGCCGAGTTCGGGTTACTTTCTGCGGGCGCAGGTGGTGAGTGGTGCACTGACGTTCTACATGCAGCGCGGGACGATTTACGACGTGACGCCCGACACTCTGAAGGGCACGGTCAATGGTGCTGCAGGCGGTGGTTTCCAGAGTTCGGTGCTGGACATGTGCCTGGCCTGGGTGGTTACGGGTGCACCGGGTTCTGTGCCGACAGTACGCGCAATCTACAACCGTGCTCGCTTGTCCTGGACGCAGACCGTCAACGGCACCGGCGCGGTTTTTTTGCCGCTCGACCCTCATGCCCGTGCTGCACGGTTGATCGTGGGTAACCCGACGCCTTCCTCGACCGCTGTCACCTCTATGGCTTTTCCTGGCACCGGATGGTCCGGTGGCAACTACTGCTTTCTGTCACCTACTGCGACGACCAGTGCCAACAACGCCGCCGGCTGGAATCCGGCGACGTTGTACCCGTGCGTGCTGTTTACCAACAACGTTCTCAATGACGTCACGGTGTCGACGCTGGCCGCCAGTTTCGACCATATGCAACTGCGCTCGCTCTGGCAGAGCTTCCAGGCGGAACACACGCTGGGGCAAACCATAGCCGACAGCGATGAGTTGTTGTTAAGCATGGGCATCAAAAACCATCCGCAAACCGACTACAGCGTCGGTATTCCGATCAACTTTTCTGATGCTGTGAACGTGCAGCTGTCGTGGGAGCTCATTCGATGATCGTCATTCAGGAACTGCATCAGATCGATGGAGAGTTGCGTCCTGCGCAGCCGTCCGCGACCCATGACTGGGACGGTGAACAATGGGTCGTCAACCCTGAGAAAGTCGCGCTGCTGGAACAACAGGAAACCGCACGCCTCTGTGCCCGGGTCGATGCTGCCGCCGACAGTGCACGCAGCGTGTTGGCCGGTGACCCGCTCAAGGCGTTGGAGTATGCCCAGGCAGTCCTTGACGCTCAGGCCTTTCAGGACGCCGGTTATCCGAAGAAGGAAGTGCCGCTGTCCGTGGCCGCGTGGGTCGCCAAAGGCAGGTCTGCGAAACAGGCGGCCGAGCAGATCCTCGACAAGGCTGCTCAGGTCAGTGACAGCCTGCTGACCCTGCGCACCTTGCGCCTGAAGGCCAAGACCCGGATCCGTGAGTACGCCAGCAAAAATCAGCTGGAACAGGCGCGTGCCGCCACGGACGAAGTGCTGCTGGCCATTCGTGGACTGGCGGACAACACCAACCCGTAGTCGCGTCCAGCCTCACCCAAGCCCACGTCGCCGTGGGCTTTTTTATTTTCAGGAACAGAAGCGTTTGCGCCGTTGCGAAAGCCTTCGCGCCGCCACGTTTCATTTGTCATGACAGAGGAACGAACATCCCATGGATTATCCAAAAAGCGTCCCCAGCGTCGGCCTGGTCGACGGCCGCTTCGTCGATGAAAACCCGGTGGCAGGCACGCCGGGTTCTTTGATTCCGGCGGTGTGGGGCAACAGCGTTACACAAGAAATTCTCAACGTGATCGGCGGTGCCGGAATGACGGCCAACGAGGTCGATACCGGCCAGCTGTTCAAAGCCATTCAATCGATCATCGGTGCCGCCAGCCCAATGCGTTCGGTGGTGACACGGCTTGCCGCTTCGAAGGCACTGATTGATCAGGAACTCGGTCTGGTACTGATCGATGGCAGCCCCGGTGCCACGACGATCACCTTGCCCGGCGCCACTGTCGGACTGGGTGTGCGCGACGTGATTGTTCGTCGTGTCGACAACAGCGGCAATCGAATGGTGGTGCAGGCATCCGGAACCGACCGGATCCGTTTTCATACGCATTTGTCTGCGAGCGGTTACCCGTTTCTGGTGCTGATGGGCGGCGGTGACTGGTGGCATTTGCGCAGCGACGGGGCCGGCAGTTGGTGGCCCGTCGGTCGCTTTGACAACACACCACTGGGACGGCCGTTTTTCGAGACGACCACTTTGCTCAGCCCTGGTGGTTACGGAGCGCTCAACGGCACCGTCATGAAGCGTGTCGAGTGGCCGTGGCTGTGGGATCACGCCCAGCTCTCCGGAATGCTGGGCACTGAAGCGGCGCGTGCAGGCAACGAAGGTAAATGGACTTCGGGCGACGGCGCGGCGACCTTCCGCGGCCCGGAAGGGCGAGGCGAGTTTCTGCGAGTGCTGGATGAGGGCCGGGGCGTGGACGCGGCACGGGCCATGGGTTCCTTTCAGGGCGGTTCGATTCACTCCTACGCCCAAGGCGCAAATGGCAGCGGTGCGGTCGGAGCGTATTGGTCGGACAGTCTGACCGGCTTCGGTGCCGAAACCCGTGAAGAGCCGCAATACGTATCCGGGCTACTCAATGGCGGCCCCATTTTCCCTGCCAATACGACTTACCAGCGTGATGCTGCCAATACCCTGCTGCTGGCCTTCAAGTCCCGCCCGCGCAACATCGCCTATCCCGGCCGTATCAAACTCATCTGAGGTACCTATGTTCAATTATCTGTTTGATGGCTCGGGCGCCTTGTCCGGGCCTGTCGAGTTTTTCGTGACGCCAGGTATCGGTATTCAACTGCCCAGTAACGCAGTCCAGTTGTCGTTCGAATTGCCTGAACTGGAAAGCGGTCACGCCTGGGCGCTGATCAATGGAGTACCGCGAGAGGTGATTGACCGACGTGGTCTGGTCTATCGCAAGGACGGCGGCGCGCAACAGATCTGGAATGAGTTGGGCGAGCTGCCCGACACCCTGACGGCGCAACCCTGGCCCGGAGAGTTCCATGTGTGGCGCGACAACGCCTGGCAACTGGATGCGCAAGTCCGTCTGGCCAGTATCAGCCAACAGGCCAGGGAGACGCGTGACGCGCTGTTGCGTGACGCCGTCCTGCGCATTGCGCCCCTGCAATACGCCGAAGACATCGGCGATGCCAGCCACGAAGAGCAACTGCAGTTGCTCGAATGGAAGCTCTACAGCGTGGAACTGAACCGTATCGAAAAACAGACTGGTTTCCCCGAGGAAATCACCTGGCCCGTTGTGCCCGGCACAACGGTGAACATCTGATTTCCACACAGGGAGAAGTGCAATGGACTATCCAAACAGCGTCCCGAGCGCCGGCCTGGTCAATGGCCGGTTTGTTGATGAAGACCTGATCACAGGTAAACCGGGATCGTTGATTCCAGCCAGTTGGGGCAACGGTGTTACACAGGAAATTCTGGGTGTTGTGCGTGCCGGCGGTCTGACGCCGAGCGAGGCGTCAAATACGCAATTGCTGGGGGCACTTCGCAGCTCTCAACTGTTCCAGACGGCTGCGCCATTCGATGTCAGTCGTTCTGCGGCGACGTCCGAGTTTGTCCAGCGCGCACTTGGCAACTATGCCGGCGCGCGCGGTGTGTCTGCGGCCACACAACTGACGGCCGCGGATGTCGGATGTTCAATCGGCCTGGGCGGCAACTCGGCATACACCGTGACCTTGCCGGACATCCTCAACTTGCCCAACGGCGCGACGATCGGCTTTCACTGTCGCAGCAACGCAGCGATCACCATTGCCTGCATGGGCAATACGCAAATAAGTCCGCAAGGCGCCTATCTGAGCTCGATTGTGATGAACAGCGGCGAGAGTGCCAACGTTGTCAAAGAGAACGGTATCTGGACGGTTTACGGCACGGCCAGTCTGAAATATGCCGCGTTGTTTTCCGGCTGGTCTGGTAACCCTGGATACCAGAAACACGCCAGTGGAAACATCGATCAATGGGGATTCGGTACTACAGATGCCAATGGTGAAATGTGGGTCAGTTTCCCGATTTCCTTCCCGAATGCGTTTTTCTCGTGTGTCGCCACTCATGTTGGCGGTGATGGCGCCATGGTCATTGTTATCGGCGGCTCGGCCACCAAACAAGGCGTTCGCTTGAAAGTACGCAACGCGCTCAACCAGGTCGCGGCTGGCTGGACCGTATTTTATTTTGCCAAGGGCTATTAAATGAACGACTTCAACGTTTTATTCAGTGCACGTACCCGAGGGGTTTATGTGCCGGGAATCAATTCGTCGGACATTCCGGACGACGTCATCGAAATTCCCAAGGCCTACTGGATTTCATTGCTCCAGCAACTGGCGGTCACTGCGAAAGTCATCGGTGTGGATGCGCAAACCGGTTATCCGATACTGGTCGATCCGCCGCCTCTTTCGGCAGAACAGGCGGGCGAAACCGAACGCAATTGGCGAACCGCACAACTGGCAGCCACCGATGGCCTGGTGGCCCGCGACCGCGATGAGCTGGAGGACGGCGGGGGCACCACGCTGACCACCGAGCAATATGCCGAGCTGCAAGCGTTTCGGCGCGCGCTGCGGGACTGGCCACAGGCTTCGTTTTTCCCGTTCAGCGAGCATCGTCCGGTGGCGCCGCGCTGGTTGGCAACGGCACTTTGAGTCCTCTGTATTTCACAAGGATCCTGGCGCGGAAAACTCCGGAAAGAAATGGCTGGCAGGCCCTGGTCACCAGTCATGATTCAATCGCAGCACATCCAGGGAGGATCAAGCATTATGCAAATCACTGAAAACAACCTCAGCAAAATCATGCCCAACGCCCGCTCCCAAGCGGGCGTTTTTGTTTCACCGCTCAACGACGCCATGGCGCGTCATCGCATCGATACGCCCAAGCGCGTCGCTGCGTTTCTCGCTCAGGTCGGCCATGAGTCCGGGCAACTGCGCTACGTGCGCGAACTGGGCGACAACCAGTATCTGAGCAAATACGACACCGGCACGCTGGCGCTGCGCCTGGGCAACACGCCGGAAGCCGATGGTGACGGACAGAAGTATCGCGGTCGCGGGCTGATCCAGATCACCGGCCGCACCAACTATCGCCAGTGCAGTCTCGGGTTGTTCGGCGATGAGCGTCTGTTGTCGTTGCCCGAATTGCTTGAGCAACCGCAATGGGCGGCGGAGTCCGCTGCGTGGTTCTGGGAGCAGAACGGTTTGAACGAACTGGCGGACCGCGATCAGTTCAATACCATCACCCGTCGAATCAACGGCGGGTTGAACGGCTTGCAGGATCGTCTGGACATCTGGGCGCGGGCGAGGGCGGTGTTATGTCCATCTCCTGGCGCGTAACCGGTGTTGTATTGCTGGTTCTGGGGGCTGCTGCACTGGCATGGCAATTCCAGGACTGGCGTTATGGCCGCCAACTGGCCGAGCAGGCGCGACAGCATGCCGAAACCCTCAACCAACTGACTCAGGCTGCTGCCTCGGCGCAGCAGGCCGAACAGGACAAGCGCCTGGCCCTGGAGCAGCGGCTCGCGGCCAGTGAACAAACCCACTATCGAGCACTCAGCGATGCCCAACGTGACCAGGATCGCCTGCGCGATCGCCTTGCCACTGCTGATCTGCGCCTGTCAGTCCTCATCGACGCAGGCGACGCTGCCCAAGGCTGCGGTGTGCCAGCCGCCTCCGGCACCGGCGGCGTGGATCATGCAACCGTACGCGCCCGACTTGACCCGGCGCATGCTCAACGAATTGTCGCCATCACCGGTGAAGGCGATCGCGGACTGATTGCCCTGCAGGCCTGTCAGGCCTATATCAGAGCGCTGGCGCCTGCACATTTTGAATGAGTCTGTGTATTGAAAGCGCAACCGGCTCGTGTACGGTGGTAGGCATTCCACCCGATCCGGAGAGTGCCGTGAAAGACCTCACCCAACTGGCGGCCGAACTTGGCCGACGCCTGCAGTTGCTCAATGCCCACGTCACCACGGCCGAGTCCTGCACCGGCGGCGGCATCGCTGAAGCGATTACCCGGATCCCGGGGAGCTCCGCCTGGTTCGAGGCCGGTTATGTGACCTACTCCAACCGACAGAAAACCCAGCAACTGAACGTGCCCGCCGAACTGTTCGACACCGTGGGCGCGGTCAGTCGCGAGGTGGTCGAGGCGATGGTGCGCGGTGCGCAGAAACACAGCCGTGCCCGGTTTGCCGTGGCAGTCAGCGGTATCGCCGGGCCGGACGGCGGCTCGCCGAACAAGCCGGTGGGCACGGTGTGGCTGGCATGGGGTGTGGGCGACGCGGTTTCCAGCGAGGTGCAGCACTTCCCCGGCAACCGCGACGAGGTCCGCCGACAAACGGTGAAGGCCGCGCTAGAGGGGCTGCTGCGACTGGCGGCACGAGAAATCGAAAATCAGGGGTAGGCGATCCGCGAACGCTGTGGAATAATACTGGCTACTTATACAGGTGTTGGCCGTCAGGCCTTATTGATTACGTGAGGACTTTAATGGACGACAACAAGAAGAAAGCCTTGGCTGCGGCCCTGGGTCAGATCGAACGTCAATTCGGCAAGGGTGCCGTAATGCGTATGGGCGATCAGGACCGTCAGGCGATCCCGGCCATTTCCACCGGCTCTCTGGGTCTGGACATCGCGCTCGGCATCGGCGGCCTGCCAAAAGGTCGTATTGTTGAAATCTACGGTCCTGAATCTTCCGGTAAAACCACACTGACGCTGTCCGTGATCGCCCAGGCCCAGAAGGCCGGCGCGACCTGCGCATTCGTCGACGCCGAACACGCCCTCGACCCTGAGTACGCCGGCAAGCTGGGCGTCAATGTCGACGACCTGCTGGTTTCCCAGCCGGACACCGGCGAACAGGCCCTGGAAATCACCGACATGCTGGTGCGCTCCAACGCCGTTGACGTGATCATCGTCGACTCCGTGGCGGCACTGGTACCGAAGGCTGAAATCGAAGGCGAAATGGGTGACATGCACGTGGGCCTGCAAGCCCGTCTGATGTCCCAGGCGCTGCGTAAGATCACCGGTAACATCAAGAACGCCAACTGCCTGGTGATCTTCATCAACCAGATCCGCATGAAGATCGGCGTGATGTTCGGCAGCCCGGAAACCACCACCGGTGGTAACGCGCTGAAGTTCTACGCTTCGGTCCGTCTCGACATCCGCCGTACCGGCGCGGTGAAGGAAGGCGACGAAGTGGTCGGCAGCGAGACCCGCGTCAAGGTCGTGAAGAACAAGGTGGCTTCGCCGTTCCGTCAGGCCGAGTTCCAGATTCTCTACGGCAAGGGTATCTACCTGAACGGCGAGATGATCGACCTGGGCGTGCTGCACGGTTTCGTCGAGAAGTCCGGCGCCTGGTATGCCTACGAAGGCACCAAGATCGGTCAGGGCAAGGCCAACTCGGCCAAGTTCCTGGCAGACAACCCGGAAGTCGCGGCGAAGCTCGAGAAGCAACTGCGTGACAAGCTGCTGTCGCCAGCCGTGATCGCTGACTCCAAGGCTTCTGCGGTCATAGAGACCGAAGACGACCTGGCTGACGCTGATATCTGATTGCAACGATGACAACCGCCGTACTCGATACCCTCGTCGCGGTGCGGCGAACCGCAATGGACCTGCTCGCACGCCGCGAGCACGGTCGAGTCGAGCTGACGCGTAAACTGCGTCAGCGCGGCGCTCCACCCGAAATGATCGAAACAGCCCTCGACCGATTGACGGAAGAAGGGCTGCTTTCCGAAGCGCGTTATCTGGAAAGCTTTGTTTCTTACCGCGCCCGTTCAGGTTATGGCCCGTTACGGATTCGTGAGGAACTGAGCCAGCGCGGCTTGCAGCGTGCCGATATCGAACTTGCCTTGCGTGAGAGCGGTATCAACTGGCAGGTGCAGCTAACAGAGACCTGGCAACGGAAGTTCTCCGGACAGCTTCCCGCCGACGCCAAGGAACGAGCCAGACAAGGCCGGTTTCTGGCGTATCGGGGGTTCTCGATGGAGATGATCAACCGCTTGTTCAGCGGCAGAGGGATGGACGATTAAATCGGTTCCAGCTTCAATCAAAAAATAAAAAAGCGGCCCGCTATTTCGATAGCGGGCCGCTTTTTTTTGCCTTCAGATTACCTTCGACGGTTCGCGGGAGGATTGCGCCGTTTGTGGTCTGGACTGTGCCCAGTTCTCCGGCAAGTTGATGAAGTCCACCAGTTCCCGCAGGCGCCCATGGTCACGGGCGTTGAAGGCGAAGGACAGTCGCGCCAGATGGCTGAATTGCGCCTCGTCGTGCTCCTCAGCGCTATAGGCGTGTTGATGGAACCGGTCGCTCAGGCACAGATCGGCGAAGACTTCCTGCATGTGGTCCAGTGCCCGGTCGCTGAGCCTGTGGTTCATGCGAATCACGAACTGCCGTTTGAGCCAGCGGCTGGAGTGGAAGTTGCCGTAGAACTGATTGATCTGTTCCACCGCCTCCTCAACGCTGTACACCAGGCGCATCAACTTCAGGTCAGTTGGCAGGATGTAACGGTTGTCCTCCAGTTGCTGGCGAATGAAATCCAGCGCCCCTTGCCAGAACGTGCCGCCCGGCGTGTCCAGCAGCACCACCGGCACCAGCGGGCTTTTGCCGGTCTGGATCAGGGTCAGCACTTCCAGCGCTTCGTCCAGCGTGCCGAAACCGCCGGGGCACAGCACCAGTGCGTCGGCCTCTTTGACGAAGAACAGTTTGCGGGTAAAGAAAAAGTGGAACGGCAGCAGATTCCCGGTCCCGTCCACAGTAGGGTTGGCGTGCTGTTCGAAGGGCAGGGTGATGTTGAACCCCAGGCTGTTTTCGCGGCCGGCGCCTTCATGGGCGGCGGCCATGATTCCACCACCGGCACCAGTGATGACCATCATGTCTGAGCGGGCCAGGGCTGCGCCCAGTTCACGGGCCATGGCGTACAGCGGATGCTCTACGGGCGTGCGCGCCGAGCCGAACACCGTGACCTTGCGCCGGCCCTTGAACTGTTCGAGCGTGCGAAACGCCTGCTCCAGTTCACGCAGGGCCTGCAAGGTGATCTTGGCATTCCAGCGGTTGTGATCTTCCTGGGCCATGCGCAGCACGGTCAGGATCATGTCGCGGTAGATGGGAATGTTCGGGCTGTTGGGGGAAACCAGGTTGAGTTGTTCTTCGACCTTGCCGGTGAGGTCGTGGCCGCTTTCCTGAAAATGACGGCTGAGCAGGTCATTCGGTTGGTAAGGCATGCAACTTCTCCTTCTGCACAGAGCCTTCGGCCCTGACGTGCGGCGTCAGTGCCGCGCTGCAAGAAAAACAAACGTCCGGCAGCTCCTTTCCTGCCGTTGATAAAATGATCGGGAATACTTTGAATCTAGACCCTCAAAGCATTTCTCGCTCATTGAGCATTGCGCCACAAAGTCTTGCCTGGCAACTGCTTATTGTCGATTTGCGAAGTGCTTTCACCGCTCGTCCGATGGTGCACCGAGGGCAAAATGCTCTGATTTACTAAGTTAAAGGCGCCGTACGACAACTTTGCGTCAGCGAGCGTACGCAAGATGCATGCGATTCAAGGATTTGCGGGTGGCAAGGAGGCGGGACACATGACCAGAGTCATTCTGGAGATCGATACGCAGCTGTATCGAATGTTGAAGGCATCGGCCGAGACCAATCATGTCAGTCTCGAAGAGGAGTGCTGCCGACGTCTTTCGGGAGGGGAGCGCCGCTCGCGCTATCTGCAGGCCTTGCTGGCCGAACTGCGCGCCGAGGATGAACAGCGGCGCGCCAATTCTCGTTGATTACTTCTTCTTCGCCGGGCCTGCTTTAGGGCAGTCCGATTCCTGATAGCTGGCCGAGCCGATCGCCCGGTTGGTCTTCACTTCGCTGAAGTCATAACGCATCACGGCACCCTTGGCCATCAGCTTGCGGTACGACGGGTTGTTGCAGACCGAAGCCCCCAGCTGGAAATACACGGCTTTGGGATCGGCGCGCATCTTGTCGGCATGGCTTGCCTGGACGCTCAGGTGGTTGATCAGCGTGGTGCCTTCGACGGTGTAACCCTGATCGAGGATGTCTTCGTTGATCGCCCGTGGTGTACCGACACTGCTTTGTGCGGCGACGTTTTGCAGCTCTTTGTTCAGGTTCTGCTCTTTCAGGGACGCAGCCTGTGCGCTGAAGGACAACGCCAGCGCAATGGCCGCGGTAGGAACGATAAGGCGCAGCATGAAACTCTCCTGATTCAGTGACTGGTGGTTCGACCAGCCCCGGGGCTGTGCGTTCAGTGGCGGCGAATTATAGGGGAGCCGGTCGGGAGGGTACAGGCTTGTGCCCGTCGCTCTGATAAACTGCCGGCCTTTATTGCCTTGCCGAGAGTTGTTCGTGTCGAGTTTTCCTGTCAGTCGGCGTCGCCCGCAATGAACCATGCCCCCAACGCCGTGGCCCGCCTGCGCGATCAGCGCGAGGACGAGGGCATCAAGCCGATTCAGGCCCGTGGTTTCCGCTCCGAGCGTTGCCGTGACTGCCGGGTCATCATCAGTCATTGCCTGTGCGCCTGGCGCCCGACCGTTGAAACCCGCTCCGGTGTCTGCCTGATCATGACCGGCAAGGAAGTGTTCAAGCCGAGCAACACCGGTTGGCTGATCGCCGACATCGTGCGGGACAATCACGCCTTCATCTGGTCGCGGACTGAGCCGGACGAACAATTGCTGGCGCTGCTGAACGACCCGCAATGGCAGCCTTATCTGGTGTTTCCCGGCGAGTACGTCGAGCCTTCGCGGGTCACCAACATCGTGGATCTCGATAGCAGCAAGCGTCCACTGTTCATTCTGCTGGACGCAACCTGGACCGAGGCGCGCAAGATCTTCCGCAAGAGTCCGTATTTCGATCGCCTGCCGATCCTCAGTCTGTTGCCCGACAAATTGTCGCGCTATCGCCTGCGCCGTTCGACCCGCAGCGAGCACCTGTGTACTGCCGAAGTGGCGGCGCTGTGCCTGGAACTGGCGGGCGACACGGATGCCGCCTCGGCGCTGGACGCCTATTTCGATGTGTTCAGCCAGCATTACCTGGGCGCCAAGCAGCAGCTTGAGGTGAATGTGTCGACACCGGCCCATGCCGAGTTGCTGCCTTTTATAGCCAACCCGCAGCCGGCGCCGGCCTGATCCTGGCCCATACTGCTAAAGCAGTGGCCGTGTTGCTTGACCACCCCGGCTTCGCTGGGCATGCTTGGCGCCGATTGGGGTGCGGCCAAGGTTTGAAACGCCGTTTTTGTCCGTGATTGGCGTTGAACGTGCCCCTGTGGATGCCGCTGCACAAGCGCCGGCATCTTGATTTGCCTTGGTGAGCCCCGAATGCATCGGGGCTGCCATCAAAAACAGGATCATTTGAAAAATGGCCACATACGACATCCTGATTGCCGATGATCACCCTCTTTTTCGTAGTGCACTGCATCAAGCGGTGACGATGGGCCTTGGTCCGGATGTACGAATGGTGGAGGTGGCGAGCATCGCCGAGCTGGAGGCGCGCCTGACCGAGAAGGCCGACTGGGATCTGGTGCTGCTGGACCTGAACATGCCGGGCGCTTTCGGGTTTTCCGGGCTGGTGATGTTGCGCGGGCAGTACCCGCAGATTCCGGTGGTGATGGTTTCGGCGCAGGAAGAAGCTTCGGTGATGGTCAAGTCGCGGGAGTTCGGTGCCAGCGGTTTCATTCCCAAGTCGAGCGACTTGAGCGTGATTCAGGAAGCGGTGCGCAAAGTACTGGACGGCGACGTGTTCTGGCCGCCACAGGCGTTCGAAGCCGTCAGCGTCTCCGACGAGGCCAAAGCAGCCAGCGATGGACTTGCGAGCCTTACGCCTCAGCAGTTTCGGGTGTTGACCATGGTCTGTGAAGGCCTGCTCAACAAGCAGATTGCCTATGAGTTGAGTGTGTCGGAAGCGACCATCAAGGCCCACGTCACGGCGATCTTTCGCAAACTGAACGTGCGGACTCGCACCCAGGCGGCTTTACTCTTGCAACAACTTGAGTCAATTCCGAGCCAGTAAAGGCTGGCGTCTTCACGCTTTTTTGACTTTCGTTGAACTAGCTTCCCCACTTCTTTTTGGTCGGTTGTTTACTTTATGTCACCTTTCAAGGGCCAGACGGGCCTGAAACGCATCCTCAACGCTTCCGGTTACTCGCTGGACGGCCTGCGCGCAGCCTTCACCGGCGAAGCGGCATTCCGTCAGCTGGTGCTGCTTAACGTGGTGCTGATTCCACTGACGTTCTTCCTGAATGTCAGCCGTGTCGAGCAGGCGTTGCTGATTGCCGTGTGCCTGCTGGCGCTGATCGTCGAGCTGCTGAACTCTGCGGTGGAGGCGGCCATCGACCGCATTTCCCTGGAACTGCACCCGCTGTCCAAGAACGCCAAGGACATGGGCAGCGCCGCGCAATTCGTGGCACTGAGCATGATTGCCCTGGTGTGGGCGGTGATTCTGCTTTAAGCGATTGTCGGCAGGACGATCTCGTCGCTGCGCTGGACCCCGGCGGTGAAGGCGCGGCACAGGTCGAGAAACTCACGCATGGCGGAAGTCTGATACTTCTGTTTGTGCCAGATGAAATAGAACTGCCGCGCCAGATCCAGATCCGGCGTCTCCACCGGTACCAGACTGCCGCGCCGGAACGCATCACGCAGCGCCAGACGCGAGATGCAGCCAATCCCCAGACCCGATTCCACGGCGCGCTTGATCGCTTCCGTGTGTTCCAGCTCCAGACGAATATTCAGCGCACTGCGATGGTGACGCATGGCCTGATCGAAGGTCAGGCGGGTACCCGAACCCTGTTCCCGTAAAATCCACGCTTCATGGGTCAGTTCCTCCATGGTCGCGCTGCCGCGTTTGGCCAACGGATGCTGCGGGGCGCAGAACACCACCAGTTCATCCTCGACCCAGCTCTGCACTTCGATGTCCGGGTGGCTGCAATCGCCTTCGATTAGACCCAGGTCAATTTCGTAATGCGCCACTTGTTGCACGATATTGGCAGTGTTCTGCACGTGCAGCTTTACCTGGCTTTCCGGATGACGCTGCATGAAGCCGCCGATCAACAGGGTGGCCAGGTAATTGCCGATGGTCAGGGTCGCGCCCACCGACAGCGAGCCGAAACCGGATTTGCCGTTGAGCAGGTCTTCGATTTCCTTGGCCTGATCGAGCATGGCCACCGCTTGCGGCAACAATTGTTTGCCGAGGGCGTTGAGGCTCAGGCGTTTGCCGGCGCGGTCGAACAACTGGCAGCTGGATTGACGCTCCAGTTCGGTGATGGAAGTGCTGGCGGCCGATTGCGACAGGTTGAGCAGACCCGCAGCACGGGACACGCTCTCCTGCTGGGCGACAGCGACGAAGACTTGCAGTTGACGAAGAGTAAATCGCATATCGATATAACCGATAACCCTTATCTTAATAATCCAGTTAACAGATATTGTCGGCGCTATTAGAATGCGATGCAATTGCGCACCGTCGGCATCCTTCAACGCGAGCCGGGCAAGCGCAGATCAATCTCCAGGAGTCCCACGTACATGAGCAACATGAACCACGAGCGTGTCCTCAGTGTTCATCACTGGAACGACACTCTGTTCAGCTTCAAGTGCACCCGCGATCCGGGCCTGCGCTTCGAGAACGGTCAGTTCGTGATGATCGGCCTGCAACAGCCAAATGGCCGCCCGCTTATGCGCGCTTACTCTATCGCCAGCCCGAACTGGGAAGAGCATCTCGAGTTCTTCAGCATCAAGGTGCCTGATGGCCCGCTGACCTCCCAGCTGCAACACCTGAAGGAAGGCGACGAGATCATCATCTCGAAGAAGCCTACCGGCACCCTCGTCCTGGACGACCTGAACCCGGGCAAGCACCTGTACCTGCTGAGCACCGGCACCGGTCTGGCGCCGTTCATGAGCGTAATTCAGGACCCTGAAACCTACGAGCGCTTCGAGAAAGTGATCCTGGTTCACGGCGTTCGTTACGTCAACGAAGTCGCCTACCGCGAGTTCATCACCGAGCACCTGCCGCAGAACGAGTTCTTCGGCGAGGCGCTGCGTGACAAGCTGATCTACTACCCGACCGTGACCCGCGAACCGTTCGAGAATCAGGGTCGTCTGACCGACCTGATGCGCAGCGGCAAGCTGTTCAGCGACATTGGCCTGCCACCGATCAACCCGCAGGATGACCGCGCGATGATCTGCGGCAGCCCGAGCATGCTCGACGAGACCAGCGAAGTGCTCGACAGCTTCGGCCTGAAAATCTCGGCCCGTATGCGCGAGCCGGGTGACTACTTGATCGAGCGTGCGTTCGTCGAGAAGTAAGCACCAGACCCTGTGGGAGCGAGCCTGCTCGCGAAGGCGTCGTGTCATCCAACAGCGATGTTGATGACAGATCGCTTTCGCGAGCAGGCTCGCTCCCACATTTGGTTTTGTGATGTGACAGTAAGAGCCCGCGTTGCCTGAGAAGGCAACGCGGGCTTTTTCGTTTACGGGGATTACGCTTCGGCGGGGATGACTTCCAGGACGCGGATCTGCTCCGGTGTCGGGTAATGCCAGCGCACGTCCAGATCCCAGAACTGCGCGCCGTATTCGCGCTCCGGTGCGGGCGTCTGGTAGGCCGGACGCGGATCCTGGGCCAGGCACTGCTCGATCAGCTCGACCAGCGGCTCGGCCAGGCGCCGAGCGTGGGTGTGGGCCTGTTGCAGCGCCGCGTCCGTCCACTGCACGTCGATCAGTTGCGGCGCGGCACTGGCGATGCTGTTGGAGGCCTCAGGGATGATGTCGGCATAGGGCACGTAGGGTTTGATATCGAGTATCGGTGTGCCGTCCAGCAGGTCGATGCCGGAGATGAACAGGCGATTGGCCTCGACCTTGTCCAGTTTCACCACCGACTGACCGATGCCGTTTGGCCGGTGAGTGGCGCGGGTGGCAAATACCCCCATGGACTTGTTGCCGCCCAGGCGCGGAGGGCGGACTTTCAGTCGCGGCTTGTCTTCCAGCGCCTGATGGAACAGGAACAGCAGCCAGACATGACTGACCTGCTCCAGTCCCTGCACCGCATCGCCCTGATCGAACGGTGCCACCAGTTCCAGCACACCACGGGCGGCGGGGGCCAGTTGCGGCTGGCGCGGGATGGCGAACTTCTCCTTGAAGCAGGAGCGGACGAAGCCGATGGGGGAGACGCTGTAAGTCATGATTTGCATTCGAAACGGAGCAGGGCGGGCATGATAACCCGGCAGGCTTCAAGTCTGGTGCTGACAGATCTGGCCTCTTCGCGAGCAGGCTCGCTCCCACAGGGGAACGCATTCCCAATGTGGGAGCGAGCCTGCTCGCGAAGGCCGCGCCGCGGATCTACAGGCTAAACCCGCCATCCAGCGGAATCACATTCCCGGTCATGTAGGCCCCGGCGGTACTCGCCAGGCTGATCGCCAGCGCCGCCATCTCTTCCTCGCGGCCCCAGCGTTTCATCGGGATCAACGCAGTGTCTTCGGCCAGCGCCTGCTGGTCGTTGCCGATGTGCTGGGTCATCTTGCTCGGGAAACGGCCCGGTGCGATGACGTTGACGTTGATGTGCTGGCCCACCAGTTCCCGGGCAAGAATCCGCGACAGTTGGTGCAGGGCCGCTTTGCTTGGCCCATAGGCGTAGGCCTGCTCGCCGAACGAAGAAATCCCCGCCACCGAGCCGATGTTGATGATCCGCGCCGGATTGGCTGCCGAACCGGCCTTGCGCAGTAGCGGCAGGAATTGCTGGATGCAACTGAACACCGAGGTCACGTTGAGCTGCATGACCTTCTCCCAGCCCTTGACCGGGTAGCTCTCCAGCGGCGCGCCCCAGGTGGTGCCGGCGTTGTTCACCAGAATGTCCAGATGAGTGATCTGCTCGCCCAACCGGGCCGCCAGTTCCTTTACGCCGTCCTCAGTCGCCAGATTCGCCGCCACACCATGACAAATACCCAACGTACCGAGTTCTTCAGCGGTCTGATGACAGGCTTCAGCGTCACGGGAACAGACGTACACGCGGGCGCCGGCCTCGACAAAGGCCTTGGCGATCATTTTGCCGATACCACGGGTGCCGCCGGTCACCAGGGCGGTGCGGCCTTGCAGGGAAAAATACGGGTGCATGGCGAATCCTGAGGGCTAGGGTTCAGTACACCCTAGTTGCCGGCCGCGAAAAGCGGAGCCACTATTTTTCGAGGGAATGGAGGGCCATGCATGAAAACGGCGACCGAAGTCGCCGTTTTTCAAGGATCAGCCGCGAATGCGCAGCGTGAGGCCCTTGAGGAAGTTACGCAGCAACTGGTCGCCGCAGGGGCGGTAGTTGGTGTGGCCGACCTTGCGGAACAGCGCGCTCAGCTCAGGCTTGGACACCGGGAAATCGGCAGCCTTGAGGATCGCGTGCATGTCGTCTTCTTTCAGTTCGAAGGCCACGCGCAGTTTTTTCAGAATGATGTTGTTGGTCACCGGGACTTCGATCGGCTGCGGCGGACGGCTTTCATCCTTGCCGCGCTTGAAGATCACCAGACCGTCGAGGAAGTGCGCGATGACTTCGTCCGGGCAGCGCACGAAACCTTCTTCGTCTTCTTCTTTCTTGTCGAGCCAGGTCACCACGTCGGCAAGCGTTACGTCCATGCCACCGAGTTTGATGATTTCGACGACTTTCTTGTCGCTGATGTCGAGCATGTAGCGCACGCTACGCAGTACGTCGTTATGAACCATGTTTGCAATCCTGATCGTTCGCTGTGGGCACCGCGCAGGTGCGATGCCGGAATGTGTGGCGGCAACGGAGGCCTTAGAACTTCTCTTTGCCGGACAGGTAGCGCCATTGGCCGGCCGGCACCTTGCCGATCGATACGCCGCCGATGCGGATACGGCGGATGCCGACGACCTTCAGCCCGACCGCTTCGCAGAATTGAGCGATGATGCCCGGCTGCGGGTTCTTCATGGCGAAGCGCAGGCGGTTTTCGTTCTGCCAGCTGGCCTTGACCGGCGGCAGTTCCTTGCCCTTGTGGGTGAGGCCGTGCTGCAAGCGATTGAGGCCGTGGGCGACCATGTCGCCTTCGACTTCGACCACGTATTCCTGCTCGATCCTGGCCGCGTCGGCGGTGAGCTTGCGCAGCACTTTCCAGTCCTGGGTGAACACCAGCAGGCCGCTGGCCTTGGGTTGCAGGTCGGCGCTGGCGGTCAGGCGCAAGAAGTGCCCGCGCAGCGGACGCTTGCCGTAGCGGTGTTCTTCGCTGAGGGTGTCGGCGCTCAGCGACTGCATCGCGGTGTCGACATCCATGCCCGCCGGCACGTTGAGCAGAATGGTCACCGGCTCCGGCGCGGTGGCCTTGGCGTCCTTGTCGAGCTCGACTTTCTGGTCGCCGACCTTGAACTGCGGCTCGTCGATGACTTCGCCGTCCACGGTGACCCAGCCGCCCTCGATGAACAGCTCGGCCTCCCGGCGGGAGCAACCGACCAGTTCGATGAGGCGTTTGGAGAGGCGAATCGGGTCAGTCATGACAGGGCCGTAACAAAAAAGGGGTGGGCATTGTACCTGCCTGGCGCCGGTTAAGCCCGGAACGATTTTTACCGCTTGGCTTTTTGTGGGAGCGAGCCTGCTCGCGATGAGGCCTTTAGTCTCGATATCAATGTCGACTGACAAACCGCCATCGCGAGCAGGCTCGCTCCCACAGTCGATTTCTGTCGTGTCAGCCGTGTTGCGAGCGTTGCTGGTTCTGGCGCAACCGCATGTGCAGCAGCGGATACGGCTGGCCCATGCCATCGACTTCCGAGCGGCCGATCACCTCGAAGCCCTGCTTGAAGTAAAAACCCAGGGCCTGCGGGTTCTGCTCGTTGACGTCCAGTTCATCGGCGTTCAGGTGCTCCATGGCGTATCTCAGCAGCTTCTTGCCCAGGCCCTGGCCACGATGTTCAGGGTCGATGAACAGCATTTCGATCTTGCCCGCCGCCACGCCGGCAAACCCGGTGATGCGCTGATGGCTGTCCCTGGTGCAGATCAGCATCACCGCATCGAGGTAGCGGGTCAGCACCAGATTGCGCAGCAGCTCGATATAGCTGTCCGGCAGAAAATCATGTGTGGCACGAACCGAGGCCTCCCAGACCCGGGTCAGTTCCTGATAATCGCTGAGTTTCGGCGTGTGGATGACCGAATGGTGGCGCATGCCCGATAGCCTCTTTGTCATGAATGAGGGAGTCCTTCCCCTCACAAAAGATAGCCGTAAAAAAGCCCCGCATCTCGTAAAAGAGAGCGGGGCTTTTCGTATTTTTCGCGTTTAGATCTGTTCGGCCCAGAGGTCGTATTCGTCGGCGTCGGTCACCTTGCACCAGACCTTGTCGCCCGGCTTGAGGTTGCTGCCGTTGTCGATGAACACGTTGCCGTCGATTTCCGGGGCATCGAAGAAGCAGCGGCCGACCGCACCTTGCTCGTCGACTTCGTCCACCAGCACTTCGATTTCACGGCCGATGCGCATTTGCAGGCGCGCCGAGCTGATTTCCTGCTGGTGCGCCATGAAGCGTTCCCAGCGATCCTGCTTGACGTCGTCCGGGACGATGTCGAGGTTCAGGTCATTGGCCGGCGCGCCTTCGACCGGCGAGTACTGGAAGCAGCCGACGCGGTCGAGCTGGGCTTCGGTCAGCCAGTCCAGCAGGTACTGGAAGTCTTCTTCGGTTTCGCCGGGGAAGCCGACGATGAAGGTCGAACGGATGATCAGATCCGGGCAGATTTCGCGCCAGTTCTTGATCCGCGCCAGGGTCTTGTCTTCGAACGCCGGGCGTTTCATCGACTTCAGGACTTTCGGGCTGGCGTGCTGGAACGGAATGTCCAGGTACGGCAGGATCTTGCCGGCGGCCATCAGCGGGATCAGCTCGTCGACGTGCGGGTACGGGTAAACGTAGTGCAGGCGGACCCAGACGCCGAGGGTGCTCAGTGCTTCGCACAGTTCGGTCATGCGGGTCTTCACCGGCGCGCCGTTCCAGAAACCGGTGCGGTACTTGACGTCAACGCCGTAGGCGCTGGTGTCCTGGGAAATCACCAGCAGCTCTTTGACGCCGGATTTGACCAGACGCTGGGCTTCGTCGAGCACGTCGCCGACCGGACGGCTGACCAGTTTGCCGCGCATCGACGGGATGATGCAGAAGCTGCAGCTGTGGTTGCAGCCTTCGGAAATCTTCAGGTACGCGTAGTGACGCGGGGTCAGCTTGATGCCTTGCGGCGGCACCAGGTCGATCAGCGGGTTGTGATCCTGTTTCGGCGGCACGACTTCGTGCACGGCGTTGACCACTTGCTCGTACTGCTGCGGACCGGTGACGGCCAGCACGCTCGGATGCACGTCACGGATGTTGCCTTCTTCGACGCCCATGCAGCCGGTCACGATGACCTTGCCGTTTTCCTTGATCGCTTCGCCGATGACTTCCAGGGATTCGGCCTTGGCCGAGTCTATGAAGCCGCAGGTGTTGACCACGACCACGTCGGCGTCCTGATAGGTGGACACCACGTCATAGCCTTCCATGCGCAGCTGGGTCAGGATGCGCTCGGAGTCGACCAGTGCTTTCGGGCAACCCAGAGATACGAAGCCAACCTTTGGATTGGCCGGCGCAGGAGTGGTGGACATGTCTAACCTCGGTGTTTTGTGACGCCGCTTGCCTGATGGCGGAAGCCGACGGACGGGCGCTTAGGCTGCGCCTCTGATCAAAAAGTGCGCAATTCTAGCGGCGAGCAGCGCACTTGACCAGCTTTATGCAGGGAAATACGACGAGTGCTGCGCTATGCTTCGCGCCGTTGGGCTTTACCAATTTTTTACAGTCAACAAAACGACTGTAACAACAGGTAAAACAGCGCATGCTGCATCAAAAAGCATAGTGCTTCGTTCAAAGAAGCCGGTCTGGAAATCAGGAGTGTTGGATGGGTCAGGCAAGTAGTCAGGCGGCGGGCGCCGAGCATTCGGCTGCAAAACCGCTGAGCATGCTGGTCGCGGCAGTCGGGGTAGTTTACGGCGACATCGGCACGAGCCCGTTGTACACCCTCAAAGAAGTATTTTCCGGCGGTTACGGCGTACCGGTCAATCACGACGGAGTGCTGGGCATTCTGTCGCTGATCTTCTGGTCGCTGATCTGGGTCGTCTCGATCAAGTACATGATGTTCGTCCTGCGCGCCGACAACCAGGGCGAAGGCGGGATCATGGCACTGACCGCGCTGGCGCGGCGGGCGGCAGGGGAGCGCAGGAAGTTGCGTTCGCTGCTGGTGGTCTGCGGCCTGATCGGTGCGGCGCTGTTCTACGGCGACAGCATGATCACGCCGGCGATTTCCGTACTCTCGGCCATTGAAGGTCTGGGTCTGGCGTTCGATGGTATCGACCACTGGGTCGTGCCGCTGTCGCTGGTGGTGCTGGTGGGCCTGTTCCTGATCCAGCGTCACGGTACGGCGCGGATCGGCATTCTCTTCGGGCCGATCATGGTCACCTGGTTCCTGGTGCTCGGCGCCCTCGGCGTGTACGGCATCAGCCATTCCCCGGAAGTGCTGAAGGCGCTGAACCCGATCTGGGCCGTGCGTTTCTTCATGGTGCACGCCGGCATGGGCGTGGCGATTCTCGGCGCCGTGGTGCTGGCGCTGACCGGTGCCGAAGCGCTGTACGCCGACATGGGCCACTTCGGTCGCAAGCCGATTGCCAGGGCGTGGTTCCTGCTGGTGCTGCCGGCGCTGGTGCTCAACTACTTCGGTCAGGGTGCCTTGCTGCTGGACAACCCGGAAGCGGCGCGCAACCCGTTCTATCTGCTGGCGCCGAGCTGGGCGCTGATTCCGCTGGTGGGTCTGTCGACCCTGGCCACGGTGATCGCCTCGCAAGCAGTGATCTCCGGTGCGTTCTCCCTGACCCGTCAGGCGATCCAGCTCGGCTACATTCCGCGCATGTACATCCAGCACACCTCCAGCGATGAGCAGGGGCAGATCTACATCGGTGCGGTGAACTGGACGCTGATGGTCGGTGTGGTCCTGCTGGTGCTGGGCTTCGAGTCCTCCGGCGCCCTGGCCTCGGCCTACGGCGTGGCGGTGACCGGGACCATGCTGATGACTACCATTCTGGTGTCGGCTGTCATGCTGCTGCTGTGGAAATGGCCTCCGGTGCTGGCCGTGCCGGTGCTGATCGGCTTCCTGCTGGTGGACGGGCTGTACTTCGCCGCCAACGTGCCGAAGATTGTCCAGGGCGGTGCGTTCCCGGTGGTCGCCGGTATCGCCTTGTTCATCCTCATGACCACCTGGAAGCGCGGCAAGCAACTGCTGGTCGAGCGCCTGGACGAAGGCGCTCTGCCGCTGCCGATCTTTATCAGCAGCATTCGCGTCCAGCCGCCACATCGTGTGCAGGGCACTGCCGTGTTCCTGACTGCGCGCTCCGACGCGGTGCCGCATGCGCTGTTGCACAACCTGCTGCACAACCAGGTCTTGCACGAGCAGGTTGTCCTGCTGACCGTAGTCTACGAGGACATCCCGCGTGTTCCTCCATCCCGACGCTTCGAAGTCGAAGCCCACGGCGAAGGCTTCTTCCGGGTGATCCTGCACTTCGGCTTCACCGATGAGCCGGACGTGCCGCAGGCGCTGAAACTGTGCCATCTGGATGACCTCGACTTCAGCCCGATGCGCACCACCTACTTCCTCAGCCGCGAAACGGTCATCGCCTCGAAACTCGAAGGCATGGCCCGTTGGCGTGAAGCGCTGTTTGCGTTCATGTTGAAGAATGCCAACGGCAACCTGCGGTTCTTCAATCTGCCGCTGAACCGGGTGATTGAATTGGGGACGCAGGTGGAGATGTAGGTTCTGCCTTGAATGAAAAGCCCCCGTCAGCCTTTTGGTTGGCGGGGGCTTTTTCGTTTCTGTGCCTTTAGATGCTTTCTGGCAATTCTGCTTCAGACTCGGTTTTCGTCCGCGTTACTCGTGGCATCAGGGATTTCGTCACATCATCCATCAAGGCCTTGCCCATGATTGTCAGGTAATGGGCAGCCCAGGCGTGGCGGTCGTTTTCCTTGTCGTAGGCGGCATCCTCGGCGAAGGATTTGGCGAGGAACAACAGATCTGAAGCCTGTGACAGGGCTTCGACGATGGGGACGCCAGAGCGGACATTGAAAAACGCTTGATCGGAGCCAGAGCCGTAGAGAAAGGAGGTGAAGCCGATGGTTGTAAGGTCTGTGGGTGTAGACGATTTCGTTTCGGTCATGGTGTTACTCCTTGGTTCGAGGAGCTGCAACTTCCGTTACCACACGAAAGGGAGGCAGCTGTACGCAGGGTGGTAAACCGGGAACCAAGGAAACCGGCACGCCCGGAGGCGTCCCACGCACAGCTGCCATAAATCGAAATCACAGGCATGAAAGTGCCTGTGATTGTGAATGGGGCGCTGTTGCGCTGGTTTATCCGGGTTACCACACCCGATCGCTGAAAGGGTCAGCGATCTCCGGAGAGTATCCCGTCAAAAAACAGTGCAACAGGGCGGCAAAGTGCCCAAACACGAGATTAGGAGTTTGCCTACAAGGTACTCGGACGTCATCTGATATTGCGCCACCGGAAGTAAGCGAAACTATGCGTCGGACAGAATCAATGCGCTAAGCAGGTGTTGATTCTTCAATTAGCTTCGCTTGGCAACTGTCCTTTGTCCCAGGACTGAGGGCAGTTCGAGTGAAAGGCGGCATTCTTGGAGAAGGGTGTTCATGAAGAAATGCTTGAAACAAGAAAGGCTGGATGAACTCGAGAATCTCCGGGTTGAAGAGGTAGCCGAGGCACGATTGATCAATTTCAGCCCGGCTCAAGCGATTAGCCATGACGACATGCGGGCGAGGTACGGCCAGGAAGCGCTGACAGTCAGCTGAGTTCTGTATGGTTCTCTGTGGGAGCTCCGGGAATGAAAAAAGCCCCCGAAACTGCAAAGTCGCGGGGGCTTTTCATTGGAGCGCCTCAGATCACTCTGCCGGCTGATCCTTGCTCTGACGCTTCTCGATCAGATCCACCAGGCGCTTGGCCAGCGCCGGGTAGTTCTCGTCGAAGTGGTGGCCGCCAGGAAGCTTCACCGCTTCGCCCACCGCTGTCTTGTCGGTGCAGCCGCTTTCATCTTTCTCTTCTTCGCCGTAGATGCACACGACCTTGGCCGGTGGCAGCTTGGCCATTTCCGGGCCGGTGGCGGCTTCTTTGCCGGCGTTGCCGAGCCAGCCTTCGACTTCGATTTCGAAGCTGCCGGTGCGGGCGAAGGCCAGCAGGATGATTGCGTCGACGCGCTGCTGCTCGGTTTCCGGCAGGCGGTTGTAGATGGCCGGCAGGACGTCGGCGCCGAACGAGTAACCGGTCAGGATGAAGCGTTTGGTGCCCCATTTCTGGCGGTAGTGCTGCATCAGTTCGGTCAGGTCCAGCGCGCTCTGTTCCGGGCTCTTGTGCTGCCAGTAGTAGCGCAGGGTGTCGATGCCGACGACCGGGTAGCCGATCTTGGCCATTTCACCGGCCACGTCGCGGTCGAGATCTCGCCAGCCACCATCACCGGACAGGAACAGGGTCACGGTGTCCTTGGCCTGGCCGGCCGGGACTTCCACGACCGGGATCTGCAGGCCGCCGTTAGCTTTGTCGCCACCGACGAGGATCTTGCGCAGTTCGTTGTTCAGCACTTGCGGCAGGTTGATGTCGTAGTCGCTGATGCTGGTTTCGGCGTTCGGCTGGTCGCGTACGAAACCGGCGCTGGTGTCGTCCGGGTTGTCGTTCCAGGCCACCAGCCAGTGGCCGTGGGCGGCAGATTTTGGCAGCAGGTGAGTGCAGCCGCCTTTTTCCAGGGCCAGGTCGACGGACACGGCCTGGGCCTTGTCGTCCTTCTGTTCCGACAGCCAGCGCCAGGCCAGCACCGCACCAGGGCCGATGCCGCTGACCAGGGTTGCCGGGCCGTTCAGTTCACGCAGACCGCTTTGCAGTGCGCGGCTTTGCAGCAGGCAGTCCTTGGGCAGAATCACCTGGACGATCTGCGCCGAGGCGCTGCGGCTCAGGGTGGTCAGCTGATTGTCGGTGAGTTTCTTGTCGTCCTCGACCGCCACCAGCACCTGGGCCTTGGGCTTGGTGCCGGGGATGACCCGGGTCATGACCGTGCCGTCAGCCGGCGTGAGCTGTTCGAGGGTCGGTTCCGGTGCCGGGCGTTTGAGGTACCAGTAACCGCCGCCGGCAATCACGGCCAGCACGATCAGTGCGGCCAGGATGTACTTCAGGGAGCGTTGAATCATCAGCGTTTCACCAATCCAGTCAAGCCGCCCGCGATCAGGGCAGCAGTATCGGCCAGTGCCACCAGCGGATCGAGTCCGGCGGGCACTGCCATATAACGGGGTTCCCAGTCAGGCTGGAACTTGTCTTTGAAGCGGCGCAAGCCTTGGAAGTTGTACAGCTGCTCACCACGGCGGAAAACCATCGAGCCCAGACGCTGGGTCAGCGGTGCACCACGACGGGGTTGCAACCCCGACAGCGGCACCATGCCCAGGCTGAAACGCGCGTATCCGTGACTCTTATAATGTTGAATCAGACCGACCATCAAAAACTCCATGGTCAGCTTGGGGGCGTCCGGGTGCGAGCGCATCAGGTCGAGGCTGGCCAGGTCATGGCTGTAAGTCTCGAGCAGGTTGGCGAACGCCACCGGGCGGCCTTCGAAGCGAATCACCGCGATGCGGAAATGCTTCAGGTAATCGTCGCTGAAACGGCCAAGGGAGAAGCCTTTCTCGCGTACGTTCTTGCCGGTCAGCCAGGCATCGGAAATCACCTTGAGCTCATCCATCGGCGCCTGGCCCGGCTCGAAGATCTCCAGCGACAGACCGTCGCGGGTGCCACGGTTCCAGGTGTAGCGCAGGTCCTTCATCTCCTTGCCCTTGGCATCCAGGTCAAAGCGATGCAGATCGACCCGGGCTTCTTCGCCGAGCTTGATCGCGGTCAGGCCGATGTCCATGTAGTACGGCAGGTTCTCGGCGCGCACTTGATAGAACACGGGACGGGCGTGGTGGATGTCACACAGGTCACGGAACTGCCAGATCATTTCCGCCCGTTGCTGACCAGGGCCGATCGGATCGTACAGCGCCACCAGACTGCGGCCGCGACGGGCGTACATCAGGAAGGCTTCGTCGTTGGGATGAAACAGCAGCGCCTTGTCACCGGTCAGGGCCAGGCCGCCGTCCGGTTGCGAGGAGGCCATCAGGACCTTGGAGGCGCGCTCCAGCTCGTCCGGGGTCGGCAGATGAATCACCGGGCGGGCGGTGCGCAGCAGCCAGGTCAGGGCGATCACCAGCAACAGCACCGCAGCACCGAGCAGCGAGCGCAGACCGCGCGGGGCATCGGCGTCGAGGGTGAACTGCCACCACAATTGATGGCTATACGGCACGTCCTGGTAGGCGAACAGCAACAGCCAGGTCGAGGCGCCGAGTACGCACAGGCTCGCCACCAGATACAGCGGCGAGAACGGCACTTCGGTCAGACGGCTCGGGCGATAGAAAGAACGACGGAACACCCCCAGCAGTGCGGCGGTGAGGGTCATCAGCGTGGCTTCTTCCCAGTCGAAACCCTTGAGCAGCGAGAGCAGGGCACCCACCAGCAGCAGAATGGTGGTCAGCATCCACGCCGCCGACAGCCGGCGACGCAGGCCCTGGGCAAGCATCAGGCACAGCACGCCGATCAGGCTGGCGCCGAAGTGCGAGGCATCGACCAGACGATGGGGAATCAGATAGGCGATGTGTTCCAGGCGCGTGTCGATTTCAGGGGTGGCGCCGGAGAACAGCAGCACCACGCCGGACAGGAACACCAGCACCGCGAGGATCGGTGCGGCCAGACCGGAAGCGGCGCGCATGGTCTGGGTCTGGAACAGCCGCTGACCTTCGTTGATCAGCAGTAGTACGCAGGCCACCAGCAATGGCAGCACCACATAGATCATGCGATAGAGCAGCAGGGCGGCGGCCAGTGGTGCTGCGCCGAGCTTGTCGGCGAAGGCCGCCAGCAGAATCGCTTCGAAAACCCCGACACCGCCCGGTACATGGCTGAGCACGCCGGCCGCCAGGGCCAGCAGGTACACCAGCAGGAACGCGCCGAATGGCGGGGCTTCCGGCAGCAGCATGTAAAGCACGGTGGCGGCAGCGGCGACGTCGAGGGCGGTGATGACCAGTTGCAGTAACGTCAGGCGGCGGCCCGGCAGGCGCAGGGTGCGGCGGCCGACCTTGACCAGCAGATTGTCGCGGTAAGGCTGTTCCGGCAGACGCCGACGATAAATGCCCATGGCCAGAATCGCGCCGAGCAACAGCACGGCAGAGGCAATCGTGGCCAGCAGTCCTTCGGACAGGCCCAGTGCCTGGGAAGCGGCCGGCAGGTCACTCAGGGTGGCCAGTGCCGCCAACGGGGGCAGGGCGCAACCCAGCGACAGGCTGGCGAACAGGGTCATGTGCGCGACTTCCGAAGCACCCAGACCAAGCCGTGCATATAAACGGTAACGCACCGAGCCGCCGGACAGCATCGACAGGCCGATGGCGTTGCCGATCGCGAATGCCGTGAAGCCACCGAGCGCCAGCGTGCGCGGCGGGATGGTCACGCCGGCATAGCGGCTGGCCGACCATTCATAGCCCAGCAGAATGATGAAGCCGACGACGGTCGCGCCGAAAGCACCCAGCAGGGCCGGCTTCGGCACGTCGAGAATCGAGTCGTGCAAGGCATAGAGGTCGAGTTCGCTGAGCAGATGGCGACAGGCAATCAGCGCGATAGCGAACAACAGTAAAGTGACCGCCAGACCAATCGGTTGCCGGTATTTGCTGATTCGATCCAGCAAGCGCATGCGCTCGGGCTTGATCGATGGATTCACGGTGAGGGTGTCTTGTGGATCAGACGAGTTGGCGCGCATCAATCACCTCTTGGATTGTGCGCGACAGGATGGGGGTATCCAGCCAAGTTACCAATCCCTGTAGAAAAAAATAATCACAAAATACTACGCCTCTCGTCGGGTATCGGCGAGGGCAGGTCTCGGATTGCAGACCTCTTGCCTGCGACTCAAGCATAGTCGCAACTCGGCGGGTCTGAAGATCCTGAGCGGTTCACTGCACAGTGACAGATCATTGTTGCGAAAGGACTTTTTCCACAGATACAAAAAAGGCCACTCTTTCGAGCAGCCTTTTTTGATGTTTGGTTGCGGGAGCCGGATTTGAACCGACGACCTTCGGGTTATGAGCCCGACGAGCTACCAGACTGCTCCATCCCGCGTCTGTGTGGCGGCATTCTACAGGCGAACGGCGGGGTGTCAACCGTTAATCCCGCGAAGGGTCAAATAAGCGTGAAATCGCGTCAATCCGTCGCAGGAGGGCGGTAAGTTTCGGAATTGCAAAGGATTCCTGTTTGGCCCGGATGATTGCCCAATGAAAAACAGACGCGCACAAAAAAGGCCAATCTTTCGATTGGCCTTTTTCGATGTTTGGTTGCGGGAGCCGGATTTGAACCGACGACCTTCGGGTTATGAGCCCGACGAGCTACCAGACTGCTCCATCCCGCGTCTGTGTGGCGGCATTCTACAGAGGATCGTCGGGGTGTCAACCTTGAATCCGGATAAAATCTGTTCTGGTTCAATTGGTTAGCTATTTTTCAAGGCCGCTGGCGGGGCCGCAGGTCAGGCAGTGCGCGGGTTTCAGCTCTATTGGCCAGCGATTCCCGATTGAGAAAATAAATTCAACGGACGTTTCCTACTGCTGGAAAAGAACCTTCATACCACTGGTGCTATATACAGGTGTCAGTGAGATACTGCCCATCCGGCTTGCCACGTTTCCTTTTCTGTCATGACCCAGCGAAAAATCATCCACATCGACTGTGACTGTTTCTACGCCGCCATCGAGATGCGTGACGATCCGCGTCTGGCCGGCAAACCGCTGGCGGTGGGTGGTTCGGCAGACCGGCGCGGGGTGATCGCCACCTGCAACTATGAAGCGAGGGCTTACGGTGTGCGTTCGGCGATGTCCTCCGGGCATGCCTTGAAACTGTGCCCGGACCTGACCATCGTCAAGCCACGCATGGACGCCTACCGCGACGCATCGAAGGAAATTCACACGATCTTTCGCGATTACACCGACCTGATCGAACCGCTGTCGCTGGACGAGGCCTACCTCGATGTCTCGGACAGTGCGCATTTCGGTGGCAGCGCCACGCGGATCGCCCAGGACATCCGGCGTCGGGTCTCCAATCAATTGCACATCACGGTCTCGGCCGGAGTGGCACCGAACAAGTTTCTGGCCAAGATCGCCAGCGACTGGAAAAAGCCCAACGGCTTGTTTGTCATCACTCCGGATCAGGTCGAAGACTTTGTCAGTGGTCTGCCGGTGAGCAAGCTGCACGGTGTCGGCAAAGTGACCGCCGACAAGCTGGGCAAGCTCGGTATCAACGACTGCTCGCAACTGCGCGAGTGGGACAAGTTGGCGTTGGTGCGCGAATTCGGCAGTTTTGGCGAGCGACTCTGGAGCCTGGCCCGTGGGATAGATGAACGGCAGGTACATAACGACAGCCGCCGTCAATCGATCAGTGTGGAAAATACCTACGACGTCGACCTGCCGGATCTGCGCAGTTGCCTGGACAAGCTTCCGGAGCTGCTGGAAACCCTGAAAACCCGCATGGCGCGGATCGACAGCAGCTACCGGCCGGGCAAGCCGTTCGTCAAAGTGAAATTCCATGATTTCACCCAGACCACGCTGGAGCAGGCCGGGGCAGGGCGGGATCTGGGCAGCTATCAATTGATGTTGACGCAGGCGTTCAATCGCGGTGGCAAACCGGTGCGGCTGTTGGGGGTGGGGGTTCGGCTGGAGGACTTGCGCGGCGGCTTTGAGCAGATGGAGCTGTTCGAGCGGTAGCGCACATAAAAAAGCCCGAAACAGGTTCGGGCTCTTCTATAAGCGATGTCAGTTCGGACCCGGGTCCGCCACCAGTCGCCCGGCATCCTTGGTCAGCGACTTGAGAAACTCGGCCTGCAACTCGGGATCGTTGCGTGTCAGCTCGATCAGGCTCTGTTCCAGCTCACTGGCTTCTTCTTCCAGACCCAATTCCGACAGACGTTTGACCCGGTGCACCCACTGGCTCACTTCGTCGTCTTCCAGATCGTCGTAAATCAGCCCGTGGGCTTCCAGCAGCTTGCCGCGCAGGTGACTGCTGATCGTCAGGGACGAGTCGGAATGCACGTCATCCTTGGCGTCCTCGACGCTGATCTGCAGTTTGCCGACATGGTTCAGATCGTTTTCAGCGAACGGACTGTCCAGCAGGTTCAGGCGCAGCACGCCGTTGCGATCGGTGGTCATGTCGAAGGTCTGCTTGCCGGCCTTGACCTGCACCGGGCGCTCGCTCCACGGCAGGCTCGAATACTCCATGCGCTTGTCGCGCTGGACTTCATCGATACCGGCCAGGTTCTGCTGCGCACGACCATGGGACTGCACGTTCATGAACGGGTTGAGCCCGGCGAATCCGTAGCTCAGCCAGTCCTTGGTCACGCTGTCCGGCAGGGTGCCGAAGGCGAACACGTTGACCACGTTGGCCCCGACGCCGGCCACCACCGCCACGGCACCCAGCGGAATCTCGTAGATTTCGCGCCAGGGCTGGTAAGGCGTGTAACGGTCATAACGACGGGTCACTTCGTATTCAGTGACTTCGAAGGTTTTCTGCTCGTTGATCTTTACGCGTCGCTGCGGCAGCTCAAGCACCTTAGGCTCACCGACATCGATCTGCAGGCTGTGATCGAGCAGCTTTCGCTCGACCCGCTCTTCGTGCTCGCTGCGCTGTGACATGTGATTGGCACAGCCGCTGACCAGCAGGGTGCCGCACAGGGCGGCACCACCGAGGCCTAAGGTGTTTCGCTTGAACATGAGGACTCTATCTGGTTTCAGCGGCGGATACGGGCCTGCAGGAAGGACAGCACGTCGGCAACCGGCAGCGCTTGCGCCTGGCCTTCGGTACGGCTCTTGTATTCCAGGTTGCCTTCGGCGAGGCCGCGGTCGCTGACCACGATCCGGTGTGGAATGCCGATCAGCTCCATGTCCGCGAACTTGATGCCCGGGCTGGTTTTCTTGTCGCGATCGTCCAGCAGCACTTCGAAGCCGGCCGCGGTCAGTTCCGCGTACAGCTTGTCGGTGGCTTCGCGCACCTGCTCGGTTTCATAGCGCAGCGGTACCAGGGCGATCTGGAATGGCGCCAGGGCGTCGCTCCAGATGATGCCGTTCTCGTCGTTGTTCTGCTCGATGGCCGCAGCCACCACGCGGGACACGCCGATGCCGTAGCAACCCATTTCCAGGGTCACAGGCTTGCCGTTCTCGCCCAGCACTTCGCACTTCATCGCCTTGCTGTACTTGTTGCCCAGCTGGAAGATGTGTCCGACTTCGATGCCGCGCTTGATTTCCAGGGTGCCCTTGCCGTCCGGGCTCGGGTCGCCGGCCACGACGTTGCGCAGGTCGGCCACGGTCGGAACCGGCAGGTCACGCTCCCAGTTCACGCCGAAGTAGTGCTTGTCATCGATGTTGGCACCGATGCCGAAGTCGCTCATCAGCTCGACCGAACGGTCGATGATGATCGGCAGCGGCAGGTTCAGCGGGCCGAGGGAACCGGCGCCGGCGCCGATGGCGTCACGCAGCTCTGCATCGGACGCCATGACCAGCGGGCTGGCGACGCCTGGCTGATTGGCAGCCTTGATTTCGTTCAGCTCGTGGTCGCCACGGATGACCAGGGCGATCAGCTTGCCTTCTTCTTCGGCGTGCACGATCAGGGTCTTGATGGTCTTTTCGATCGGCAGACCGAATTTTTCCACCAGGGCCGCGATGGTCTTGGTGTCCGGAGTGTCGACCAGGCGCAATTCTTCGGCCGGCGCAGCGCGGGAGGTTTCACGCGGTACGGCTTCGGCTTTCTCGATGTTCGCGGCGTAGTCGGAGCCGTTGCTGAAGACGATATCGTCTTCGCCGGACTCGGCCAGCACGTGGAATTCGTGGGAACCGGCACCGCCGATGGAACCGTTGTCGGCTTCGACCGGACGGAATTTCAGGCCCAGACGGGTGAACACGTTGCAGTACGCCTCGTGCATGCGGTCATAGGTGACCTGCAGCGACGCCTGGTCGGCGTGGAACGAGTACGCGTCCTTCATGATGAATTCACGGCCGCGCATCAAGCCGAAACGTGGGCGGATTTCGTCACGGAACTTGGTCTGGATCTGGTACAGGTTGATGGGCAGCTGCTTGTAGCTGCTCAACTCGTTGCGCATCAGATCGGTGATCACTTCTTCGTGGGTCGGGCCCGCGCAGAAGTCGCGACCGTGACGGTCTTTGATGCGCAGCAGCTCAGGGCCGTATTCTTCCCAGCGCCCCGATTCCTGCCACAGCTCGGCCGGTTGGGTGCTCGGCATCAACACTTCCAGAGAGCCGGCGGCGTTCATCTCTTCGCGAACGATGGCTTCCACCTTGCGCATTACCCGCAGGCCCATCGGCAGCCAGGTATACAGGCCCGAGGCGAGTTTGCGGATCATGCCGGCACGCAGCATCAGCTGATGGCTGATGACGACCGCGTCGGAAGGCGTTTCTTTCTGTGTGGCGAGCAAAAATTGACTGGTGCGCATGGTTGGCCGTTGTCGGTTGCTATGACTGGAAATGACGGAGCAGTGTACCGGCGAGAGTTGCCGACGTACAGAAGTGCAGGCCCGGCGGAAACCCTCCCGCCGGGTGCGAGATGTCTTACGACTCTTCGGCGACGGGTGTCGACACGGGTTCCGGTGTCGGTGTCGGGCCTTCGCGGCGACTCTCCTGGAACCAGTGCAGGGCGATCAGTACCAGGGTCGGCACGCCGAGCGCCGCCGTGATGATGAAGAAGTTGTGATAGCCGAACTTCTCCACCATGACCCCGGAGTAGCCGCCGATGAGGCGTGGCAGCAACAGCATGATCGAGCTGAGGAGGGCGTACTGGGTCGCGGAGAACTTCAGGTTGGTCAGGCTCGACAGATAGGCGACGAACGCCGAAGTGGCCATGCCCGAGCTGAAGTTGTCGAGGGAAATGGTCACCACCAGCATCTGCAGGTTCGGGCCCATGTCCGCCAGCATCACGAACAGCAGGTTGGTGGCTGCCGACGCTGCACCGCCGATGAACAGGATCGGCAGAATCCCGAAGCGCACGATCAGCAGGCCGCCCATGCCGGCGCCCACCAGGGTCATGATAAGGCCGAAGATCTTGCTGACGCTGGCGATCTGGTCCTTGGTGAAGCCCTGGTCGATGTAGAACACGTTGGCCATCACGCCCATCACCGTGTCCGACATGCGATAGGTGGCGATCAGGCCGAGCAGCAGCAGGGCCTGCCAGCGGTAGCGCAGGATGAAGTCGTTGACCGGCGTCAGCACTGGCGCCAGGCCACGGCGACCCATGGTCGACAGGCACAGGCCGGTCAGCAGGGTATAGAGAATGGCGCGCAGGAATGCCCGGTCTTCCAGCAGCAGGTCCAGCGGGCTCATGGTGCCGAACAGCACGCTGGCGAAATCGGTGTTGTAGAGCTGGGTGAACATGGCCGGTACGGAAACCAGCAGGACGATCAGCACGAACACCGACATCAGCTGATGCATGAAGGTGTAGCGCCCGGCCTGCAACTGGGTACGCAGCGGCACTGGCGGCTCGCGCATCAGCAGGGTGGTGATCAGGGCAGGCACCATCAAGGCGCCGAACAGCGCGTAAGTGCCGGTCCAGGCGGAATGCTGGTAATTGAAACCGGTGGAGCCGAAACCTTCGGCAAAGAACAGTGCGCCTGCGGTCGCCAGCAGGGCCGCGACCCGATAACCGGACATGTAACTGGCGGCCAGTGCGGCCTGTCGGTTGTCCTCGGCGATTTCCAGTCGATAGGCGTCGACGGCGATGTCCTGGGTGGCGGAAGCGAAGGCGACGATCACGGCAATGGCGATCAGCCAGGACAAGTGTTTCTGCGGGTCGCAGAAGCCCATGCCGATCAGGCCGAGGATTACCAGCGACTGCGCAAGCACCAGCCACGAACGGCGTCGGCCCAGTTTGCCGAGCAACGGCAGGCGCCATTGATCGAGCAGCGGCGACCAGACCCATTTGAAGGCATAGGCCAGACCGATCAGGCTCGCATAGCCGATCGTCTCGCGGGCTACACCGGCTTCACGCAGCCAGACCGAAAGTGTCGAGAACACCAGCATGTACGGCAGGCCGGCGGCGAAACCCAGCAACAACAGCACGAGCGTCGAAGGACTGGCATAGGCGGCGAGCGCGGCGCGCCAGGTTTTACGGGGCATGGGCTGAAGTCTGCCTCAAGATTGCGAAAACAAAGCGCGCACTCTAACCGCTGTGCTCTACCGGACGCCAGCCATGGCGCCGAATATCCACACGATTGTTCAGGATCGTAACGCCCTCCATACGCAATCGTGCCCGCTGCTCATCACCCGAAGGGCTGCCTGCCGGCAGGCTGATCCGACCGCCGGCACCGAGTACGCGGTGCCACGGCAGCTTCGTGTCGCCCGGCAACTGGCTCAGGGTGCGGCCGACCCAGCGGGCGGCGCGCCCCAACCCGGCCAGTTCGGCCAACTGACCATAGCTGACCACCTTGCCCTCAGGTACCTGGGCAAGGGTCGAGTAGAGTGCCGTGCGTCGGATTTGCGGATCGTTTTCGCAGGCTTGTATCGGGTCTGTCACGTGCGCCGTTCCTGAACAGGGTCGATTCATGGATTAAAGGGTAATCCGTGATCGGGCAATTGAGAAATGAACTCAACAGAAATAGCCGGGTCACTCCTTGTCAGAGGATTATTCCTACGGATAATGCCGCCCCTTTTTTCGCAAACCCGAGCTCCCGATTCGCTTATGTTGTCCAGAACCCTGTTGTGCCTTGCTGTCTTCAGTGCGTCCACGCCCCTGCTTGCCGATACCGTCTGGTTGAAGAACGGAGACAAGCTGAGCGGCAAAATCACCCTGTTCGACGGCGGCAAGTTGCTGGTCCAGACCCAGTACGCCGGCGCGGTCACCATCGACTGGAAACAGGTGAAGACCCTGGAGAGCGATCAGGAACTGCTGGTCAAGCAGGACGCCTACAGCGGCGAGAAGGCCAAGTCGCTGAACGCCGCCGACGATGGCAAGGTCACCCTGGCCAACGGCGAAGCGCCGAAAACCGTCGAGCTGGCGAGCATCCAGCAGATTCTCAAGCCCAAGCCGGTGGTCGAGGATCTGGTGTGGAAGGGCAATGTCGATCTGGCCCTGGATTATCAGCGTGCCGAAAAAGACACCAATGACTACGACATCGGCTTCAAGACTTCGGCGCGCCATGGCCGTTGGCGTCATACCGCAGAGGGCGAGTACAACCGTGAAGTCCAGGATGAGGTGGTGACCACCAACAACTGGCGCGCCGAATACGCACTGGACCGCTTCCTGACCGACAAGTGGTTCTGGCAGGGGCGGTTGAACTACAAACGTGATTACGTCGAAGAGCTGTCGCGCCAGCGGGTGGTCGGTACCGGTCCGGGCTATCAGTTCTGGGATGACGAGCTTGGCGCCTTCTCCCTCGGCTCGCTGCTCAACCGCACCGATTACGAGTACAGCGACGGCGGCACGGACAATTTTTATTCCGTTGCCATGAAGTGGGACTACAACCGCTACCTGATCGGCAAGAAAGTGCAGTTCTTCACCAGCGGCGAACTCGGCAAGCCACTGTCGGACGTCGCCAACTATGCCCTGGATTCGGAGGTGGGCCTGCGCTACAAGGTGACGGACTGGGCCTCGCTCAATCTCAAGGCCGAGCGTGACATCATCAGTGGCACCAAGGACGCGGATCTGAACAAGACCCGCTACACCGCCGGGTTTGGCGTGGCCTGGTAACGCCGCACACAAAAAAACGCAGCCTTGGTCGGGCTGCGTTTTTTTTTGCCTGTACAAAACTGGCACGCACAAAAAAGCCCCGCTTTTAAGGGCGGGGCTTCTTAGCCAGGAAGCTACAAGTTAGATAACTTGTACTTCTTCAGCTTGCATGCCTTTCTGACCGCGGGTAGCGATGAAAGAAACCTGTTGGCCTTCTTTCAGGCTTTTGAAGCCGTCGGACTGGATAGCTTTGAAGTGAACGAACAGGTCGTCACCGGATTGTGGAGTGATGAAGCCGAAGCCTTTTTCATCGTTGAACCACTTAACGGTACCGGTTTGGCGATTAGACATGGTGTAACTCCTTGAACAAAGATAACTGCGACTCAGGAAGAACCCTGGCCGAGACTGAGTGCAAAGAGCAGGAAAAATTCTTGTAGATGGTTGGATCGAAATTCAACATATCGTGGAGAGATTCTCAGTGACACAAGCAACACAGTGGCGCCACCTTAACTGTTTTTCCGGAACGTGCCAATGCTTGTACTCAAGGTTTCTCTGTTTTAAGGATCGGCGGTGTGACGGTTCGTCGCGAAGCCGCGTATTTCCTGCATGTTCGGCGAGATTTGCACCCTGGACTTTGAACCCGGCGGCGCGCCCGGTAAGATGCCGGACAGATTTTTTCCACCTCGCTATTCAGGACACCCCGCCATGAGCATCAAATCGGACAAGTGGATTCGCCGCATGGCGCAGGAACACGGCATGATCGAGCCGTTCGTCGAGCGCCAGGTACGTGGCAGCGACGACAGCCGGGTGATCTCCTACGGTGTGTCGAGCTACGGCTACGATGTGCGTTGCACCAACCATTTCAAGGTGTTCACCAATATCAATTCGGCCATCGTCGATCCGAAGAACTTCGACGCCGGCAGCTTCGTAGATGTCCACAGCGATGTCTGCATCATCCCGCCGAACTCCTTCGCCCTGGCCACGACCGTTGAATACTTCCGTATTCCACGCAATGTGCTGACCATCTGCCTGGGCAAAAGCACCTACGCCCGTTGCGGCATCATCGTCAACGTCACCCCGCTTGAGCCCGAGTGGGAAGGCCAGGTGACCCTGGAGTTCTCCAACACCACCAACCTGCCGGCGAAGATCTACGCCAACGAAGGTGTGGCGCAGATGCTGTTCCTGGAGTCCGACGAGGAATGTGAAGTTTCCTACAAGGACCGCGCGGGCAAGTACCAGGGCCAGCGTGGCGTGACCCTGCCACGCACCTGATCCGTCCATCCGGCAGTTACCGGGAATTCTTCGGCGGGTAGACACTCTATGGGGTGTACTGCCCGTTTCGCGAACAGCGGGACGGGCCTTCGCCGAGGAGTGCTCCATGAAGATCGATCCGCAAATCACTGCCGAACTGGCAAGGCTCGAGCCCAATCAGGTTGGCGTATTGGCCTGGTCCTTGTTGGCACACCCGCCCGTCACCCTGGCTGGCGGAATTCCTCACCAGCCTGATCCCGACACCCCCAACGAAGAACCGACCGAGCCCGGCGAGCCTACGTTGCCGGACAAACCGCCACCTGCGCCCGTCGCTTGATTGAATGTATGGCCCGTCGACTGAATCCTGAACAGGACCTCAGCCGACGGGCCATATTTCGTTGTCGCCAATGACAAAGATCCGACAGCTGTCTTCCTTCTCCACCGGATAACCGCCGGTGAAGGCACCGAACGCCGGCAGCAGGCTGATGCGTTCTCCCAGACTGAAACACGCCAGTCTTAGACGCTGACGCCCCTTGCCGTTCAATCGATAAACCGGATGCACGTGCCCGGCTAGGACATGGCGTTCAGGGTGCGGATCGGGTTCATGCTGCAGCGCGAAGGGCCCTAGCAGCAAGGGCTCCGGCACCACCCGAATATTCAGCGCCTGCGGCGGATCGCCGGCACGTTTATCGTGATTGCCGCGAATCAGCGTGATCGGCAGATCGGCATGACGTGCCCGCCACTGCGCCAATGCCTGCAAGGTGCCGGTGGCGTGGGAGCCGGGCCCGTGCAAAAAATCACCGAGGAAGATCAGTTGCCGACACGGCAGTTTCGCCAGCAACTGTTCGATCACCGCAATGTTGCTCGCCGTGGTGCCCTGCGGCACCGGCTGCCCCAGGCGACGGTAGGCGGCAGCCTTGCCGAAATGCACGTCGGCAATCAG
This sequence comes from Pseudomonas sp. 91RF, assembly GCF_003576265.1. NCBI lineage: Bacteria > Pseudomonadati > Pseudomonadota > Gammaproteobacteria > Pseudomonadales > Pseudomonadaceae > Pseudomonas > Pseudomonas sp. 91RF. The sequence goes on from NZ_QWFC01000019.1 coordinate 157,818, forward strand.
CAGCGTCTGTTGCGCCGGCCAATACAGTGCCTTTTCCGGCAACAGCCAGAGTTCTTCGCCCGCCAGACGCACAGGGTAGGGCGCGCCCATCAGGATTGACCCTTGTCGGCGGTTTTCTCCAGATCGCCGACCATGCGCCGGATGCGGTCGGCGAGTTTTTCCGAACTCATGCTTTCGCGCATGCGTTCCACCAGCAGCGGGAAGCCGAGCGGTGTAGGACGTTTGATCAGGTGCATGTCCAGTTTCATCCGGTTGATTCGCTCCAGGGTCTGTTCCAGTCGACGAATATCCAGTTCTTCCCGTAGGACTTCTTCCCCGGCCTGCGCCAACAACAGATTGTCGGCGTCGTATTGTTTGAATACCTCGAAAAACAGTCCGCTGGAGGCCTGCACCTGTCGGGTGCTTTTTGGCGCGCCGGGGTAACCGGCGAACACCAGGCCCGCGATCCGGGCGATTTCCCGAAACCTGCGCAGCGCCAGTTCGCCCGCGTTGAGGCTGGCGAGCACATCCTTCAACAAATCCTCGGGACTGAGCAAAGCGCCATCCAGTTGCACAGACCAGTCAACGGGCGTGGCGCTGAGCAATTCCAGTCCGTAATCATTGACCGCAATCGAAAAGGTCACAGGCAGGCGCTGGCTGACCCGCCATGCCAGCAGACTGGCCAGCCCCAGATGCACCTGACGTCCGGCAAACGGGTAAAGGAAAAGGTGCCAGCCTTCGCGGGATTTCAGTACTTCGGCAAGCAGATTGCTGACTGTCGGCAAACCCGACCAGCGCATCTGCGTTTCCAGCAACGGTCGCAAGGCCTGCATTTCCGGGCCGGCAAACTCGCCGTGTGCTGCGGCACTGAACCGTGTGACCACCGCTTCAGCCAGTTCGCTGGACAGCGGCATGCGCCCGCCATTCCAGCGCGGCACGGCGGCTTTTTTCGCGGTGCTGCGTTTGACGTAGGCGGTCATGTTTTCCACCCGCACCAGTTCCAGCAAGCGTCCGGCGAACAGGAAGCCGTCACCGGGTTTGAGGCGGGCGATAAAGCCTTCCTCGACGCTGCCCAGTTGCTTGCCGCCTCCGCCCTTGCTCCAGAATTTCAAATGGATGGAGGCGTCGCTGACGATGGTGCCGATGCTCATCCTGTGGCGGCGTGCCAACCGGGCATCGGGTACTCGCCAGATCCCGTGCTCATCCGGCTCGACCCGACGGTAATCCGGGTAAGCCGTCAGTGACATCCCGCCATGGCGTACGAACGCCAGCGCCCAGGCCCATTCCGCCAGCGTCAGGTCGCGATAAGCCCAGGCTCCCCGGACTTCTTCGTACAAGTCCTCGGGTAAAAAGCCACCGCCCAATGCAATGCTGACCAGATGCTGGACCAGCACATCCAGCGGTTTGTGCGGTGACAGTCGCGGTTCGATCCGCCGTTGCGCCACGGCATCGCGGGCGGCAGCGGCTTCGATCAGTTCCAGACTGTGGGTCGGCACCAGGGTGACCCGCGACGTTCGACCGGGCGCATGGCCTGAACGCCCGGCACGTTGCATCAGGCGCGCCACGCCTTTGGCTGAACCGATTTGCAGCACTCTTTCCACGGGCAGAAAATCCACCCCCAGATCCAGACTCGAAGTGCAGACCACGGCTTTGAGTTGACCATTCTTCAACGCCTGCTCGACCCAGTCCCGGGTCTCGCGGGACAGCGAACTGTGGTGCAAGGCAATCAGACCGGCCCAGTCCGGCCGTGCTTCCAGCAACGCCTGATACCAGATTTCCGACTGCGCCCGCGTGTTGGTGAACACCAGGCTGCTGGCGCACACATCCAGTTCGGCGACCACCTGCGGCAACATTTTCAGACCGATATGCCCGGCCCAGGGAAAACGCTCGATCTGCGGTGGGAGCAGGGTATCGACCCGCAGCGTTTTTTCGCTTTGACCCTGAACACTCACGCCGCCGCCCTGTGGGATCAACACCTGTTCGGCGTGGGATTGATTGCCGAGCGTCGCAGAAACACCCCAGACGATCAGTCCCGGATGCCAGCGCCGCAGGCGGGCGAGGGCCAGTTGCAGTTGTACGCCGCGTTTGTTGCCAAGCAGTTCGTGCCATTCATCGACCACGACCATGCGCAAGGTCGACAGCGCCGTTTGTGCGTCGGCGCGGGCGAGCATCAGGGTCAGGCTTTCCGGGGTGGTGATCAGCGTAGTCGGCAGGCGCCGATTCTGGCGGGCGCGTTCGCTGCTGCCGGTGTCGCCGGTGCGCAGGCAGACGCTCCAGGGAATGTGCAGATCGTCCAGCGGCGTTTGCAGGGCGCGCGCGGTGTCGGCGGCCAGCGCCCGCATCGGCGTGATCCACAAGACGGTCAGCGGTTCGGCAGGCGGCGGGCGTTTGCGGGTGGTCTCTGCGGCAGGTCCGGAGCGGGCAAATCGATCGAGCGCGGCAAACCACACCGCGTAGGTTTTACCGGCACCGGTGCTGGCGTGCAGCAGTCCGGACTCGCCACGCTTGACCGCCGCCCACACCTGCTTCTGAAAGGCGAACGGCTTCCAGTCGCGGGCGCTGAACCAGGTTTTTGCGAGGTCGAGAGATTTCACCATGCAGGCTGCGCGCGCTCTGTAGATGTTCTTCCAGTGACCACACGGTGGGCGCACAAGTTTGATTTTTGTAGACGATGAAAATCCATTGTGGGAGCGAGCTTGCTCGCGAAGGCGTCGTCACATTCAACATCATCGTTGACTGACAGGCCGCTTTCGCGAGCAGGCTCGCTCCCACAGGGTTTGGCGCAAGTCGTTACTTGAGATTGCCGCTGAGGAATTGCTTCAGGCGTTCGCTTTTCGGATTGCCCAGCACGTCTTCCGGCGCACCTTCTTCTTCCACCAGCCCTTGGTGCAGAAACAGCACCTGGCTCGACACCTTGCGCGCAAAACTCATTTCATGGGTCACCATGATCATGGTCCGGCCTTCTTCGGCCAGGCCCTGAATCACCTTGAGCACTTCGCCGACCAGTTCCGGGTCGAGTGCCGAAGTCGGTTCGTCGAACAGCATGACTTCCGGCTCCATGGCCAGGGCCCGGGCGATGGCCACCCGTTGTTGCTGGCCGCCGGAAAGAAACGCCGGGTACTGATCGGCGACCCGGGCCGGCAGGCCGACCTTGTCCAGATAACGCCGGGCGCGATCATCGGCCTCGGCCTTGCTGCAACCCAGCACCCGGCGCGGGGCCATGGTGATGTTTTCCAGCACGGTCATGTGGCTCCACAGGTTGAAATGCTGGAACACCATGGCGAGGCGGGTGCGCAGGCGTTGCAGTTCCTCGGCGTCGGCGACGTGCATGCCGTGGCGGTCGGTGACCATGCGGATCGCCTGGCCGTCGAGGCTCATCGCGCCGTCGTTGGGTTGTTCGAGGAAGTTGATGCAGCGCAAAAAGGTGCTTTTGCCCGAGCCGCTGGCGCCGATCAGGCTGATCACGTCACCGGTTTTGGCTTTGAGCGAAACGCCTTTGAGCACCTGATGGTCGCCATAGCTTTTGTGCAGGCCTTCTACGGTCAGTTTGTACATGGGACAGGCATCCTCAAGGCGAAAGTAAATAGCCGCTGCGATAGGCTTCGGCGCCCGCGACGTGGGCGATCACCATGCCGGCCGTGGCCATGCGCCGCAGCGAGCGGGCATAGAGCAGACCGGAAGCGGTGCAATGGACTGGCGTGACCCGATCGTTGATCGGGTCGATGATTTCGGCGATTTGCTGCCCGGCTTCCAGATGCTGCCCGGGCGTGGCGGTGTACACCAGCAGGCCGCCGACCGGCGTGGTGACAGGTTCGACACCGGCCAGCGGAGTGGCCGGGAATGGCAACTCCGGCAGCGGTTTCGAGGCGCCGGCGATGGCACCGAAGTGAGTCAGGTAATCGAGCAGCGCCTGACAGTCACGACTGGCCACCGGATGGCTGACATCGCCCTGGCCGCGCAACTCGACCGTCACCGAGAAACTGCCGAGGGGGATCTCGAAGTGCTCGCCGAAGCGCTCCTTCAATTGCCACCACAACAGGGTGAAGCATTCGTCGAACGACTGACCGCCGGAGTCGGTGGCCAACAGGCTCGCCTGTGATTCGATGTAGCGCGCCAGCGGCTCGACCTGCGGCCAGGCCTCGGGCGTGGTGTAGAGGTGAACCACGGATTCGAAATCGCAGTGCAGGTCCAGCACCATGTCCGCGTCACAGGCCAGCCGTTGCAGGGTCAGGCGCTGGGATTGCAGCTGAGTCGTGGCGGTATGGCGGGCGAGGGCGCTGCGCAGGCTGGTGCGGATCAGTTCGAGGTTGCGCTGCGGGTCGTCGCACAGTTGCGATTCGATTTCGTTGCCGATCTCTTCGCTGAGGTCGACGAACCAGCGATTGAAATTCTGCCCGCTCTCCAGCTCGTAGCGGCCCAGCGGCACGTCCATCAGCACCTGTTCAAGGCCGACCGGGTTGGCCACCGGCACCAGCACGATTTCGCTGATCAGGCGGCCGGCGGCTTCCAGCTCCGCCAGGCGCTGCTTGAGGTGCCAGGCCACCAGCATGCCGGGCAGTTCGTCGGCATGCAGCGAGGACTGGATATAGATCTTGCCTTTGGCCTTTTCCGGGCCGAAGTGAAAGCTGTGGATCTGTCGTGCGGTCCCCGGCAGCGGGGCCAGCAGGTCATGTATCTGGTGGCGCATTGCAGAGAGGTCCTAGTGAGTCGGCCCGAGGAAGGCCAGCCATCGGCGTTCGGCAAGACGGAACAGGCCGACCAGCGCAAAGGTGATGGTCAGGTAGATCAGCGCGGCGATGCCGAACGACTGGAAGGTCAGGTAGGTCGCCGAGTTGGCGTCCCGTGCGACTTTCAGGATGTCCGGGATCGTTGCGGTGAACGCCACGGTGGTCGAGTGCAGCATCAGGATCACTTCGTTGCTGTAATACGGCAGCGAGCGACGCAGCGCCGACGGCATGATCACGTAGGCATACAGCTTCCAGCCGGTCAGGCCGTAGGCCTTGGCCGCTTCGACTTCGCCGTGGTTCATGCTGCGGATCGCCCCGGCGAAAATCTCCGTGGTGTAGGCGCAGGTGTTGAGGGCGAAGGCGAGGATCGTGCAGTTCATCGCATCGCGAAAGAATGCATCGAGCATCGGCTGGGCGCGCACGGCGGCCAGGCTGTAGATCCCGGTGTAGCAGATCAGCAACTGGATATAGAGCGGCGTGCCCCGGAACAGGTAGGTGTAGAACTGCACCGGCCAGCGAATGTAGAAGTGCGGGGAAACCCGGGCAATCGACAGCGGGATCGACACGATGAAACCGATGAAGATCGAGGCGCTGAGCAACCACAGGGTCATGGCCAGCCCGGTGATGTTGTTGCCGTCGGTATAAAGGAAGGGTTTCCAGTATTCCTGCAGGAGTTCGATCATCGTACGGCCTCCCGGGCACCGGCGGCGTAGCGACGTTCGAGCCAGCGCAGGATGACGTTCGAGGCACTGGTGATCAGCAGATAGATCAAGGCGGCGAGTACCAGGAAGTAAAACAGTTGATAGGAGCTTTTGCCGGCATCCTGGGCGGCCTTGACCAGATCCGCCAGGCCGATGATCGACACCAGCGCGGTGGCCTTGAGCATCACCATCCAGTTGTTGCCGATGCCCGGCAGGGCGAAGCGCATCATTTGCGGGAACACCACGAAGCGAAAGCGCTGGCCGCGTTTGAGGCCATAGGCCGTGGCAGCTTCAACCTGACCTCGAGGCACGGCGAGGATCGCACCGCGGAAGGTTTCGGTGAAATACGCGCCATAAATGAAGCCCAGGGTGATCACGCCGGCGGTGAAGGAGTCGATTTCAATGTAATCCCACTCCATGACGTCGGTCAGCGCGGTCAGCCAGGTTTGCAGGCTGTAGAAGATCAACAGCATCAGCACCAGGTCCGGCACCCCGCGAATCAGCGTGGTGTAGAGCTGGGCGGGCAGGCGCAGCAGTTTTGATTTGGACAGTTTGGCACTGGCGCCCAGCAGGCCGAGCAACACGGCCACCAGCAGCGACAACGCCGACAATTTGATGGTCATCCAGGTGCCTTCCAACAGCAGCGGACCGAAGCCCTTGAGGCTGAAGGCGGAGAGCCCCAGATTTTGCAAGAGGTTTTCGAACATAAATCAGCAACCTGAGCGGATGAAAAAGGCGCCCATCGAAGGATGGGCGCCGGTGCATTATTTGCCGCTGTACAGATTCAGATCGCCAAAGTGTTTCTTTTGAATCTCGGCGTATTTGCCGTCGTCGTGTAACGCTTTGATACCTTTATCTAAAAGCGCCTTCAGCTCTTTGTTACCTTTCTTAATACCGACAGCGGTTTTGGCCGGCAGCAATTCGCTGTCAACCGGCTTGCTGACTTCGTATGCGGCACCGTCCGGCGACTTCAAAAAGCCCAGTTCGGCTTGCAGCATGTCCTGGATCGAGGCGTCGAGGCGGCCGTTTTTCAGGTCGGCGTAGACCTGGTCCTGGTTGGCGTAGGCCTGGATTTTCACCCCGGCCTTCTCCAGCACGGCCTTGGCGTAGGCTTCCTGGATGGTGCCTTGCTCGTAACCGACGGATTTGCCTTTCAGCGAAGCGACGTCATCGGTCAGGCCGGAACCCTTCTTGAATACGTAGGCCGTCGGGCCGGAGAACAGCTCGCTGGAGAAGTCGATGGCCTTTTCACGGGCCGGTGTTACCGTCATCGACGAGATCACACCGTCGAATTTATTGGCGTTGAGGCCCGGAATCATGCCGTCGAAGTCGCTTTCGACCCACTTGCACTTGACCTTCAGTTCGGCGCAGATCGCGTTGCCCAGATCGATGTCAAAGCCCACCAGGCTGCCGTCGGCCGCTTTCGACTCGAACGGTGCGTAGGAAGGATCGACGCCAAAACGCAGCTCTTTGTATTCCTTGGCCAGCGCGGAGCCGGCGGCCATGCACAACGCCAGTGCAGAAAGGGTCAGCAATGCTTTTTTCATTATTCAATCCCTAAGAACCAATATGAGCGCTTGTGGCGCAGAATTATTGTTACTGGAACGCTTACGACTTATAGAAAGTAGCAATTTCCGAACCAGAGTCCCGAACAAGTGTTTTAAAAGGTGCAGGAAGGGAGGGCACAGCGGGAGGAATGCCCGAAAACGGGCATGGAAAATCGGATGCACCCTTTCAGCGCAGGAAGGGCCTTTCCGGGGCAGGAGTCAGACCAGCAGATTCTGCAAGGTCGCCAGGTTGTCGGCTTCTTCCACGGTCTTGTCCTGGCGCCAGCGCAGCATGCGCGGGAAGCGCACGGCGATGCCGCTCTTGTGCCGGCGCGACAGGGCGATGCCTTCGAAACCCAGTTCGAACACCAGGCTCGGTGTCACGCTGCTGACCGGGCCGAATTTTTCCACGGTGGTCTTGCGCACGATGCTGTCGACCTCGCGCATTTCCTCGTCGGTCAGGCCGGAATAGGCCTTGGCGAATGGCACGAGGGCGCGGGCGCTGGAACCGGGCGGCCCGTCCCACACCGCAAAGGTGTAATCGCTGTAGAGGCTGGCGCGCCGGCCATGGCCGCGCTGGGCGTAGATCAGCACGGCGTCGACACTGAACGGGTCGACCTTCCATTTCCACCAGACCCCCATGTCCTTGGTGCGGCCGACGCCGTACATCGCGTCGCGGGCCTTGAGCATCATGCCTTCGACCCCCAGTCGCCGGGAGGATTCGCGCTGACGGGCGAGGTCGAACCAGTCGCTGCCGGTCAGCACCGGGGAGGGCAGCAGCACAGGGTTGTTGCAGCGGGCGAGGACTTGTTCCAGTTGTTCGCGCCGTTTGATCTGCGGCTGGTTGCGCCAGTCTTCGCCCTGCCACTCCAAAAGGTCGTAGGCGAGGACCACCACCGGCACGTCTTCGAGGATCTTTCTGTCCAGGGTCTTGCGCCCGATCCGTTGCTGGAGCAGGGCGAAAGGTTGCACCGCCGGTGGCGCCGTCGAATCGGGATCAAAGGTTTCGGCGTCAGGCCGGGTGTTTTTCCAGACCACGATTTCGCCGTCGATCACCGTGCCGTCAGGCAAACCTTCAACCAGCGAATCGAGTTCGGGAAAGCGTTCGGTCACCAGTTCCTCGCCCCGGGACCAGATCCACAACCGCCCGTCACGCTTGACCACTTGGGCGCGAATGCCGTCCCACTTCCACTCCACCTGCCAGTTGCTGGCCGGGCCGAGCAAGGCTTCGAACTGCTCGACCGGTTGCGACAGGCCGTGGGCGAGAAAGAACGGATACGGCTGACCACCACGCTGGGCGTGTTCGTCGCTGGACTCGGGGGCGATCAGTTTGAGGTAACTGGCGGCGTCCGGTCGGTTGGACAAGTCGGTGTAACCCACCAGCCGTTGCGCCACGCGTTTGCTGTCCAGCCCGGCCATCGAGGCCAGTGCGCGAGTCACCAGCAATTTGGAGACGCCGACCCGGAAGCTGCCGGTGATCAGTTTGATGCACAGCATCAGGCTCGGCCGGTCCAGTTGCGCCCACAGCGCTGGCAACTGACGAGCGAGGTATTCCGGGGTTTCACCGCGCAACGGCAACAGTTTCTGCTCGATCCATTCGGCGAGACCTGCTTCGGAGGTGTGCGGGTTTTCCGGCAATACCAGCGAAATGGTTTCCGCCAGATCACCGACCGCTTGATAGCTCTCCTCGAACAGCCACGGTGTGAGTCCGGACACTTCGACGGCGAGTTCGCGCAGAATCCGTACCGGCACCAGTTGCCGAGGCCGCCCGCCGGACAGAAAGTACACCGCCCACGCGGCGTCTTGTGGTTCCGCCTGGGCGAAGTAGGCCTGCATGGCCGCGAGTTTCGCGTTGCTGGAGGTGGTGGCGTCGAGTTCGGCGTACAACCCGGCGAAGTCTTTCATGGTTGCACCTCGGCGACGACGGGTTCGACGGCGAGGTTGTCCTGTTCATCATCGCCGTATTCGGTGTTGAAGCCTTGAGCGTCGAGGCCTTGTTCGCGCAGGTGGCGGACCAGCACACCAATCGAGCCGTGGGTGACCATCACCCGTTCGGCGCCGGTCTGTTCGATGGCCCACAACAGGCCGGGCCAGTCGGCGTGATCGGAAAGCACGAAACCGCGATCCACGCCGCGCCGCCGACGGGTGCCACGCAACCGCATCCAGCCGCTGGCGAAGCTGTCGCTATAATCGCCGAAACGCCGCATCCAGCTGCTGCCGCCGGCCGAAGGCGGGGCGATGACCAGCGCCTGACGCATCAAAGGATCGTTTTTCTTCACGTCGCCGGCGTAGATCGTCGGTGGCAGATGCACCCCGGCCTCGCGGTAGACCCGGTTCAGCGGTTCCACCGCGCCGTGGCTGAGGATCGGGCCGAGGGTTTCGTCGATGCCGTGGAGGATGCGCTGGGCCTTGCCGAACGAGTAGCAGAACAGCACGCTGGTTTTGCCGGCCTCGATATTGGCCTGCCACCACTGATTGATCTCCCCGAACACCTGCGCCTGCGGCTGCCAGCGGTAGATCGGCAGGCCGAAGGTCGATTCGGTGATGAAGGTGTGGCAGCGCACCGGTTCGAACGGTGCGCAGGTGCCGTCGGGTTCGATCTTGTAGTCGCCGGAGGCGACCCAGACTTCGCCGCCGTATTCGAGCCGCACCTGAGCCGAGCCCAGAACGTGTCCGGCGGGGTGAAAGCTCAAGGTGACGCCGTGGTGGGTCAGACGCCGACCGTACTCAAGTGATTGCAGGTTGATGTCCTGACCGAGACGCGCACGCAGAATCCCTTCGCCGGCGCTGGCCGCCAGATAGTGCGCGTTGCCGGTGCGGGCGTGATCGCCGTGGGCATGGGTGATGACCGCGCGCTCGACCGGGCGCCACGGATCGATGTAGAAGTCCCCGGCGGGGCAGTACAGGCCTTCGGGGCGGGCGATAACAAGGTCCATGGCGTTACCGGAATGGAGGGACTTGTTAGCTATGAGGTTTGCGCGAAGTCAGAAGTTCGATTGATTTTGCGGGTCATTGCAAAACCCGTGTGGCAGCCGGCTGGCTCCCACACGGGGATCGCGTTTACTTCCCGGGAGTCAGCGTCAACCGCGTCTTCCCATACACCCGCTCAAAGTTCTGCGGCTGCATCGGCAAGCCGATGTACTGGCCCTTGAGCCAGGGATCGATGCCGTTGAGGTAGTTCGGGCTGGCCGGGTTACCCGATTGCCCCGTGCCGTTCTGGCCCATCAGCGGTTCGCTCTGGCTGAAGTCGACGATGAAACGCATTGACGGCGCCCGGGTGGTGTTGAAATCCTGACCCCAGGCAAACGCCGCCGTGTTAAGAGTGGTGTGGTCACCACCCGCAGCGATCGGACCGCGAACGGTCTGGCCGTTGGCATTTTTCCATTCGTAGCGGTGCAGTTTGCCCCACTGCCAGGCTTTGCGGTCGCCACCCAGTTGACTGTCGCCGGCGCTGATCGCCGCCGCCAGGCTGCGGGCGAGGATGGTGGGTTTGTCTTCTTTCTGCGGGGTGCGGGCGTCGTCCCAGAACGGGCTGTCTTCACGGCCCAGCAAATGATCGGCCTGCGCCGAGTAGGACAAGTCGCCGTTGGCGATAAACGCTTTCCACGCCGGGCTGTTCTGCGGGCCGAGTTCGTCGAGGAAGATCTGCTTCATGCTTTCCTGCAGGAACAGCTCGTAGATCGCCGCGTCCGCCGAGGTCGGGCTGAGCTTGCCGTCGAACGCCATCAAGCGGGTGTAGGCCTCGCGGGCCTTGCTGCGGTCGGCTTCCGAAAGGGCGTCGATCGCCTGTTTCAGCGGCTGCGCCATGCCCGGGGCTTCGAACATCTTCTTCAGCTTGGCGGCGAAGGTGGTGGTCTGGTCGTACTGCATGGCGATCATGCTGCGGCTATCCTGTTTACCGCTGCCGGCCAGTTCCGCGAGGCGTTCGCCACGCTCCGGCGCGGCCCAGGAGTTGGACAACTGCATGCCGTAACCGTGAGGGATGACGCGTTGGTTGGCGGTGCCGAGCCAGCCCTGCGCCGGATCCTGATCGTAGGGGTGCAGCATCGGGTCGGCGTAACCGTCCCAGTCGTAGCGACCGTCCCAGCCCGGCGACGGCAGAAGGCCTTCGCCTTCGCGGCGGTTCGGGAAACGCCCGGTGACCTGCCAGCCGATATTGCTGGCGTCGGCAAACACCAGGTTCAGCGCGATGGCACGGATTTCCCGGCTGGCGTCCGAAGCTCGTTCAGCGGTTTGCGCGCGGCTCAGATCGAAAAACGCATCGAGGGATTTGTCGTCGGTGAAGCTTGGCGTCTGCAAGGCCAGACCGAAACCTGCGCTCTGGGCGCCAGCCTGAGCACTGTTGAGCAGCGCGCCATGGCGGGTTTCGTACACCGCTTCACGAATCGGTCGCTGGCCTTTGACGAAATAGGTTTCGTTGCGCACGCCCAGTGGCTGCCATTTGCCGTTGACCTCGTAGGTCAGGCTGCTGCCCTGGCGTCGGATTTTTTCCAGGAACAGGTCCTGGTTGTCGCCGAAGACGCTGGTCGCGCTCCACGCCACTTTGCCGTTGAAACCACCGAGGACCATCGGCAGACCGGCCACGGTCACGCCGGCGGCCTGGTATTTCGGTGCGTGAATCTGCACGAAACTCCACAGCGACGGCGCGGCCAGCGGGCCATGACTGTCGCTGGCCAGCAGGCTCTTGCCGCTGCGGCTGCGTTGCGGGGCAATCGCCCAGTTGTTCGAAGTGCTGGCGCCGAGCAGGTTCATCGCTGCCAGTTGTTCACTGGCGTTGCTCAGCTCGCTCAGGCCCGGAATCCGCCCGTTGAGCTTGATGCCTTGCAGCTTGTCGGCTTCGGCCACCGGCAGGTTTTCGTCGGGGGCGGACGGCGTCAGCCAGGCGAGTTTGTCGGTGGTGACGGTCTGCGCCAGCACCAGCGAAGCGATTTCCTCCGGCAGGTTGGCAGACTGGCTGAAGTTCAGCAGGCAGAAAATCAGCGCCGAGTCTTCCGGTTTCCAGTATTCAGGCTTGTAGCCGCTGGAGGCCAGATCCCCCGGCAACTTGTCGGCGTAGCGGAACAGGTAGGCGTTGACGCCCCGCGCATAGACTTCGAAGAAGCGCTTGAGCCGTGGCGACGAGGCCTTGTACAGCTCGCCGGCGCTTTTCTTCAGGTTGACGGCGCGCATGTAGCGGTCGGCGTCGAGCATCGACGCGCCGGACATTTCCGCCAGACGCCCCTGGGCCAGCAGGCGCAGGGTGACCATCTGATTGATGCGGTCGCTGGCGTGCACATAACCGAGGGCGAACAAGGCGTCGTGGAAGCTGTTGCTTTCGATCAGCGGCATGCCCATGGCATTGCGGCGTACCGAAACGTTCTGCGCCAGGCCCTTGAGCGGCTGTACACCGGAGGTCGGGGGGAGGGAGTCCTGAGCGTTCCAGGTCTGGCAACCGGAGAGGCTCAAGACACCGGTCACTGCTGCGGCAACGCCGAACCGGGGAAGAAAATGTGAAAGGGCTGGCGAGGCCATGGCAAAGCTCCTGCGGGGGTGTAGAGGCTGGGGGCGCAATAAAGCCGCTACGTTAGTGAGCAGGAGGGGGCCGCGCAAGCGGGGCAAGCGGTTATTTCTTCCCGTTGATCGTTCCCGAGCACGGGAACGATCAGGCCGGGTCACTCAAGCCTTCGGCGGATTGATCTTCTGCACCAGCGCGTAGGCCTTCACGGTCGCCGGGCGATCCTTGATGTGGTTGAACCAGCGCAGCACGTTCGGGAAGTCTTCGAGGTTCTGACTCTGCCATTTGTGCGAGACGATCCACGGGTAGATCGCCATGTCGGCGATGCTGTATTCGCTGCCGGCGACGAACTCATTGTTGGCCAGTTGCTTGTCCAGCACCCCGTACAAACGTGCGGTTTCATCGATGTAGCGCTTGATCGCGTAGGGGATTTTTTCCGGGGCGAACTGGCTGAAATGATGGTTCTGCCCGGCCATCGGCCCCAGCCCGCCCATTTGCCAGAACAGCCATTGCAGCGCCACCTGACGGCCACGCAGATCCTTGGGCAGGAACTTCCCGGTCTTCTCCGCGAGGTACAACAGAATCGCGCCGGACTCGAACAGCGACAACGGCTCGCCGCCATCGGCCGGCTCATGATCGACGATGGCCGGGATGCGGTTGTTCGGCGCGATCTTCAGGAAGTGCGGCTGGAACTGCTCGCCCTGGCTGATGTTGATCGGGTGCACGTTGTAGCGCAGGCCGGCCTCTTCGAGGAACAGGGAAATCTTGTGGCCGTTGGGCGTGGTCCAGTAATACAGGTCGATCATGGAAAGCTCCAAATCAGGAAGGGTACGGACAGCAAACGCCCGCTTCAGGTTGTCCTGTGTGCGTTCGATAGCTTGCTTGGTGACAGGAGGTGATGCTCAAGTACGGGAAATTCAATGACCGCGCGTGAGAAAAATCGCCATGGAGCTTCAGGCCAACGCTGCACTGATCATCATCGACCAGCAAAAGGGCATTCTGGAACCGCGTCTTGGCCGGCGGAATAATCCGTTGGCCGAAGAGCGGATCCTCGATTTGCTGAGCTTCTGGCGGCGCAGCGGGCGGCCGGTGATTCACGTGCAGCACCTGTCGCGCTCACCGGATTCGGTGTTCTGGCCCGAGCAGTCCGGGGTGGAATTTCAGGAAAGGTTTCTGCCGCAGGACGGCGAGTGGCTGATCCAGAAACAGGTGCCGGACGCGTTTTGTGCAACAAAGCTTGAAGTGAAGTTGCGTGAGGCGGGGATCGATCAGTTGATCATCGTCGGCGTTGCCACCAACAATTCAGTGGAGTCCACGGCGCGCACGGCGGGCAATCTGGGGTTCGAGGCGTGGGTGGCGGAGGATGCGTGCTTTACCTTCGACAAGGCTGATTACTTCGGTACGTTGCGTACGGCTGAAGAGGTGCATGCCATGTCGCTGGGGAATCTGCATGGGGAGTATGCGACGGTGGTCAGCAGTGCCGAGGTTCTTGGGGGCGTCCGATAGGGATTTGCCATATGTGCTATCGCCATCGCTGGCAGGCCAGCTCCCACAGTGGTGTGCATTCCGTCTGAAGGAACCGGATCCCAATGTGGGAGCGAGCCTGCTCGCGATGGCGATCTATCAGGTGAAGAAAGTCTTCGCCTGAAACATCAAGCGCCGTGGCACTTCTTGAATTTCTTGCCGTTGCCGCATGGGCAAGGGTCGTTGCGGCCGACATCTTTCAAGGCGTTGCGTACCGGCTCCTGGTGGGCGTGGCCGCAGTTCGGGCCGTGGACATGGCCATGGTCGTGATCATGGTGATGGTCATGATCGTGGTTGCAGTCTGGGCCATGGACATGAGGTTGCTGGGTCATCGGGGTCACTCCGTAATCAAATCGGCGGGGATTATCACGCCATTGCGCTCCAGGTGCACGTAGTGGGCGATGAATAAACCGGTTTCCATCTCGCCTTGCAGTCGGTAGGGAACCTGCTGGTGCGGATTCTTCAGCATTTTCACCACGTCCTTGACCTTCGGCCACAGGTTGGTACGGATCGGCACCTTGTAGAAAGCACTGCTTTTGGCGCCGACGGTGATCCAGTGCTCGTGCTCGCCCTCGGCCAGCAGCATGTCCGCCAGATGTACGCGGTATTCGAGGCCGCGCACGGTCAGCTCGCTGTCATTGGGATTGTCGATGCGAAAGTGCAGGATGAATTTCTGTTCGAGCAACTTGGCCCGCACCACTTCGACTTTCACCAGGTGCACGGCGGGGTCCAGGGTGTCGTCGGCGAACCATGAGGCACAGCCGCCGAGCCCCAGAAACAGCAGCAGCGTGAAGGCTTTGAATGTGTGCCATTGACCGACCATCGCAGAACTCCCTTTTGCGCCCAGTCTAGTCGCCACTCACCTCACGCGCCGAAATAGCCCGCGCAACACTTCTTGAACTTCTGCCCGCTGGCGCAAGGGCAGCTGTCGTTGCGCCCGAGCTTGAGCTGCACGGTCGGGTCGATGAAGTACCAGCGTCCGCCGTTCTGCACGAACGAGGAGCGCTCGCGGTGACTGTGCTCACCCTGACTGTCATGCCAGCGCGCGGTGAAGGTAACGAAGGCGTGTTCCGGCTGGCCGCCGAAGACTTCCGAACTTTCCACGTTGAGGCCAAGCCAGGTGCTCGACGCACTCCAGTTGCTGATCGACTGGCGATCCAGCCCGGCTTGCTGAGCGGGCAGGGTGGTCGCCACCAGATAATCGATCAGGCCCAGCACGTAGGCGCTGTAGCGCGAGCGCATCAGTGCTTCGGCGCACGGTGCCGGATGGCCGGCGTGATAATGGCCGCAGCAGGCATCCAGCAGGTTGCCGCTGCCGCAGGGGCAAATGGCTGTACTCATTGCATTACCACCAGTATTTCCCGAAGTTTTCCGGATTGGCCCAGAACCGTGAGTTGAGCCAGTCGGGGACTTGTTTGTAGTCAAGCAGATCATAGGTGAACAGGGTCAGCACCTGTTCATCCCGGGCGAAGCGTTCGCTGGCCTGCAGAGCCAGAGAGTAGAAGTCGGTTTCCTGCCAGCCGCTGGCCGGCAGGTCGGCCAGCACGGCGATGCGGCTGGCGTTGAGGTTGCGGATCCCGCCGAGCAGATTCAGGCCATCGCGCTTGGGCAAATGCTCCAGGCAATCGACCACCAGTGCCAGATCGAAGCGCTGTGCGGCGAGGTCTGCGGGCAAGGCACCGGGCGCGGCGTGAGCGACGCAAGTGTCCGGATGTGCGTCCTTGAAAGCGGCCAGCGCCGGAAATTCGCTGGCGCCGATCAGCAGCAGACGTGCCGGGGCGTAGCGGTCGAGCAGAGCGGCCAGTGCCTGCTGTGGCGTGCGGGAAGAAATCGCGACGTTCATCGAAGCTCCTCAATCAGATCGCCAAGACTAGCCTGCCCGAGCGTCGAGGCCTAGATCTCTGTTCTGCGGGTTTGCGGCAAATGCCTCGAAGTCCTGTGAACACGCTCGCAAACAGCAGTGGCCTATTGCTGGCGGAGATTAAAACTCCGGTCTTTACTCCCTGAATCGGTTCTAAGCCGATCCCTCAGGAGAAAACTAGATGAGCATAGTTCGGACAGCATTACCCTTGGTTCTGCTAACCAGTGTGTTGACTGGTTGCGCAGGTTTGCAGAAAACCGACTGGCCGACCTGTGCGGCAGTCGGCGGTGTCGTCGGTGCGGGTCTCGGCGCGACGGAAAGCTCCGCGTGGGCAGGCTATGGCGCATTACTCGTCGGCGGTACGGCGGCAGCCTATTGCTGGGTGCACGGTGATGGCGATGAAGACGGCGACGGTGTGCCGGACAGTCGCGACAAGTGCCCGCACACGCCTCGCGGCACCAAGGTCGACGCAGACGGCTGCCCGTTCCCGGCCCCTGCACCCGTGGTTGAAGAAGCTGTAGTGGTCAAGGAAGAAACCATCGTCATCCGCGATGTGCACTTCCAGTTCGACAAGGCCACCCTGACGCCTTCCGACAAGCTGGTTCTCGACAAGGTCGCCACGCGCCTGAAACAGGAATCCAGCACTGCGCGGCTGACCGTGACCGGTCATACCGACAGCGTGGGCAGTGATGCCTACAACAAGAAACTGTCGGATCGTCGGGCGCACTCGGTGGTGGAATACCTGATCCATGATGGTGTGCCACGTTCCAGCTTCGTTTCGGTGACCGGTGCCGGTGAAAGCCAGCCAGTGGCGGACAACAAAACCGCCGATGGCCGTGCGCTGAACCGTCGCACGGAAATCAAAATCGAGCGTTGATGCCCTCGCATCCGCGGCTTGTGCAGTCGCGGATGCGGGTCTTTACTCCTGTGTAACCGGTATGGGCCGGTGACACAGGAGCTTTCATATGAGTGTTCTCTCACGGTCCGTCTTACCGGTGCTGCTGGCAGGCAGCCTGTTGACTGGCTGCGCTACCCACAGCGATGGCACTGCCCCCCTCAATCAACGTACCTGGCCGATCTGCAGCGTCATTGGCGGACTGGTCGGCGGCGGTCTCGGCGCCATTGAAAACGGTGGTTGGGCCGCAGGCGGTGCGGCACTGGGTATCCTTACCGGAGGGCTGATCTGTTATGCCCAGGATGGCGACGAAGACGGCGATGGCGTGTTCGACCGCCGCGACCGTTGTCCTGACACTCCACCGAACACACCGGTCGATCATCGCGGCTGTCCGCTGCCGCAATACCCGGTCACCGAGAAACCGGCCGAACCGGTCCCGCAATCCGAAGTCATCACCCTGAGCGATGCCGGCAACGTGCTGTTCGCGTTCGACAAGTCCGACCTGACCCCGGCCGCGAAAAGCCAGCTCGATGCGTTGATGGACAAGTTGCGCAATGCCGACGTGGTGAGCATCAAGGTGATCGGCCACACCGACAGCAAGGGCACCGATGCCTACAACCAGGCTTTGTCGGAACGTCGCGCGAGCAGCGTGGCGGCTTATCTGTTGAGCCAAGGGTTGGCGCCGGAAAAACTCACCAGTGAAGGGCGTGGCGAGCGTGAACCGGTTGCCGACAACGAGACCGAAGAAGGGCGCGCGCAAAATCGTCGCGTGGAACTGCACATCAACCGCTAGGACTCTTCTGTAGTCCGCAGGCTAGAGCTGTCGGTCGACGATCAACGTCGAACCGGCAGCCATCCGACGAGTGCCCGGAACTTTTTTATTTGCCCCTCTGGCTTATCCCGTACGGAAGCCGTTACTGTGCGCCCAAAGAATAATTCGCAACACGGGGGAGCGTATGAAGGTGTTCTGTGGGCTGGGGCGATTGTTGACCCTGGTGTTCTGCTGCGTGGTACTGGCCAATCAGCTGGTGCCGTTTGTTCATCCGTTGCATCTGCTGGTCAATCTGGCTGGCGTCCTGCTGCTGGCCATCCATCTTCTTGAAGTGCTGCTGTGCAACGCCAGCCTCAAAGGTCGGCCGCACCCGTGGCGTGATCGTGGCCGTGTCCTGCTGTTCGGCGTTTTCCACCTGCAAACCATCCCGGCCCCGGCCGCTCCGGAGGCTTCCCATGCGTAAACTCTGCCTGCTCGCTGCATTCATCAGTCCCCTGGCCTGCGCCCAGGTGGTCAGTGTCGAAGCCAACTCCCTGATGCGTCTGCCGAACACGGCCAGCACGCTGCAGCTGGAAAAACTGGTGGTCGCCGATTACGGCACGTTGCTGGTGCCCTCGAACGTGACCGAGCTGAGCGTCGGCGAACTGCAGCTGGGCCACGAAGCGCGCATTGCCATCGTGCCGGGCGAACAGGCGCTGGACATGAAAGTCATCCGCGCCCGGTTTGCCGACGGGAGCCGCATCACGGCCCACGGTGCGCCGGGCACTTATGAAAAAGCGGCCCGCGCCGGGCGTAACCTGAACCTGCAATTCAAGGCGCTGGAGGCTCCACGGCTGATTGTCGATGCCCGTGGCGGCACCGGTGCGCCGGGCTTCGTCGGGCTCGACGGAGCCAATGGTCAGGAACCGGGCTGCACCTGGGGCCAGGCCGGGCACGGCTTCGACGGCAGTGACGGCAGCAACGGCCAGCCGGGTGCGCCGGGCGCGCTGGTGCGGCTGGAAGTGCCACGGGAGTTTCCGGCGGAGCTGATCAAGGTCGATGTGGCCGGTGGTGCCGGCGGGGCGGCAGGGCCGGGTGGCAAACCGGGCGCCGGTGGCAAGTCCAAGGGCTGCCTGGTGTATCGCGCCGATGGCGGCAAGAGCGGCAAGCCGGGGGCTGACGGTCAGCCGGGGCCGGCTGGTGCGGCGGGTTCGGTTACGGTTCAGCGCCTGTAAGCGAATTTCTAAATGATCGTTCCCGCGCTGCGGGAACGATCAGCAATACGTCAGAACGAAGGTCGCGCCGCCGCAATTGCCACCAGCAGCACGCCGACCAGCAAATTGATCCCCACCACCCGACGAATCCGCCCCAGCACCGCCGCACCCGCCGGCCAGTCCTTCGCTTCAACCGCCGTGCGCAGCTCCGGCAGCATCAGCCCCTGAACCCGGATGAACAGCGCGGTCATCACCACGTACAACCCCATCATCACCTGCACGTACTTCGGCGCTGTCTCAAAACCGATGTGCTGCAGATGCAACATGCCGACCCCGGTCACCGGCAGCAGAATCACCGCACCCCACACCCAGCGGAAAAAACCTTGAAACACTTCCACCCACAGGGACAGTCTGCCGGGGCCGTCCAAAGCCTTCACCGCCGCGGGGCGCAGCACCATCCAGGCGAAAAACATGCCGCCGACCCACACCAGAGCGGCGAGGACATGCAGGGGGTAAACGAGGCTAAAAGGTGTCATTGGGGTACTCCGTTCTGCGCGGGATCGATTCGCGGGGTATGATAGCCCCCCATTCGAACCACTGAAAATTTATCCAGCGTTTTTTGCGCCCGACACTCAATGATCAGCACTGAACTCAAAACCACGATCCAGGGCGCCTACTCGCGTTTTCTAGAGGCCAAGAGCCTCAAGCCGCGTTACGGCCAGCGTCTGATGATCGCTGAAGTCGCCAAGGTCCTCGGGGATATCGACACCGACGACGAAGGCCGGCGCAGTGGCGACCCCGCGATTGTCGCGGTGGAAGCCGGCACCGGTACCGGCAAGACCGTGGCCTACAGCCTGGCCGCGATCCCCACGGCGAAACTCGCCGGCAAGCGCCTGGTGATCGCCACCGCCACCGTCGCCCTGCAGGAGCAGATCGTCTACAAGGACCTGCCCGACCTGATGCGCAACAGCGGGCTGAATTTCAGCTTTGCCTTGGCCAAGGGCCGTGGCCGCTACATGTGCCTGTCCAAGCTCGACATGCTGCTGCAGGAAGGCCACGCGCAAACCGCCACGGCGCAGCTGTTCGAAGAAGAAGGCTTCAAGATCGAGGTCGATGAGGCCAGCCAGAAGCTGTTCACCAGCATGATCGAGAAGCTCGCCGGCAATAAATGGGACGGCGACCGCGACAGCTGGCCCAACGCGCTGGAAGACGCCGACTGGGCGCGCCTGACCACCGACCACAGCCAGTGCACCAACCGTCATTGCCCGAACTTCGGCCAGTGCGCCTTCTACAAGGCCCGCGAAGGCATGGGCAAGGTCGACGTGATCGTCACCAACCACGACATGGTGCTGGCCGACCTGGCGCTGGGCGGCGGGGCAGTGTTGCCCGATCCGCGCGACACCATCTATGTGTTCGACGAAGGCCATCACCTGCCGGACAAGGCCATCGGCCACTTCGCCCATTACACGCGCCTGCGCTCCACCGCCGACTGGCTGGAAACCACCGCCAAGAATCTCACCAAACTGCTGGCCCAGCATCCGCTGCCGGGGGACCTCGGCAAGCTGATCGAGCAAGTGCCGGAGCTGGCGCGGGAGATCAAGACCCAGCAGCAATTCATGTTCACCGCCTGCGAGCAGATCGCCGATTTCAAACCCGGTGAAGACGTCGAAGGCCGCGAGCGTCCGCGC
This sequence comes from Pseudomonas sp. 91RF, assembly GCF_003576265.1. NCBI lineage: Bacteria > Pseudomonadati > Pseudomonadota > Gammaproteobacteria > Pseudomonadales > Pseudomonadaceae > Pseudomonas > Pseudomonas sp. 91RF. The sequence goes on from NZ_QWFC01000019.1 coordinate 178,199, forward strand.
CATCGTTTCATCGGCGGGGTGATTCCCGAGCACATGCGCGAGATGGGCATCGAGCTGAAGAAAGGCTACTCACGCCTCAACGACCTGTTTACCCGCCTGACTGACCTGCTCAAGGAAGGCATGGACGGCGAGGTCAACATCGGCATCGCCAGCAACCAGGCCGAGGAATGGTATCCACTGTTCGGCAGCCTGTTGTCCCGTGCCTCCGGCAACTGGGAGCTGTGGACCGCGTTCACCGCCGAAGACCCGGAAGAGAGCCCGCCGATGGCCCGCTGGCTGACCCTGGCCGAAAGCGGTTCGCTGTTCGACATCGAGGTCAACGCCAGCCCGATCCTCGCCGCCGAAACCCTGCGCCGCAGCCTGTGGAACGTGGCCTACGGCTGTCTGGTGACCTCGGCGACGTTGACCGCACTCGGCACCTTCGACCGTTTCCGCATGCGTGCCGGCCTGCCGAAAAAAGCGGTCACTGCCGTGGTGCCGAGCCCGTTCCATCACGCCGATGCCGGTGTGTTGCGGGTGCCGGATCTGAAAGCCGATCCGCGTGATGCCGCCGCCCACACCGCCGCGATCATCCGCGATCTGCCGGAGCTGGTCGAAGGCTCGCGCGGCAGTCTGGTGCTGTTCTCTTCGCGCAAACAGATGCAGGACGTGTTCGACGGTCTCGACCGCGACTGGCGCAAGCAAGTGTTCATTCAAGGCAACCTGTCGAAACAGGAAACCCTGAACAAGCACAAGGCGCGGGTCGATGGCGGTGATTCCAGCGTGCTGTTCGGTCTCGCCAGTTTCGCCGAAGGGGTGGACTTGCCGGGTGCCTATTGCGAGCACGTGGTGATCGCCAAGATTCCGTTCTCGGTGCCGGACGATCCGGTCGAGGCCGCGCTGTCGGAGTGGATCGAAGCCCGGGGCGGCAATCCGTTCATGGAAATTTCGGTGCCCGATGCCTCGCTGAAGCTGGTTCAGGCCTGCGGCCGTCTGCTGCGCACCGAAGAAGACCGCGGCACCATCACCTTGCTGGATCGGCGACTGGTCACCCAGCGCTATGGCAAGGCGATCCTCAATGCGTTGCCTCCTTTCCGTCGTGAAATATCCTGAGACATCGGTGGGCAGTTTTGCCCGCCGCGTTGTCTATCTCTACGCCATCGCTTTTCCATTGGCCATTGCTGGTCGTTAGGGAGAAATCCGTTCTCATGATTCGTCGTTCGTTGCCTGCCCTTTTTGCCCTGGTTTTCGCTACGCCTCTGCTGGCGGCACCTGCCGGGCAGCAGACCCTGTTCAACTTTGTCCGCCCCGCCGACGTGGTGAAAGTGGCGACCGAAAACGCCGACCTGCCACAAGCCAACGCCGAACAGACCCCCGAGGGCGAAGTGTTGCGCCGGGTGACTTTCAACCCGGTGGCGCGTCCGACCCTGCGTCTGACGCCGCAGACCGGTGCCTGGGACTGGTCGCAGTCCGGCATGATGAGCCTGCGCATCCAGAGTGCGATGAACTGGGCGGTGACCGTTTACGTACAGATCCAGAGCAACGACGGCAAGACCCTGGTCAGCCGCGTCGATCTGCCGGCCGGGCCGGCGCAGACCTTGCTCGTACCGTTGACCGCGACCTCGCCGCTGAGCCAGGGCATGAAGGCCGGGCCGTTGATGCCAATGACCATCGACGGGCAGCGCATCCTGCTGGCCAGCAGTTCCGGTGAACTGGATCGCAGCCAGGTGGTATCCGTCAGCCTGTCGATGGACCAGCCGAAAGCCGCGCAAAGCCTGTTGCTGGAGCGCTTCGGCGTGCAGGACGAAGGCGAGGTGATCAAAGCCGCCTACGGCAATCTGGTGGATGCCTACGGTCAGTCGACCCGCAGCAAATGGCCGGAGAAAGTCGCCAATGACGAACAACTGAAATCCGCTGCCGCCAGGGAGCAGCAACAGCTGAAAACCTGGCTGGCCGAACGCGAGAAGTCATCGCTGGACAAGTTCGGCGGCTTGAACAAAGGCCCGACGTTCAAGGCCAGCGGCTTTTTCCGCACCGAAAAACTCGACGGTCGCTGGTATCTGGTGACGCCGGAGGGCCATCCGTTTTATTCCCTGGGCGTGAACACCATCAGCCCCGAGGTCAACCAGACCTATGTGACCGGGCGCGAGTACATGTTCGAGTCCCTGCCTAAACCCGACGAGCCACTGGCCGCTCACTTTGGTGAGGGTGACAACCGTGGCGGCAACGGGGCCGATCAGGGCCGTGGCTACGGCAACGGACGCTGGTACGACTTCTATGGCGCCAACCTGCAGCGCCTGTACGGCGAACCTTGCGCGACTCCAGCGGCGACCGAGAAAGCGCCTGCTGCGCCATGCAAGGCCGCCATCGACGAGCAGAAGTGGACCGGTCATACCCTCGACCGCCTGCAGGCGTGGGGCTTCAATACCGTCGGCAACTGGAGTGCACCGCAACTGGGCGACGCCGAGCGCGTGCCGTACACCTTGCCGTTGTCGATCGTCGGCGATTACACCAGCATCAGCACCGGCAACGACTGGTGGGGCGGCATGCCTGACCCGTTCGATCCGCGTTTCGCCATGGCCACCGAGCGCGCCGTGGCGATTGCCGCCCGGGATCACCGTGACGATCCGTGGCTGATCGGCTACTTCGCCGACAACGAACTGGCCTGGGCCGGTCCCGGTGATGATCCGAAGTCGCGTTATGCGCTGGCCTACGGCACCTTGAAAATGACCACCGACGTACCGGCCAAGCGTGCGTTCCTCAAGCAGTTGCGCGACAAATACCGCAACCAGGCGGGGCTGTCGAAGGCCTGGGGTATCGATCTGCCGGCGTGGGAATTGATGGAAGACCCGGGGTTCGAGGCACCGCTGCCGAATCCGGAGCACCCGGAAATCGAGGCGGACTTCAAATACTTCCAGAAGGTCTTCGCCGACACTTACTTCAAGACCATTTCCGATTCGCTGAAATGGCACGCGCCGAACCAGTTGCTGCTGGGCGGCCGCTTCGCCATCAGCACCCCGGAAGCGGTGGCTTCCTGCGCGCAGTATTGCGACGTGCTGAGCTTCAACATGTACACCCTGAAACCGCAGGACGGTTATGACTTCGCCGCGCTGCGCAGCCTCGACAAACCGGTGCTGATCACCGAGTTCAACTTCGGCTCCACCGATCGCGGCCCGTTCTGGGGCGGCGTGACGCCGTTGAGCAAGGAAGAAGACCGTGGCCCGGCCTACGCCAATTTCCTCAAGCAGGCGCTGAGCGAACCGTCGATTGTCGGCGTGCACTGGTTCCAGTACCTCGATCAACCGGTGACCGGGCGTCTGCTCGATGGCGAAAACGGTCACTTCGGTCTGGTGGGCGTGACTGACTTGCCATACCAAGGGTTCGTCGAAACCGTGCGCAAGAGCAATCTGGCGACCCTCGATCAGCTCGGTAAAGAAGCCGGGAAAGCCGCTGCGGCGGCGGACAAGGCCGGTCACGAGACCGAAGGCGGCCGCAAGGGCGAAGCCGGCAAAGGCGCCGGGGCCGGGCATGCGGGTGGGCATTCGGGTAATGGTCACTAAGATTTGGACCGCGTTATCGTTCTTCGCGAGCAGGCTCGCTCCCACAGGAGATCTTCAGTGATACAGAGATTCAATGTGGGAGCGAGCCTGCTCGCGAAGGCGTCAGCCGCTTCAGCGAAAATTCGGAAATAACCACCCGGCCCGCCGCTGTTTCCAAAACCCTCAAGGGCTGGAACAATGCGGGCCACTTTGTAGAGCGTTTTCGCGGGGGAGTTGCGGGTGCAGATTCAGGGACATTACGAGCTTCAATTCGAAGCGGTGCGCGAAGCCTTCGCGGCACTGTTCGACGATCCCCAGGAACGTGGCGCCGCGTTGTGCATCCGGGTCGGCGGGGAAACCGTCCTCGACCTCTGGGCCGGCACCGCCGACAAGGACGGCAGCGAAGCCTGGCACAGCGACACCATCGCCAACCTGTTCTCCTGCACCAAGACCTTCACCGCCGTCACTGCACTGCAACTGGTGGCCGAAGGCAAGTTGCAACTCGATGCGCCGGTCGCCCGTTACTGGCCGGAATTCGCGGCCGCCGGCAAGGAGTCCGTGACCCTGCGCCAATTGCTTTGCCATCAGGCTGGCCTGCCGGCCCTGCGCGAAATGCTGGCGCCTGAAGCACTGTATGACTGGCAGACCATGGTCGACGCCCTCGCGGCGGAAGCACCGTGGTGGACGCCGGGCACCGGTCACGGTTATGCCGCGATCACTTACGGCTGGCTGATCGGCGAGTTGCTGCGCCGGGCCGACGGTCGCGGGCCGGGTGAATCCATTGTGGCTCGAGTCGCCAAACCTCTGGGGCTGGATTTCCATGTCGGTCTGGCCGACGAAGAGTTTTACCGCGTCGCGCATATCGCACGGGGCAAGGGCAATGTCGGCGATGCCGCCGCCCAGCGCCTGCTGCAAGTCACGATGCGTGAACCCACCGCCATGACCACCCGAGCCTTCACCAATCCGCCGTCGGTGCTCACCAGCACCAACAAGCCGGAATGGCGGCGCATGCAGCAACCGGCGGCCAACGGCCACGGCAATGCGCGCAGCCTGGCCGGGTTCTACGCCGGTCTGCTCGACGGCAGCCTGCTGGAAAGCGAAATGCTCGACGAACTGACCCGGGAACACAGCCTCGGCGAGGACAAGACCTTGCTGACCCGCACCCGCTTCGGTCTCGGTTGCATGCTCGATCAGCCTGATGTGCCGAACGCCACCTATGGCCTCGGCCCACGGGCGTTCGGGCATCCGGGGGCGGGCGGCTCCATCGGTTTTGCTGATCCGGAGCACGATGTGGCCTTCGGATTTGTGACAAATACCCTGGGGCCGTACGTCTTGATGGATCCGCGCGCGCAGAAGCTGGCGCGGGTACTTGCCACTTGTCTGTAAAACGTTACTGGAGGTTCCAGGGCCGGAACCTCATACGGTTTTTCGATTCAAAGCGTCTGTTTATCCGGGCGAAAGTCCTCTGATAGTCCATTACTAATTTTTGTGGGTTTCCAATGTCGTCCAAACAAACTCTCGCTCTGGCCCTGTGTTTCGCGATCACCGGTTGCGCTCAGACTCCCAAGAATGACGCCGATGGCGGCAGCTGGTGGCCGTTCGGTTCCTCCGACAAGGTCGCGGCCAAGGAGCCGGCTCCAGCACCTGCCCCGGTGAAACCCGCCGCTACAGCCCCTGTCGCCAAGACCGAGAGCAGCAGCCACTGGTACTGGCCGTTCGGCTCCGACGATTCGGCCGACAAGGCCAAGGCCGACGTGAAGCCCGAAGTAAAACCGCAAGCCGCGCCTGCCGTTGTCGCCAAGGCTGATGCCGATACCGGCACCAAATGGTGGTGGCCGTTCGGCGGCAAGTCTCAGGACACCGCCAAAGCCGTGCCGATGCCTGACCCGAAAGTGACCCAGGCCTGGCTCGACGACTACGAGCCGCGCCTGCGTGAGGCGATCAAGGGCAGCAACCTGCAATTCGAGCGCCGTGAAAACGTCCTCGTGGTAACCGCGCCGGTTGAAGGCTCGTTCAACCCGAAGCGTCCGGCCATGCTGTTGCCGGTGACCCTGAGCCCGTTCACCAATATCGCCAAGATCCTCGAAGCCGACCCGAAAACCGCAGTCCTGGTGCTGGGCCACAGCGACAACGCCGGTGTCGCGGCAGACAACACCAAACTCAGCCAGGAACGTGCCCAGTCGGTGGCGGCAATCTTCCGCCTAAGCGGCTTGCAGCGTGATCGCCTGATGTTGCGCGGCATGGGCGCCGATGCCCCGCGTGCGGCCAACGACAGCGTTGAAGGCCGTGCCCTGAACCGTCGCGTCGAACTGCTGGTGACCCCGCAGAACACCATGGTCGCGCTGCTGAGCAAGTACAACATGCCGGCACCGAAGCCGGTGACCATGGTCGCTGCCCAGGACGTCAAGCCAGTCGCCAAGCCTGTAACTCCGGCACCTGCCACGAAGAAAGCTGCTGTCCCGGCCACCAAAAAGGCGCCGGCCAAGAAGGCTGCTGCCAAGGCACCCGTGAAGAAGGCCCCGGCGAAGAAAACCGCTCCAGCCAAAGCCGCCGCCAGCGACAAGAAAGTCGCGGCGACCGACGCGGCAAAACAGTGATCCGCTAACGAAAAGGAATGCGCCATGACCCAGGCTCTGGCAGATATGCGTCGTGATTACACCCGGGACGGCCTGACCGAGGCGCAAGCCCCGGCCGAGCCTTTTGCGCTGTTCCACCAGTGGTTCGCCGACGCGGTGAAAACCGAGCAGGCGCCCGTGGAGGCCAACGCCATGACCCTGGCCACGGTTGATGCGGACGGGCGTCCGCATTGCCGCATTCTGCTGCTCAAGGGCCTGGACGAGCAGGGTTTCACCTTTTTCACCAACTACGAAAGCGACAAAGGCCAGCATCTGGCCGCGAATCCGTTCGCGGCCATGACATTCTTCTGGCCGACCCTGGAGCGTCAGGTGCGCATCGAAGGGCGGGTGGTGAAGGTCACACCGCAGGAGTCCAACGCCTACTATCAGGTGCGCCCGTTGGGCAGCCGTCTGGGCGCCTGGGCCTCCCCTCAGAGCCGGGTGATCAACGGCCGGGGTGAACTGGAAGACTTGCTCAAGGCTACCGAGCAACGCTTCACCGACACCCAGCCCGACTGCCCGGAACACTGGGGCGGTTACCGTCTGCTGCCGGAGCGCATCGAGTTCTGGCAGGGGCGCGCCAGCCGCCTGCACGATCGCCTCAACTACCGTTTGCAGGGCGCCGACTGGATTCTTGAACGTCTGGCACCTTAAGCAGTCTACCGAGCGGGATAGCCTGCCGCAGCGGCCTCAAGCCACTTCGGCAGGTCCCGACGCCTGATCTTCTGTGATCGGGCTTGCGCCAGCCGTTCGAGCATGTAGGCGCGTTTGCCTTCATCCTTGCCGGCCAGCGACAATGCCAGATCGCGGTCCATCCAGCGTTTGATCCGCACGTACAACCACCAGTGGAAGTACAAACCGGCGACGGTTGTGACGACAATGATGAAGTAATCCATGAAAATCCTTGGGGTCGGCGGCGCAAGCTCTGTATTTTGGCGCTACTGTTGGGTGAGTTCGTGGAGGCCCTGTACCGGGCCTGAATGAAACCAAATTTATCCGGGCGGCGCCGTGACAGGCGTCAAGCTGCGGAGTTTAATGAATACCTGTCCTTTGGAGTTGATCCTATGCGTAAGTCTGTTCTGCTGGTTGCTTCCTTTTCCACGATGGCGATGTTGCTTGCCGGCTGCCAATCGAGCCTGACCGGTGACTCCTACTCCCGTGACGAAGCGCGTCGCGTGCAGACGATTCGCATGGGCACCATCGAATCCCTGCGTCCGGTGAAAATCGAAGGCACCAAGACCCCGATCGGCGGCGCAGCCGGTGCAGTGGTCGGCGGTGTCGGCGGCAGCGCCATCGGCGGCGGTAAAGGCAGCATCGTTGCAGCCGTTATCGGTGCCGTGGCCGGCGGCCTGATCGGTTCCGCCACCGAAGAAGGCCTGACCCGTACCCAGGGTGTTGAAATCACCGTGCGCGAAGACGACGGCAGCATGCGCGCCTACGTGCAGCAAGTGCAGGAGAACGAAGTGTTCCGCGTCGGTGAGCGCGTACGGATTTCGACTGTCGGCGGGACCAGCCGCGTTTCGCACTAAGCGGGAACGAGCGGTAAAGAAAAACCCCGATCAGGTGACTGGTCGGGTTTTTTTGTATGCCTCCGAATTGACGAATCAATATTCGGCACGGGTGCCCACAAAGTACTCCAAGTCCTTTGGGAAACTGACGTTTAAAAGATTTTCTAGCGCGGCTATCTGATCTTGATTCAACAACAACTCGCCCGGCTCGACCTCGCTAAGAGGTTTGGATTCTGAGAGCTGGGCAACTTTTTCATTCATCTCACTACCCGTGATATCCAGCTCGAATTGCAAAGAGTCGTCTTGAACTTCATCAGGGAAAAAACCGGTGATCGAAAGGTAGCGCATTAAGGTCAATCAGCCTGTCTGTCGGTGTTAGCTGTAGTCAAACGAAATTTGATAGTCGTTGGCACTTAGAGCGATTTGATGTTGAAAGTACGGCTGAATGGTCGCAACCCACTCTTCTACGACATTGAAGCTGCCATTATTGATGTTGCCCTCCACAGGAATGCCTAAGGCATTCAGTACTGATTCATCATCCCCCAGATCTTTCGACGACTCCTCGCCTTGGAATTGCTGGGTTGCTGTGTCGTACCACTCCAGTCTTAGTTCCAGTCCCATCTCGTCCTCACAGATATCTTTTTTTGATGCTTCTTTTTTTTATAGGCCCTTCGCGCTGCTCACCTGTGTAGGGATCGAAGGCTCCGAGGTGAGTTCCATCGCTTCGGTACATTTCTAACTCTCCATGTCTTGAGTCCCATTCGTAAATTGTCTTTCCTTTAGCATCAGTCCAGCGCTTACGAAGTCCTCCTCCACCCTGAACCGGATTCATGTCTTTAACTTTTTTCAGGTCTGGAAATGCGGTGATTTGGTCGGTCTTCGGCGGTTTATGGTAGCTATGGCCTGCGGGTGCCAAGCCTTTGCGTGATGTGTTCAGTACAACGTATAACGGTTTTACCCCCGAACTTGCCGGAAAAACCAATATGAAATCCCGATACTCCGGCGGATAAACCGGATTCACCAGAATCCCGTCCGCCGCTTTCGTCGGCGGATACACCCAGATATGCGGTGCCTGCGGGGCGGCTTCCAGTGCGGGGATGCCGAGGATGTCGGAGCCGTCCACGGCGGGCGTCCAGATCAGTTCGATGCCTTCGCCGAGGTCTGCGATAAACCGGTTACCGCGTGCGGTGAACTGCGCGACATCGACCATTTCCCAGTCGCGGTTCTTGCCGGTGTAGAAGCCGTAACCCTTGAGGCTGCCGTCGGCCTGTTGTTCAACGTGCAAGCGCACGCGGGTGCGGGCCTGTTTGAGGGCGAGCAACTGGTCTTCGGTGTAGAGGGCGCTGTCGCCCAGGTTCGATGGCATGAACATCGCCACCAACCCGACCAGCGGGGCCACGACGGCGGCGGAGGCCATTGCGGGCAATGCCTTGAACGCCTCACCGGCGAGAGCAAAGGTGCCCAGGCCAGCAGGAATGGCGGTGCCGCTGATTTTTTTGAGTGCAACGCCGCCGCTGTCATCGGCTTCACGTCCGCCGAGCAGGATCAGATCGCCGTAATCTTTCAGGCTGTCCGTCGGCACCATCCCCGAAGGGTTCGAGTAATCGATGATCGCGTCCGGCAACTTGCAGGACTTGGCGAATGTGCAGCCGGCGCGTACCGGCTCAGGCTTGTTCGCCGCGACCTCGCGACTGCGCTCGAAGGCGTCCTGCCGCGCCAGCATGGCGTCGTACTTGTTTTGTCGCTCGTCCTGATCGGCCAGTTCGGTGGCCGTCAGGTAGCGGTAGGTGACGTGATGGCCGTCGCCTGCCGGTGGGTTGGGAACCCGGGGAATGTCCTTTTGACCAGCCACTGATTGTCCTTTCGTTCATGCATCGGCAGCCCCTCGAAAGGGGATGCACGACGTTAACGAAGCAGGAAAATCGTGGCTGTAGGACGCGTCTCTAAAGACGTGGGGATTGTTCGTTACGGCATCAGGCAGGCAGCGCGGTGTTCTTTCTGCTCGCGGCCAAGGTCACCGCATAACCGATCAATGCGGCGAACACCGAGCCGGTGAGAATGCCCATCCGGTCCATCCCGGCGTATTCACTGGCACCCGGCACGAAGGCCAGCGAGCCGACAAACAGGCTCATGGTGAAGCCGATCCCGCAGAGGATCGCCACGCCCAGCACCTGACCCCAATTGGCGTTCTGGGGCAGGGCGGCGATGCCGGTTTTCACGGCGAGCCAGGTCAGGCCGAACACGCCGATGGTCTTGCCCAGCAGCAGGCCGACGGCGATGCCCATCGGTACGTGGTGGGTGAAGCTTTCGGCGGTCACACCGGTCAGCGACAAACCGGCGTTGGCGAAGGCGAACAGCGGCAGGATGCCGTAGGCCACCCATGGGTGCAGCGCATGTTCCAGAGTCAGCAGTGGCGAAGGCTCTGCGTTTTTCGTGCGCAGCGGGATACAGAACGCCAAGGTCACGCCGGCCAGCGTCGCGTGGACACCGCTCTTGAGCACGCAGACCCACAGGATCAGGCCGATGATCATGTACGGCCCGAGCTTGACCACCCCGAGCCGGTTCATCGCCACCAGCGCCGCAATGCACGCCGCCGCAAGGCCCAGCGACAGGGTCGAGAGTTCGCCGGAATAGAAAATCGCGATGATCACGATGGCGCCAAGGTCGTCGATGATCGCCAGGGTCATCAGGAACAGCTTCAGCGACACCGGCACCCGCTTGCCGAGCAAGGCCAGCACGCCGAGGGCGAAGGCGATGTCGGTGGCGGTGGGAATCGCCCAGCCATCGAGGGCGGCCGGGTTGTCGCGGTTGAGGAACCAGTAGATCAGCGCCGGCACCAGCATGCCGCCGATGGCCGCTGCGCCGGGCAGGACGATCTGCGACGGTTTCGACAGCTGGCCGTCGAGCACTTCGCGCTTCACTTCCAGGCCGATGAGCAGGAAGAACAGCGCCATCAGGCCGTCGTTGATCCACAGCAGCAGGGGTTTGGCGATTTTCAACGCGCCGATCTGCGCGACTACCGGCGTGTCGAGCAGGCCGGTGTACAGCCACGACAGCGGCGAGTTGTTGATGATTAGAGCCAGGATGGCCGCGGCGATCAGTAACAGACCGCTGGCAGCTTCCAACTGAAAGAAACGCGTGAAAGTGCTACGCAGAGGCAAGGTCGCTCTCCATCGATAAAGTCAAAAGGTGGGACACCCTAACCCGTACTGTTAGTTGTTAAAACAAAAGTTATATTCTTTTTTGTTATATATGGTTACAAGGCGCCTGCCAGACCTGCAGCAGAGCCTAGCAGTTGCCAAAGGTATTGAAGCTCAGCTGTATCTGTCAGTGCAGCAGGATTTTTCCTAAGCTTGGGGGCTAAGCCTGTGAAGGCACTTCTGCCCGATTCAACGAGAACAACAGCCATGAGCGACAACCGACAGTGGGCCCGCGAAGCCATCCGGATCATCGAAGCGGACTTCCAGCGCAGCGCCGACACGCACCTGATCCCCTTGCCGCTGCCGGGGTTTCCGGGCATCGAGTTGTATTTCAAGGACGAATCCAGCCATCCCACCGGCAGCCTCAAGCATCGGCTGGCCCGTTCGCTGTTTCTCTATGCCTTGTGTAACGGCTGGCTCAAGCCCGGCGCGCCGGTGATCGAGGCGTCCAGTGGTTCGACGGCAATTTCCGAAGCGTACTTTGCACGGATGCTCGGGCTGCCGTTCATTGCGGTGATGCCGGCAACCACCTCCAAGGAGAAGATCGCCCAGATCGCTTTCTATGGTGGCAAGAGCCATCTGGTGGACGATCCGACCCAGATCTACGCCGAATCCGAACGTCTGGCCCGCGAACACGACGGGCACTTCATCGACCAGTTCACCTATGCCGAGCGCGCCACCGACTGGCGGGCGAACAACAACATCGCCGAGTCGATCTTCCAGCAGATGCGCTACGAGCAGCATCCATGCCCGGCGTGGCTGATTTCCAGCCCCGGCACCGGCGGCACCACTGCGACCCTCGGTCGTTACGTGCGCTATCGCCAGCACTGCACCCGGGTGCTGTGTGCCGATGCCGAGCGTTCGGTGTTCTTCGACTTTTACCAGACCGGCGATGCCAGCCTGCGTCTGGACCACGGTTCGCGGATCGAAGGTATCGGCCGGCCAAGGGTGGAGGCATCGTTCCTGCCCAAGGTGATCGATGCGATGGTCAAGGTGCCGGATGCCTTGTCGCTGGCGGCCATGCATTACCTGGCTCAGCGTCTGGGCCGGCATGTCGGTGGGTCGAGCGGCACCAACCTGATCGGCGCATTGATGGCGGCGCAGCAGATGAAAGCGGCGGGGGAGTCGGGGTCGATCGTGGCGATCCTGTGCGATGGCGGCGAGCGCTACGCGGACACCTATTACGATCCGGCGTGGCTCAAGGCGCAGGGCTACGAACTGGAAGGATTGATGGCGGCTGTGGCGGCGAGTGCCGAACGGGGTGAGGCGCTACCTGCCTCGGTCCTGCGCGCCAATATCTGACGCCAAAAGCTGAAACCAATGTGGGAGCGAGCCTGCTCGCGATAGCGGTTTGACCTTCAACAGAAATGTTGACTGGTCTACCGCAATCGCGAGCAGGCTCGCTCCCACAGGGGGGTGTGTCACTTCAAAGCTTGTTTATCAGGCATCGAGGCCCAGGATGTCACGCGCCACAGCCTCCGCAATCCGGATCCCGTCAACGCCCGCCGACAGAATCCCGCCCGCATAACCCGCGCCTTCACCGGCCGGGAACAGACCTTTGACGTTCATGCTCTGCAGCGACTCGTTCCGTGTAATCCGCAGCGGCGACGAAGTCCGCGTCTCGATCCCGGTCAGCACCGCATCGTGCAGCGAATAACCGCGAATCTGCTTCTCGAACGCAGGCAGCGCCTCACGGATCGCCTCGATGGCGAAGTCCGGCAGCGCCAGGGCCAGATCGCCCAGCGCCACGCCCGGCTTGTACGAAGGCTCAACCTCGCCCAGCTCTGTGGACGGCGTGCCGTTGATGAAGTCGCCGACCAGTTGCGCCGGCGCCTTGTAATCGCTGCCGCCGAGGATGAAGGCGTGGGACTCCAGACGTTCTTGCAACTCGATCCCGGCCAGCGGACCGCCCGGATAATCGACTTCCGGGGTGATGCCGACGACGATGCCGGAGTTGGCGTTGCGCTCGTTACGCGAGTACTGGCTCATGCCGTTGGTGACCACGCGGTTCGGCTCGGAAGTCGCCGCCACCACGGTGCCGCCCGGGCACATGCAGAAGCTGTAGACCGAACGGCCGTTCTTGGCGTGGTGCACCAGCTTGTAGTCGGCAGCTCCCAACTTGGGGTGACCGGCGTATTTGCCCAGTCGTGCACGGTCGATCAGCGATTGCGGGTGCTCGATGCGGAAACCCACCGAAAACGGCTTGGCTTCCATGAACACGCCACGGCTGTGGAGCATGCGGAACGTGTCACGGGCACTGTGGCCCAGTGCCAGAATCACGTGTTTCGAATGCAGGGTTTCGCCGCTGGCCAGCTCGACGCCGACCAGTTGGCCGTCTTCGATCAGCACGTCGGTGACGCGTTCCTGGAAGCGAACTTCGCCGCCCAGGGCGCGGATCTCCTCACGCATGGTTTCGACCATGCCGGTCAGACGGAACGTACCGATGTGCGGCTTGCTGACGTAGAGGATTTCTTCCGGCGCGCCGGCCTTGACGAATTCGTGCAGGACTTTGCGGCCGAGGAATTTCGGATCCTTGATCTGGCTGTACAGCTTGCCGTCGGAGAACGTGCCCGCGCCGCCTTCGCCGAACTGCACGTTGGACTCGGGGTTAAGCACGCTTTTGCGCCACAGGCCCCAGGTGTCCTTGGTGCGCTGACGCACTTCGGTGCCGCGTTCGAGGATGATCGGCTTGAAGCCCATCTGCGCAAGCAACAGGCCGGCGAAGATCCCGCACGGGCCGAAACCGACCACGATCGGGCGCTGGCTCAGGTCGCTCGGCGCCTGGCCGACGAATTTGTAGCTGACATCCGGCGCCACGTTGACGTTGCGGTCATCGGCGAACTTGCCCAGCACCTTGGCCTCGTCGCGCACTTCGAGGTCGATGGTGTAGATGAAGCACAGTTCGGAAGACTTTTTGCGCGCATCGTAGCTGCGCTTGAACAAGGTGAAGTCGAGCAGGTCATCGCTGGCGATGCCCAGGCGTTGCACGATGGCGGCGCGCAGGTCTTCGTCGGGATGGTCGATCGGCAGCTTGAGTTCAGTGATTCGTAACATGACAGGATCCGGTTCGCGGGGCGCACAACTGCGCCAGGGCGTTTGAAGGCGGCGATTATAAGCCGCAACGGCCGGATCCCGTGAGGGTAAAACGATCAGTCGTTGCGCGAACCGCCGAAATACCCGCAACCGCGCTGCACCTTGCCGTCGATGCGCAGCTCGGCACTCATGTGCTGCACGCTGCCGGTGTTGCTGTCGACGCAGCGTTGCGGCGCCACCCACAGCTCGATGCGCTGGTTGTTGGCTTCGCTGCTGAGGTTGAAACGACCGTCGCCCAATTGCTCTTCGACGTAAGGCACGGCGAGCGGTGGCTGGCCTTCGCGGTCGATGACCATGCCTTTGCCACTGACCTTGACGTTCCACTCCGGGCCATGGCCGGCGGCGCGCAGGATCAGCTGCTTGAAGTTGGGGTCGTCACAGGCAGTGCCGGAACGTTCGACGCGGTACAACTGGGTCAGGTCGAGACGGTCACCGGCGATCTTCCCGCGCACGTCGGCGAACAGCTTGCCCTGCTGATCGGCCAGGGTGGCGGCCTCTTGCAGAATGCTGGTGCCGCCGATGTCGTTGACCACGTACTGGCGCTGCTCGCCGCACGACTGGAACACCAGTTTGCCGTCGGCAGCGGTCAGTTGCCCCTGCATCCGCGTCTGGCCGACGTGGGAGGCGCTTGTCCGCGCGCCGTCGAACAACTGGCACGCAGCAAACAGAGGGAGCAGGGCAACAACGATCAAGGAACGGGCAACACGCATCTTCGGCTCTCCAGACAAGTGCCGCCACGTTACGCAGGCTGACCGCTTATCACAACCATGAGTTGGATTTGCCACGTACCGGAAACATTTGGCTTAACTTTGGAAGTCGGGACGAAGGACATTTGGCCGTACCTTGTCCGGCATTTGGATACGGGAGGTTTTTATGAACGGATCAGGCAGGGTGCTATTGGTGGTACTGGCAATGATGGCTTCATGGCCGTCGATGGCGGCTGAAATTGCTTTTTCATCAGCGGCGGATTTCTCCGAAATGAGCCTCGAGCTCAAACGAATCGATGATCCGAATCCGCATGCCGTCATGCTCAATGTCACCTTGAACCCGGATGCGCAGCATCGCCTGCAGCGGGTGACGACCGAGGGACTGCATCAACCCCTGCAGCTGTCCATCAACGGCGTTCAAGTGTCGAGCGCAACGATTCAATCGGTAATCAAAGGCCCGAGTCTGATGATAAGCGTGCCCCGCGAGGTCGCCGGCAAGCTGCTTCCGACGCTGCTGGAGCACTGAAACCTTGATGCGACGCTGACCCAGCGCCGCATGCCGAGGCTTTTCAGCCCACGTGAAATGTCTGACCTGTCTGCAGACCTTCGACACTTTTGGCGTAGGCCAACGCCACATCCGCCGCTGGAACCGGCTTGTAGCCGCGGAAGTACGGGGCATAGCTGCCCATGGCTTCCACCAGCACGGTCGGGCTGATCGAGTTCACGCGCAGGCCCCGTGGCAGTTCGATGGCGGCGGCACGGACGAAGCTGTCCAGCGCACCGTTGACCAGTGCCGCCGAAGCACCGCTGCGGATCGGGTCGTGGCTGAGCACCCCGGTGGTGAAGGTGAACGATGCGCCGTCGTTGGCGAATTCTCGGCCGATCAGCAGCAGATTGACCTGGCCCATCAGCTTGTCTTTCAGCCCGAGGGCGAAGCTGTCTTCGTTCATGTCGCCCAGCGGGGCGAAGGTTACGTTGCCGGCGGCGCAGACCAGGGCGTCGAACTTGCCGGTCTTTTCGAACAGCTTGCGGATCGACGCGCTGTCGCTGATATCCACCTGGAAATCGCCGCTGCTGCGGCCGATACGAATGACTTCGTGACGCTGCGACAGCTCTTTGTCCACGGCCGAACCGATGGTGCCGCCGGCGCCGATCAACAGAATTTTCATCGTGCTTGCCTCAAGTGATTGAACGAGCTTTCAGTCTAGAGTGGTTTTTTCTGCTGATAAGCGCGCTAATGGGCAACCTTTGGTTTTCAAACGGAAACAATCCATGAGCGAGATGGATGATCTGGCGGCGTTCGCGGTATTGATCGAGGCCGGCAGTTTTACCCTGGCGGCGCAGCAACTGGGGTGCAGCAAAGGACAACTGTCCAAGCGCATCAGTCAGCTGGAAGCACAGTTTTCCGTGGTGCTGCTGCAACGCACCACTCGTCGGCTCAGCCTGACGGCGGCCGGTGCGGCGCTGTTGCCCCAGGCTCAGGCGCTTGTCGTCCAGGTGGAAAGGGCGCGTCAGGCATTGGCGCGTTTGAAGGACGACATGGCAGGCCCGGTGCGGATGACGGTGCCGGTGTCGCTGGGGGAAACCTTCTTCGATGGTCTGGTGCTGGAGTTTTCGCAGAAATACCCCGAAGTGCAGATCGAGCTGGAGCTGAACAACAGCTACCGCGATCTCTCCCGCGATGGCTTTGATCTGGCGATCCGCACCGACGTCGCCAACGACGAGCGTCTGGTGGCCAAGCCTTTGCTGGCCTGGCAGGAAATGACCTGCGCCAGTCCGGCCTACCTCGAACGTTTCGGCGAACCGCTGACACCACAGGCGCTGGCCGAACATCGTTGCTTGCTCAATAGTCACTACGGCGGTCGCGAAGAGTGGCTCTATCACCAGCAGCACGAGCTGTTGCGGGTGCGGGTGTCGGGGCCGTTCGCCAGCAATCACTACAGCCTGCTGAAAAAAGCCGCACTCGCTGGCGCCGGCATCGCTCGCCTGCCGTCCTATCTGCTGCAGACGGAATTGGCTGACGGTCGATTGCGCTGGCTCCTGCGGGATTTTCAGACCCGGCGCATGCCGATGTACCTGGTGCATCCGTATCAGGGCGGGCTGCCGAAGCGCACTCAAGTGCTGGCGGATTACCTGATCGACTGGTTCAAGCGCAGCGGCGAGGCCCTGGACCGGCTTCAGCGGTAACGTCGTGCGATGAGATGATCGATCGACAGTTTTCCCGGGCCTGTGGTGATCAGGTACAGCAACACTGCCGCCCAGGTGCCGTGGGTCGGGTAGGCGTCGGGGTACACGAACAGCTCGATGACCAACGTCATGCCCAGCAATGCCAGCGCCGAAAACCGAGTGGCGAAACCGACGAGGATCAGGACCGGGAAAAAATGCTCGGCAAATGCCGCCATGTGCGCGGCGATTTCCGGTGACAGCAGCGGCACGTGGTATTCGCTCTGGAACAGCGGAATCGTCGAGTCGGCCAGACGTGGCCAGCCGACCTGAAAGGTGCCGTCGATCAGGTCGATGGCCAGGCCCTCGACCTTGGTCTGCCCGGATTTCCAGAACACCGCCGCAATGGAAAAACGCGCGATGAACGCGATCAGGCTGTGCGGGATTTTTTCCAGTAGCGCGATGGCGCGGGCAATGAGGCTGTTCATGGCGAAACCTTGTGATGTAAGTGAGTGATGGCCTGGCGGCTGATCAACAGGGCCAGGGTCTGGCTGAGATCGAAGGCTTCTGCGGATTCCAGCGCCTGGGTGAGTGACAGGCCGGCCTTGAGCTGGCCGATGAACTCGCTGGCGCCGGGATCCACGGCGAACACCTCGACCTCCAGGCCATTGCGCAGGACCAGCGCGTGTTGGGCCTGATTCAGATCGATCCCGGCCAGCGTTGCGTCGTGCTGGTGCGCGGCCCAGATATCCACCACGGGAAAGACTGAGTCGAGTACGTGCAGCGAAGGATGCAGGTCGATTTGCAAGCGACTCAGGCCTTCCTGATCCGCGAAGGCCGCAGCGATCTGGTCCTGGCTGAGTGGCGCGATATCGGCGGCGTGATAGGCCTGCGTGCGCAGGCGTTCCAGTCGCGCGACGTCGGCCAGATAAGGCACGCTCGACGCCGGCTCGAATCCGTTGATGAAGTCCGCCAGATCACTCCCGTAGTCGCTCATCAACGGACTGTGTGGTCGCTGGTTTTGAATGAAAATTCCGGCCATGGCGCGGAAGAACTCCTCTTCCACCAACTGCCTCACCACGGGATAACTGTCGGCCAGTGCATTGCTCAACGAGCCTTGCACGTTGTTGCGGTACACCGCGAATCGGCTGGCCGGATCGGCCCCGTTGGCGCTGCACAATCCGTCGGGGCAGGGCAGGCTGATGTCGAGAAGTGCTGCGCTGAAAGTCGCTTGGGTGCTCATGGCCGACCTCCTGCGCAAAGCAGAAGCGCGTCGGCCTGTTGCGCCTCGGCCATCAGCACGCCGAAGGCCGGCACCTGATTGTCCCGCTCGATCAACGTGGCCACCGGGCCGACGCGCTCCAGCGCCTGTCGGTACAGCGACCAGACGGCCTGATCGATCGGTGCGCCATGATCGTCGATCAACAGGCGATCGCCGAGGCTATCGGAATCTTCGGCAAACCCCGCCAGATGGATCTCGCCAACGGCGTGCAGCGGCAGTGCGTCAAGGTAGGTCAGGGGATCGCGTTGATGGTTGATGCACGAGACGTAGACGTTGTTCACGTCCAGCAACAGACCGCAGCCGCTGCGCCGGATGACTTCACGGATGAAATCCGCTTCGTCGATCGTCGAGCGCTCGAACGCCAGATAGGTTGCCGGGTTTTCCAGCAGCATCGGGCGCTTGAGGGTGTTCTGCACTTGGTCGATGTGATCGCAGACGCGATTCAGCGTCGGCGTGTCGTAAGCGAGCGGCAGCAAGTCATTGAGAAACACCGGGCCGTGAGTCGACCAGGCCAGGTGTTCGGAAAAGGAGTGGGGTTGATAACGCTCGATCAGCGCGCTCAGGCGTTTGAGGTGTTGCACATCCAGCGGGCCTTCGGCACCGATGGACAGACCGACGCCATGCAGCGACAGCGGATACGCTTCACGAATCAAACCCAGAAAATGATGAAACGGGCCACCGGCCACCATGTAGTTTTCGGCGTGGACTTCGAAGAAACCGATGTCCGGTAAAGAACCGAGCACTTCACGGAAGTGCCCGGTCTTGAGCCCCAGCCCGGCACGGGGCGGGAGCCCGGTGAGGGCTGCCCGAGTGCGGGGGGAGGCATGGTCGCAGGAAGTGATCATGATCGACACTCGGGCAGCCTCCGGATCAGGACTTGGCCTTGAAGGCTTCCATCTGACCGAAACCGGTCGGCGAAGTCTTGCTTTCGGTGGTGGTGCAGGTGCCTTTCGGTACGAACTTCCAGGAGTTGGCCTGGTAATCCATTTTCGCCGTGCCTGCGCAGGTGGTGCCGGCGCCGGCGGCGCAGTCGTTATGACCTTTCATGGCCACGCCGAAGCATTTTTCCATGTTGCTGTTGTCGGCCGCCTGGACGGTCGAAACGGCGGCCATGCTCAGGGCGGAACCAAGGGCCAGAACCAGGGCGGTAGCGGACAGGGTGCGGGTGGTAGCAGTCATGATGTTTCTCCGGTTTCAACTTGGGTTGGAACAAGCGATGTGCGCTTGCTTACCCCACTAGAGAAACGACCTGGCGATGCGTTACAGCGATCGACAAAATATTTTTCAAAGCGCAAAAAAAAACGGCCCGAAGGCCGTTTTTTGTTTGAAGCGATCGATCAACCGCCGAGGTACGCCTCGCGCACTTTCGGGTCGGTCAGCAGCGCTTCACCGGTGCCTTGCATCACCACCCGGCCGTTCTCCAGAACGTACGCACGGTCAGCGATTTTCAGCGCCTGGTTGGCGTTCTGTTCGACCAGGAACACCGTCACTCCGTCTTTGCGCAGCTGTTCGATGATGTCGAAGATCTGCTGGATGATGATCGGTGCCAGGCCCAGCGAAGGCTCGTCGAGCAGCAGCAGTTTCGGCTTGCTCATCAGCGCCCGGCCGATGGCGAGCATTTGCTGTTCACCGCCGGACATGGTGCCTCCGCGCTGGTTGAAGCGTTCTTTCAGGCGCGGGAAAAGTCCGAGAACCTTGTCCATCTGTTCCTGATAGTCGCCCTTGTCGGTGAAGAAGCCGCCCATGGACAGGTTTTCTTCGACGGTCAGACGGGCAAACACCCGACGACCTTCCGGCACCACGGCGATGCTCTTGCGCATGATCTGCGACGAGTCCTGGCCGACCAGTTCCTCACCCATGTAACGGATGCTGCCGCTGTGGGCCTGCGGCGAACCGCAGAGCGTCATCAGCAGGGTGGACTTGCCGGCACCGTTGGCGCCGATCAGCGTCACGATCTCGCCCTGTCGGACTTCGACGTTGACGCTGTGCAGGGCCTGGATCTTGCCGTAGAAGGTGGAAACGTTTTCGAACTGCAGCATTTACGCTTCCCCCAGGTAGGCTTTGATCACTTCAGGATTGTCGCGGATCTGTTCCGGCGTGCCGTCGGCCAGAGGCGTGCCCTGGTTGATCACGACGATGTGGTCGGAAATGCTCATGACCAGTTTCATGTCGTGTTCGATCAGCAGCACGGTCACGTTGTGCTCTTCACGCAGCACGCTGATCAGCGCCTTGAGGTCTTCGGTTTCCTTCGGGTTCAGGCCGGCGGCCGGTTCGTCGAGCATGAGAATCCGCGGACGGGTCATCATGCAGCGGGCGATTTCCAGACGACGCTGCTGACCGTAGGCCAGGGTGCCGGCAGGGCGGTTGGCGAACTCTTTCAGGTTGACCTTTTCCAGCCAGTACTCGGCGAACTCCATGGCCTCGCGCTCGCTCTTGCGAAACGCCGGGGTCTTGAACAGGCCGGACAGGAAGTTGGTGTTCAGGTGACGGTGCTGGGCGATCAACAGGTTCTCGACTGCCGTCATGTCCTTGAACAACCGCACGTTCTGGAAGGTGCGCACCACGCCTTTGAGGGCGATCTTGTGGCCCGGCAGGCCGTGGATCGGCTCGCCGTCCAGCAGGATGCTGCCGCCCGATGGCTGGTAGAAACCGGTCAGGCAGTTGAACACGGTGGTCTTGCCGGCGCCGTTCGGCCCGATCAGTGCCACCACCTGTTTTTCCTTCACGGTCAGGGCCACGCCGTTGACCGCCAGCAGGCCGCCGAAGCGCATGCTCAGATTTTCGACTTTCAGGATCTCGCGGCTCATTTTCGCAACTCCATGTGTGGGCGTTGCATCGGCAGCAGACCTTGTGGACGCCAGATCATCATCAACACCATCAGGGCACCGAACATCAACATGCGGTACTCGCTGAACTCACGCATCATTTCCGGCAGCAGGATCATCACCACGGCCGCGAGAATCACGCCCAGCTGCGAGCCCATGCCACCCAGCACCACGATGGCGAGGATGATGGCGGACTCGATGAAGGTGAACGATTCCGGCGTCACCAGACCCTGACGGGCGGCGAAAAAGCTGCCGGCGAAACCGGCGAAGCTCGCGCCCAGGGTGAACGCCGAGAGCTTGATCACGGTCGGGTTGAGACCCAGCGCACGGCAGGCGATCTCATCTTCACGCAGCGCTTCCCACGCACGACCGATCGGCATGCGCAGCAGGCGGTTGATGATGAACAGCGCCGCCAGCGCCAGCAACAGGGCAACCAGGTAGAGGAAGATCACCTTGTTGATCGAGTTGTATTCCAGGCCGAAATACTCGTGGAAGGTTTGCAGGCCTTCCGCCGCCTTGCGTTCGAAGGTCAGGCCGAAGAACGTCGGTTTCTCGATGTTGCTGATGCCGTTCGGGCCGCCGGTGATATCGGTCAGGTTACGCAGGAACAGGCGGATGATTTCCCCGAAACCGAGGGTCACGATCGCCAGGTAGTCGCCGCGCAGACGCAACACCGGGAAGCCGAGCAGGAAGCCGAACGTGGCCGCCATCAGGCCGGCAATCGGCAGACAGATCCAGAAGCTCAGGCCGTAGTAGTGCGACAGCAGCGCGTAGCTGTAGGCGCCGACGGCGTAGAAACCGACGTAACCCAGGTCGAGCAGACCGGCCAGACCAACCACGATGTTCAGGCCCAGGCCGAGCATCACGTAGATCAGGATCAGCGTCGCGATGTCCACCGCGCCACGGGAGCCGAAGAACGGCCAGACCAGCGCACCGATGATCAGCGCAATGATGAAGTAGCGCTGGGTGGTCGGCAGGGTCAGGAAGTTGCTGGCCTTGGCCGGGATCAGCGGCAGACCCGGCGACGAACGCCACGCCTTGCTGATCTGCTGGTTGAACAGCACCCGCAGGAACATCAGCACCGAGCAGATGGCGATGGTCGCCAGAATGGCCGGGCTGGTGTTGTGCACTTCCAGGTTGATGCCGACGATGGTCAGTTTCAGACCCAGTACCGGATAGGCCACGGCCCAGACCAGCAAGGCGCTGAACAGCGCCTGTTTAAGATTCCTGTTCATACTTTCTCAACCTCCGGACGGCCCAGAATGCCGGTCGGACGGAACAACAGCACCAGAACCAACAAGCCGAAAGCCACCACGTCCTTGTACTGGTCGCCGAAGATATCGGCGCCAAAGGCTTCCGCCACCCCGAGCACCAGCCCGCCGAGCATCGCGCCGGGGATGCTGCCGATCCCGCCCAGTACTGCGGCGGTAAAGGCCTTGAGGCCGACGAGGAAACCGGCGTTCGGGTTGATCACGCCGTATTGCATGCTCAGCAGCACGGCCGCGACGGCCGCCAGCGCAGCACCGATGACGAAGGTCAGGGCGATGATATTGTTGGTGTTAATGCCCAGCAGGTTGGCCATCTTGATGTCTTCGGCGCAGGCGCGGCAGGCGCGGCCCAGGCGAGAGCGGGAGATGAACAGCGTGAGGCCGAGCATGGCGATCAGGGTCACGACGAACACCACGATCTGCATGTAGGAAATCAGCACTTCATGTGCACCACCTGGCCCGAAGGCAATGTTGCCCGGAATCAGGTTGGGAATGGCTTTGTCCTTGGAGTCTTGCGCCAGCAGAACCGTGTTCTGCAGGAAGATCGACATACCGATGGCGGAAATCAGCGGGATCAGACGGTTGCTGCCGCGCAACGGGCGGTAGGCAATGCGTTCGATGCTGTATCCGTAGGAACTGGTGACGACGATGCTGGCGATGAACGCCACGGTCATCAACAGTGGCACGCTTTCGAGTCCCATCATGGTCAGCCCGGCGATGGCGATGAACGCCACGTAGGAACCGATCATGTACACCTCGCCGTGGGCGAAGTTGATCATTCCAATGATGCCGTAGACCATCGTGTAGCCGATGGCGATCAGGGCATACATGCTGCCAACGTTCAAGCCGTTAACCAGCTGTTGGAAGAAGTGATAGATGTCAGGCATTACAGCGCTCCTAAAAACCTGATACGCATTTCACTGGTGGAGTCATTTTCCCGCCCGGTCCCGTGGATCTTCATCCACTTCGAATCCGGGTTTTGCCAGCGAACCGCTGATGACGGTTTTGAGATTTTCAGGTGGGGAGACTGGCGGATCACGCCAGCGCGGCCCAATACATTCGTAAAACAAAGCCCACGGCACGCCGTGGGCTTTATTGGCAGTCAGTCAGGCAGCGCCTTACTGAGGCGACACTTCGGTTTTAGGTTTGCCGTTGTGCCACTCGTAAACCACGAACTTGAAGTCCTTCAGGTCGCCCTTGGCGTCGTAGCTCAGGTCGCCGGTCGGGGTCTTGAAGGTGCCGGCGTGGATGGCTTCAGCCACTTTGGCAGGGTCTTCGGACTTGGCAGCGGTGATGCCTTGGGCAATCAGCTCAACCGCCGAGTAGGCCGGGAACACGAACGGACCGCTCGGGTCTTCCTTCTTGGCCTTGAATGCATCGGCCAGGGCCACGTTGGCCGGATCCTGGTCGAAGGATTTCGGCAGGGTCACCAGCAGGCCTTCGGACGCGTCCTTGGCGATCTGGGTGATCGAGTCGTTACCCACGCCTTCCGGACCCATGAATTTGGCTTTCAGGCCTTTTTCCTGGGCTTGACGCAGGATCAGGCCCAACTCCGGGTGGTAGCCGCCGTAGTAGACGAAGTCGACGTTGGCTTGCTTGAGCTTGGCGATGATCGCGGAGAAGTCTTTGTCGCCGGCGTTGACGCCTTCGAACACGGCGACTTTCACGCCGTCTTTTTCGAGAGTGGATTTGACGGCGGTGGCGATGCCTTCACCGTACTGCTGCTTGTCGTGCAGTACGCCGACGACTTTCGGTTTGACGAACTTGGCGATGTAGTTACCGGCTGCAGGGCCTTGGGCGCTGTCCAGGCCGATGGTGCGGAAGACCATTTTGTAACCACGATTGGTGATGTCCGGGCTGGTGGCAGCCGGGGTGATCATGATCACGCCTTCGTCTTCGTAGATGTCCGAAGCAGGCTGAGTGGAGCTGGAGCACAGGTGACCGACCACGAACTTGACGCCGTCGTTGACGACCTTGTTCGCCACCGCTACCGCTTGTTTCGGATCGCAGGCGTCATCGTATTCAACGGCTTCAAGCTTCTTGCCGTCGACACCGCCTTTGGCGTTGATCTGTTCGATGGCCATTTTGGCGCCACTGAACTGCATGTCGCCGTACTGGGCTACCGGGCCGGTTTTAGGGCCGGCGATACCGATCTTGATGGTGTCAGCTGCGAACGAATGGCTGGCAACCCCGGCCAGTACCATAGCGGCAAACAGTTTGGAAATCTGCTTAGTAGCCTTAGTCATAGTGCTCCACTCTTACTGTTGTATTTTTTTAGAGTCCTGACGCCGTAGCAGCAGAACCGGGCTGGATATCTTCGCGATACCTTCCGGAAATGCCCCCGGCAACTGTACCGGTACAGTGTAGAGCGCCGGTTGTTGGCCTGGGAAGCTGGCGCCCAGGGGCAAATTCTGGAGATGTCGCTTTAATGAAAGAAAAAGACAGAATTGCGGCGGGGCTTTCAGAGGGCTTATGCCCCAATCGTCAGCATTCCTTGGCTTTCCTGCGCTTTTCGTTCGGTACAGCCTTTTGCTACCGGGTTTTTCTGCCGGACCACCGACGTTATCATTCGCGCCGATTTCTTTTCCGGACAGTCCCATGAATCAAGAACCTAGCACCCTCTATGCCAAGCTGCTTGGTGAAACCGCATCCATTACCTGGAAAGAGCTGGAGCGCTTCTACGCCCAGGGTGCCCTATTGTGGGTCGACGGCGACCTGGATTTGATCGCCGTGGCCGAGGCCGTGGCATCGGATCAGGGCGAGAAAGTCGCTGCCTGGCTGGCCGAAGACAAGGTCGCCAAGCTGTCTGAAACGCGGGCGCTGGATATTTTCGAACGTGATCCCGAGATGTGGGCGGTGGTGGTGCGGCCGTGGATTCTGGTCCAGGAAAGGGCGTCGGCCTGAGGGGTTGCACCTCGTTGGTGCGCATGATGGCCGAGGAAAAGTGTGTAGCCGAGTAGCGTGATGGCACGTTGCCGTAGAGAAATGCCACAAGCGCGGGTGGCATAACGGTGACGTAAACGTAACGGGCACAGTTTAGTAAGCAGCCTAACGGCTGCTTAATTGTTTCGGGATGTTGGAAAGGCTGAATAAATCGGGGAATTCGAGGGCCTCATCGCGAGCAGGCTCGCTCCCACAGGGAAACGCATTCCAATGTGGGAGCGAGCCTGCTCGCGATGGGGTCGCCTCGGTCCGGTGTCAGACCGAGTAAGTCTTGCCGGTGTGATTGTTGAGCGAAATGACCTTGGTCTTGCCGATCCGGTGGCGATAGATCTCGCGCAGGTATTTGATCGACTTCTTCACACAATCGCGCGACAGACGAATGTCGTTGATCGAGACAAACTTCTCTTTGTCGTTGATCAGCTCGCGGTACTTCTTCTCGTACATCGGTTTGATCGCGTACCAGTTGGTATCGAGGATCTTCGCCGGGTTCTCGAATTCGTTGAGCAGGTCATCGATACGTTCTTCGTCGAATTCTTCATTGATGATGA
Organism: Pseudomonas sp. 91RF; assembly: GCF_003576265.1. NCBI lineage: Bacteria > Pseudomonadati > Pseudomonadota > Gammaproteobacteria > Pseudomonadales > Pseudomonadaceae > Pseudomonas > Pseudomonas sp. 91RF. The sequence goes on from NZ_QWFC01000019.1 coordinate 203,869, forward strand.
AGTCGAGGATCGAGTTGTCGAGGGTCTCGTCGAAACGGTACGGATTCTTCGCAAAGCAACGCTTGATGAACGCCACGATCAGGGTCAGAAAGTCGTCCGACAGGCAAGGGCTCTTGGCGATCAGGGTGGTCAGCGACAGGTTGGCCGAAGCACCGATCACCAGCGCGTAGCGCTTGAGCGTGGTGTTGGGGAACAGGCTGTTGAGGTGGGTCTTCAACCGGTTCAGGTCCATGTACGACAGCTTGTAGTCTTTCGGCAGCGAAACGATCGAGACCACCGACGAGCAGTTCTTGAAGAAGTGCAGGTCATACAGCGCGGCGGCGTCGTAGCCGGAATTCTTGTACTGCTCCAGCGAGGCGCGATAACGCTTGGATTCGATCGGCAGCAGGCTGATGCCTTCGATGGCCTGGGTCACCTTGTTGAAGTGCGGCAGGTCGATCGAGCGGAAGAACAGGTCGTCGATGTTCAGGCGCTGTGGCTCTTTGTCGAACACCTTGAACTTGTCGCTGCTCGGTGGCGGCGTTTCCGGCACCACGGATTCGGCGTAGGCAATGGCGACCGGGCCGGCCAGACTCATGAACAGGTCGTTGGCGTCCAGGCGAATGGTCTCGCCGATGTCGATACCGGCGCGACGGAAATAGTTCTGGTCGTAGTCGGTCGTAACCGCCTGGGCCGTCAGAATGTTGAAGATCTGCTGCGAGATGTATTGGTTAGCGTGCTTCTCCATCGCATTGACATCAATGTTCTGGATGTTGCCGTCATCGCTCTCTTCGGCGTAACGCATGATGTCGTTGGAGATCAGCATCATCGCGTTCCATGGGCGGATACGGCCCATGACGCTGGCTTCGCTGCTGTCTTCGTTGGCGAAGTTGTACGAGAAATCCCATTCTTCCGACAGGTATTTGCACAGCAGGCGACCGGCGTTGATGTGCAGCGCCTCGGACATTTCGCTGCGGTGGTCGGAAATGTTCGGCAGCACGCAGATGCCGCTGGTGAAGATCGGCTCGAACACGAACGAATGACCGCTCTTGCCGTCATGTTCGTCCATCGGCTTGGTGTCGAACGTCTTGTTCATGTACGAGTGCTGCTGGGCCAGGCCGAATTCCGAGGCCATGCCCGAACCGGTACCGCCGCCGGCACTGAAGATCGAGAAATACAGGCGCGACTGGTTGGCCTTGATGCCGCAGCTGTCGATCAGGTACGAGTGGATCATTTTCCAGTCGGGGCTGGAGAAGCGCTGGGTGTCCTTGTTGAGGATGATCTTCGCCAGGTACTGGCCGAGGATCGGCGCGTTACCGGCGCCACCGGCGTGGACTTCGGACAAGTCCATGATCTTCATTTTGCTGTAGTCGCGCAGGAAACCGCTTTTCTCGCCCTTGCGCGAGAAACGGATGCGTCCGGCAATGTCTTTATCCAGGTCGCCGAGCATTACCAGCGGCTCGACCAGGAACACTGGTTTGGTCGACTTGTTCGGGCCGATCCGCAGGTTCTGCTTGATCCACTGGGCCGGGCTGTAGCCTTTGTCGGAGGCCAGGCGACGGTCAGCCACGCGGTCTTCGTTGTTGAATTCGTTGAGGTAGAACTTGCGCGCGTTGTACACCAGCTCCGCCACGTCGAGGGCGATGTTGGAGCCGCAGCGACCGAGGCCGATCAGGCACACCGACGGGAATTCCTGGTCGTTGTGCTGCTCGTTGTCACCTTCCAGGTGCGGCGGGCGCGGGAACACCAGGTCACGCAGGCCGTCGAGGTTGTCGAGGATGCGGTCAGTGTTGGTTTCGGTGAAGTACAGGTATTGCTGGGTGCCCAGAGGGCGCGAAGGAGGCAATGGCTTCATCGGGGCAGGGCTGTTCGCCGCAGGGCTCAGGGTCAGATCGGATACCGCAGTGGCCGGATTGTTTTTAGAAGTCATTGTGCGCCATTTACCTGGACTGGTTGGCTCGGCGACCACTGTCGTCGAGCCTCACGGAATGGGAATCTCGCGTCTTTTTGCTGCGCGTATTTGGCCCGTGCGTCAGGGTCTTTGCCTGTGTGTCGCACGGGGGAATCCTTTCCTGATTGATGATGGATCGGCCATTATTCGGCGATCTTTAATCAAAAGGAGGCTAAATGATGTCAACGCTACCTTCGTTGGGGTTTGCCGGAATCGGACTGATGGGGCTGCCGATGTGCCGGCGTCTGCTGGCGGCGGGTTATCCGCTGACCGTGTGGAACCGCAACCCGGACAAGTGCGCGCCGCTGGTGGAGGCGGGTGCCCGGCAAGTCGCGACCCCGGCCGAATTGTGCGGGCAGGCCGACGTGGTGATGCTCTGCCTGGCCGATACGGCGGTGGTCCGCGAGGTGGTGTTTGGCCCGGCCGGTGTTGCTGAAGGCGCAAAAAACGGTCAGTTGCTGGTGGACTTTTCCAGCCTTGAACCGACGGCGACTCGCGAGATGGCAGCAGAACTGGCGCAAAAGACCGGCATGGCCTGGCTTGACTCACCGGTGTCCGGCGGTGTCGTTGGCGCGGAGGCCGGCAGCCTGGCGATCATGGTCGGTGGTGATGCCGCAGATCTTGATCGGGTTCGCCCGGTGTTGCTCACCCTCGGTCAGCGCGTCACGCACATGGGCGGCATCGGTGCCGGCCAGGTGACCAAGGCCTGCAATCAGATGATCGTCGCCTGCAATGCGCTGGTGATCGCCGAAGTGGTCGCGCTGGCCGAGCAGTCCGGGGTCGACGCCAGCCTGATTGCCGAGGCGCTGGCCGGTGGTTTTGCCGATTCGAAGCCGCTGCAGATCCTCGCCCCGCAAATGGCCGAAAGCCGTTTCGAACCGGTGAAGTGGCACGTGCGCACGCTGCTCAAGGATCTCGATACGGCGGTGAAGTTTTCCCGTGAAGTCGGCTCGGCCACGCCGATCAGCGGATTGGCCGCACAACTGATGCGCCTGCATGGGGCGCAGGGCTTTTTGGAGAGAGATCCATCGACACTGGTGAAAATGTACCGCGAGCCAGCGTCAGCGGATTGACCGGGTGGGCGTGTTTGCGCTGATTGATCTCTTCGAGGACCGGGCGCAGTTCGTGCAGCGGCACCGGACGGCTGAGCAGGTAACCCTGAATGAAGTCGCAGCCGGAACGCTCGAGGAATTCGTATTGCTCCAGGCTTTCCACGCCTTCGGTGACGACCTGTAAGTGCAGGGTGTGAGCCATGACGATGATCGCCTGGACGATTTCCATGTCGGCGGTGGCCTTGGGAATGTCGAGGATGAACGAGCGGTCGACCTTCAGGGTGTTGAGCGGCAGACGCTTGAGATAGGCCAGGGACGAATAACCGGTGCCGAAGTCATCGATTGACAGTGATACGCCCAGGGCGCGGATTTGCCGCAACAGCACCAGCGTGTTGGCGATGTTGCCCATCAGGGCGTTTTCGGTCACCTCCAGCTCAAGGCGTTCAGGGGCGACGCCGGCGCTGCGCAAGGCGCGTTCGATCTCATTGGCCAGTTCTTCCCGGGCCAGATTCAGGGGGGAGCAATTCCAGGCGATCTTCAGTTCGTCGCAGCCATGGCGCGACAGTTCGCCAAGGTCTTCGCAGGCCTTGCGCAGCACCCAGTTGTCGAGTTCGGCGATCAGACCGTTGTTTTCGGCGATGGCAATAAAACGATCCGGAGTCAGCAGGCCGTGCACCGGGTGCTGCCAGCGAATCAGCGCTTCGAGCTTGGTGACCTTGCCGGTCTTCAGTTCGAAGATCGGCTGGTAATACAGCATCAGCCCGTTTTCTTCGCGCAGGGCATGACGCAGTTCTTCCTCCAGTTGCAGTTCCAGGCTGGCGCGGTTTTTCAGGTTGGAATCGAAAAAGTGCACGCCGTTGCGCCCGGCGCCCTTGGATTGATACAGCGCCAGGTCCGCGTGCTTGAGCAGTTCATCGCAGGTGGTGCCGTCTTCGGGAAACAGGCTGATACCAATGCTCGTGGTCATCACCATACGCCGCCCGGCGAGTTCGATCGGCTCCTTCATCTTGAGCATGATGCGCTGGGCCAGGTTGCGGGCCTCCTCGCGGTCGCGCAGGCCGATGAGGATGCAGAACTCATCGCCGCCGAAACGCGCGACCACGTCTTCGTGGCCGCGCACCGAGCCTTTGATGTGCTGGGCGATGACCTTGAGCAATTCGTCGCCGGCGTCATGACCGAGGCTGTCATTGATGCGTTTGAAGTGGTCGATGTCGAGAAACATCACCGCGAGCATGCCGCCCTCGGTGGATTTCTGGCTGAGCTTTTCGGCAAAGAGCTGGTTGAAGCCGCGACGGTTGATCAGGTTGGTCAGGGCGTCGTAATTGGCGGCCTGTTGCAGCGACATCCGCGCCTGATCGAGCTGGCTGAGCAGCATGTTGACCCGACGCAGGTCATCCTCCTTGTTCTGCAGTTTCTTGTCGGCCAATGCGGCGCTGATGGCGCTGCCGAGGATCAGCAGGGTGATGAAGGCGACGGTGAGCCCCAGTTGCAGCTGGTTGGTCTCGGCCTTGAGGGTCGGGATGTTTCCCTCCGGCAACACCAGGTGCAGCGCTGCCATGGCCGTGAAATGCATGCTGATGATGCCGGCCCCGAGAATCAGGGTGGCCACGTACTTGAGCATCTGGTTGTGCAGGCCGCTGCCTTCACGCAAGTTCCCGGCCACCCACAGCGCGGCGAAACTGGCACCGATGGCAATCAGGATCGACAGGCCGAAAAGAGTCGGTTCGTAGTAAGCGGTGGCGGCGGACTGCATGGCGGCCATGCCGACGTAATGCATGCCGGCAATGCCCAGGCCGATGACGATGGCGGTCTTGAAGTATTGCAGCAGGCTGGGCTGCGGTTCGCTGAGGGTGTGCATCGCCAGCCAGGATGCCAGCACGGCGATCACCAGGGAAAACAGGGTGATGGACTGATCGTACTGGATGTCGATCGGTGTCTGGAACGCCAGCATGCTGATGAAATGCATGGCCCAGATACCGCCGGCCAGGCATGTGGCGCCGATCCAGCGCCAGAGCCTGCGCGATCCGGGGTCTTCGGCATGGCCGACGCGTTCCGCCATGTCGAGGGTGGCGAAACTTGCGGCGCACGCCACCAGATAGGCGACCAGCACCAGCAAGGGGTTGTGTGTGCAATTGAGGATGACCTGCCCGCTCTCCGGCAGCTCGGCAACAAACTGCAAACCAAGCCACTCCATAGCATGCCCCGTCTCTGAGTGCTTCCTTACTGCGTCATCAACGCAGGCGAATGAATGCAGTATAGAGGCCGATTTCGGGGCGCAAGCCGTGGTGGCACATTGGTTCTAATGATTTTGGCATGAGGGCCATAGCGATTGGCGCTAAGGCTCAGGCGACCTCGTTCCAGTGCGGTTGCAACGGCGGCAGGCCGAAGCGGGCGCGGGCCTTGTCACAGTCAATGTTCTGCTCGCCGTTTTCCCACGATGCCTCGAACTCGCGGCAGGGGCTGGAGCGCTTGTCGTAGATCGTGCAACTCACGGCCTTGCCGACTTCGCCTTCCAGCGCGGTGCAGCGCGGCGCCTTGCGGTCGGTGCCGATCATGGCGACCCGGCTTGGCGTGATCTGGGTGACCAGTTCATCAGGCACGGTTCCGCCGGAGGATGCGCATTCACCCCAGAAAAATGACACACGAAAATGGGAACAGCAGGCACCGCAATTCAGGCACGGACTGACATCGGACATGGGAGGGGCATCAAAGGGATTGATCGGCTGGATCCGGACGAATCCGGCGGCCATTCTAGGCTTTGCCACGGCGTTGGGAAGGGGGGCGAGAAAGTATTTTTTCATTGCCGGATTTTTCCGCAAACCCCCCGGTTTTCGGGGGATTCGAGCCTTTTCAAGGGCTTACGTTTCGTTACAGTGCCATGGCTCCCTATCAGGCTGGCGAATGATCACAGACAGCCCCGACGGCCGTGACTAGATTGCAGGTTCCGGGCTCGGATGCGTCGGCAGTGAAGCCCTATAACAATAAAAGAGACGGACCCATGCAGAACTCGACCCAAGCGGCGAATGCCTGGCGCATTCTGTTCCTGTTGTTCCTCGCCAACCTGTTCAATTTCTTCGATCGCACCATCCCGGCGATCATCATCGAGCCGATCCGTATGGAATGGCACCTCAGCGACTTTCAGCTGGGGATCGTCGGCACCGCGTTCACCATCGTCTACGCCATTGCCGGCCTGCCGCTGGGGCGCATGGCCGACACCGGCTCGCGCAGCAAACTGATGGGCTGGGGCCTGGCGACCTGGAGCGCGTTGACCGCAGTTAACGGACTGGTCGGCAGTTTCTGGAGTTTTCTGCTGGTGCGCATGGGCATCGGCATCGGCGAGGCCAGTTACGCGCCCGCCGCCAACTCGCTGATCGGTGACCTGTTCCCCGCCCACCGTCGGGCGCGGGCCATGGGGATTTTCATGCTGGGCCTGCCGTTGGGGCTGCTGCTGGCGTTCTTCACCATCGGTGCGATGGTCAAGGCGTTCGACAGCTGGCGTGCGCCGTTCTTCATCGCTGCCGTGCCGGGGCTGCTGCTGGCGGTGTTCATGTTCTTCATCAAGGAACCCAAGCGCGGCGCGGCAGAAACCGTGCAGGTCTCGCAAGAGAAAGTCGACAAGCCGATCCGCCGGGTGCTGGCGGTGCCGACGTTCCTGTGGCTGGTGCTGGCCGGGTTGTGCTTCAACTTTGCGACCTATGCCTGCAACTCGTTTCTGGTGCCGATGCTGCAGCGCTATTTCCTGATGCCGCTGCAGGAGGCGGCGGTGGCCACCGGGATGATCGTCGGGGTGACCGGCTTGATCGGCCTGACCCTGGGCGGCTGGATCGCCGACAAGATTCACCAGCGCGTGGCCAGCGGCCGGCTGTTGTTTGCGGCGTTCAGTCTGATCATCTCGACGGTGTGCACCGCCTGGGCGCTGCATGCCGGGCGGATCGAGATCGGTGTGTTTGTCGCGCTGTTCAGTGTCGGCTGGCTGTTTGCCTATAACTTCTACACCTGCGTCTACACGGCTATTCAGGACGTGGTCGAACCGCGCCTGCGGGCCACGGCGATGGCGCTGTTCTTTGCCGGTTTGTACTTGCTGGGTGGCGGTCTGGGGCCAGTGGTGGTCGGTGGTTTGTCCGATCACTTCGCCAAGTCGGCCATGATTTCGGCGGGGGCCGAGCAGATGACCGAGGCGTTCAAGGCTGTCGGCCTGCATGACGCGATGTACCTGATCCCTGTGGCGCTGTTCTTTACGATGGTGTTTCTGTTTCTGGCGTCGCGGTGTTTTGTGCGGGATGCCAAGCGGATGAAAGAGGGGTTGTCGGCAGTGGTGGAGCCGGATGGCGCAGCGGTGACTGCATAACCGCCTTCGCGAGCAGGCTCGCTCCCACAGGCTTTACGGCGACCACATAATTTGTGAACGACTCGGATCAATGTGGGAGCGAGCCTGCTCGCGAAAAGGCCATCAGCATCAATCAATGCATTTCAGACAAACAAAAAGGCCCGCATCGCTGCGGGCCTTTTCGTTTTTGGCGATGGAGCAGGGCGGTTTAGCCTGCGACCAGCACCCGGATCGCTTCCAGTCGCAGCGCAGCCTTGTCGAGCATGGCCAGGCCTTGCTCGCGCTGTTTGCGCAGGGCCACCAGCTCGCTGTCGCGTACGGTCGGGTTGACCGCCTGCAACGCGGTCAGGCGTGCCAGTTCTTCGTCGGTGTCCGCTGCCAGACGACGGCGGGCCTCGGCCACGCGCTCGGCGTGACGCGGGGTGACCTTGTCTTCACCGGCGTTGATCCGTGGCGTCAACTGATCGCGCTGGGCCTGGATGAACTTGTTGGCGCTGGCGCGCGGAACGCTTTCCAGCTGATCGTTCAGGGTTTCGAACGCCACACGGGCCGACAGGTCGTTGCCGTTGGCATCGAGCAGGCAGCGCAGGGCGGCCGGCGGCAGGTAACGGCCCAGTTGCAGCGAGCGCGGCGCAACCACTTCGCTGACGTACAGCAGTTCCAGCAGTACGGTGCCCGGCTTCAACGCCTTGTTCTTGATCAGCGCGACGGCGGTGTTGCCCATCGAACCGGACAGCACCAGGTCCATGCCGCCCTGCACCATCGGGTGTTCCCAGGTGATGAACTGCATGTCTTCGCGCGACAGCGCCTGGTTGCGGTCGTAGGTGATGGTCACGCCTTCGTCGTCGCCCAGCGGGAAACTGGCGTCGAGCATCTTCTCGCTCGGCTTGAGGATCAGGGCGTTTTCCGAGTGGTCTTCGCTGTCGATGCCGAACGCGTCGAACAGGGTTTCCATGTAAATAGGCAGGGCGAACTGGTCGTCCTGTTCCAGAATCGCCTCGACCAGTGCTTCACCTTCGCCGGCGCCGCCGGAGTTCAGCTCCAGCAGGCGGTCGCGACCGGTGTGCAGCTCGGCTTCCAGACGCTCACGCTCGGTGCGTGCTTCGTCTATCAGCGTCTGCCACTCGCCATCGTCAGCCTCTTCCAGCAGTGGCAGCAGGCGCGGGCCGAACTGGTGCTGCAAGGCGTTGCCGGTCGGGCAGGTATTGAGGAATGCGTTGAGTGCTTCGTGATACCACTGGAACAGGCGCTCTTGCGGGCTGGTTTCCAGGTACGGCACGTGCAGTTCGATGATGTGTTTCTGGCCGATCCGGTCCAGACGACCGATCCGCTGTTCCAGCAGGTCCGGGTGCGACGGCAGATCGAACAGCACCAGGTGGTGGGCGAACTGGAAGTTGCGACCTTCACTGCCGATTTCCGAGCAGATCAGCACCTGTGCGCCAAACTCTTCGTCGGCGAAGTAGGCGGCGGCGCGGTCACGCTCGAGGATGTTCATGCCTTCATGGAACACCGTGGCCGGGATGCCGGAACGCACGCGCAGGGCGTCTTCCAGGTCCATTGCGGTTTCGGCGTGGGCGCAGATCACCAGCACTTTGGTGCGCTTGAGCATTTTCAGCTGATCGATCAGCCACTCGACGCGCGGGTCGAATTTCCACCAGCGTTCTTCTTCGCTGGCGTCCGGCTGGGCCTGGAAGCTGACTTCCGGATACAGCTCGGCATGATCGCCCAGTGGCAGTTCGAGGTATTCGTCCGGGCACGGCAGCGGGTACGGATGCAGTTTGCGCTCCGGGAACCCCTGCACGGCGGCGCGGGTGTTGCGAAACAGCACGCGGCCGGTGCCGTGGCGATCGAGCAGTTCGCGAACGAGGCGGGCGCTGGCTTCGCTGTCGCCATCGTTGACGGCGGTGAGCAGGGCCTCGCCTTCGTTGCCGAGGAAACCGTGAATGGTCTTGTGCGCTTCGGCCGAGAGGCGGCCCTTGTCCAGCAGCTCCTGAACGGCTTCGGCCACCGGGCGATAGTTCTCGCTTTCGGCGCGGAAGGCGGCCAGGTCATGAAAACGGTTCGGGTCGAGCAGGCGCAGACGGGCGAAGTGGCTGTCCTGGCCGAGTTGTTCCGGGGTGGCGGTGAGCAGCAGCACGCCCGGGATCGTCTCGGCAAGCTGCTCGACCAAGGAGTATTCCGGGCTGACCTTGTCTTCGTGCCACACCAGGTGGTGCGCTTCGTCGACCACCATCAGGTCCCAGCCGGCGGCGAACAGCGCGTCCTGGGCCTTTTCGTCTTCGACCAGCCACTCCAGGGCCACCAGGGCCAGCTGAGTGTCTTCGAACGGGTTGGAGGCATCGCTTTCGATGAAGCGTTCTTCGTCGAACAGCGCGACCTGCAGGTTGAAACGACGGCGCATTTCCACCAGCCATTGGTGCTGGAGGTTTTCCGGTACCAGGATCAGCACGCGATTGGCGCGGCCGGAAAGCAGTTGGCGATGGATCACCAGACCGGCTTCGATGGTCTTGCCCAGGCCCACTTCGTCCGCCAGCAATACCCGTGGCGCGATGCGGTCGGCGACTTCACGGGCAATGTGCAACTGGTGCGCGATCGGCTGCGCACGCACGCCGCCCAGGCCCCACAGCGAGGACTGCAACTGGCGGCTGGTGTGTTCCAGGGTGTGGTAGCGCAGGGAGAACCACGACAGCGGGTCGATCTGCCCGGCGAACAGACGGTCGCTGGCCAGACGGAACTGGATGAAGTTCGACAGCTGGGTTTCCGGCAGGGTGACGGCTTCGTTCTCGGCGTTCAGACCGTGGTAGACGAGCAGGCCATCGGCATCCTCGACTTCGCGCACGGCCATCTTCCAGCCTTCGAAGTGCGTGATGGAGTCGCCCGGCGAAAATCGCACGCGGGTCAAAGGCGCATTCCTTAGCGCGTACTGGCGGGGTTCGCCAGTGGCCGGGTAAAGCACGGTCAACAAGCGGCCGTCCTGTGCCAGAACGGTGCCTAAACCAAGCTCTGCTTCGCTGTCACTGATCCAGCGTTGCCCCGGTTGATACTGCTGCGCCATGCTGCCTGACTCCCACCTTGAAAAAGCGGGCTATCTTAACGGAATGAGGCCCTGAGGCCAAAGGGTTAGGCGTCGCGTGCGGCCATTAAATGCCGACGGCCGACTGAGGGAAGATTAGGTCATGCGTCGGTTTCAGGAGCGCTGGCGGCACGATTGAGTGCCAACCCGGTCACAAGTTTTCGACCGATGGCTCAAGGCCCCGATGCCGCAGCCGATAGCCTGCTGACAGGAGACCCTTCATATGCTGCCACCGATGCTCCCCCTGAGCGCCGTGCCGATCACATCCCAGCAGGACCCGATCCGCCAGCGGCCGGACATTCCCCCGGTGGTGCCGGTGCAGGAAAGCTCGAACGAAAGCACCATTGACCTGCAAAAGCGCGATCCTGAAGAGGACGGTTATCTGCTGCGCGAAGAGCAACGGCGCCAGCAGGAGCGTGAGCGTCGCAAGCGCGAAGCCGACGAAGATCCGGAAGAACACCTCGCCGTGCCGGGCACCGAACTCAATGCCGATAACACCGTGCCGGTGGTGCCGTTGATGGAAGATCAGCCGCGTCAGGGCCTGTGGGTCGACATCGAGATCTGAGGCCGCCCGACCACCGCGTCTTGAATACACGATTTGTTGTACGTCGACGGCTGGTCAGCGCCGGCGTGAGGCCGCATTATTGGCGCAGTCCTGTCGGTGGTCCGGCAGTTGTGATTCAGTCCAAGCGATGCATCGAACGCCATGAGCCAAGACGAAAAACTGATCGACCTCAGCACCGAACGCGCCAAGCGGGTTCACGACCTCAACGAAAAACGCCTGAATGAAGTGCGCAAGGCCTTCGAACAGGCCATGCCGTTGGGAAAACCGAAGAAAAAGTCGAAAAACAAACCGAAAAAGCGTTGATCTCCCCCTGTATCCGTTGATGCAGGTCAGTTATTTCCCTTCCTTTGCTCCGCACCTTGACCGGTATTGATCCCGGTCAATTCCTGCGCCTGCCTGATTGGTTAACTTAGCTCCATCGCAGCAAAGCAGGGGCCAGGAGGCCAGTCATGTTTTTCGATAACGTGGTGTTTGCCGGGGTTCTGACGGTGGGGCTTATGGTTCTGTTTTTTGCAGGGTTTGGATTTTTTATCTGGAAGGATGCGAATAAGCGCAAGAAGCCTTAGTCCTTCCGGGTTTGATGAGCACGCAAGGCATTTTGGGCAACTTCGGTTGCCCTTTTTTTTTGTGTCTTGGCGGCCTTTGGGCCGACCATGCTTTGGGTGTTCTTTGTGAATATCCGTTGCTTCGGGTGTTGCCGCTGGCGGTTCCGCTCTTACAGCGGGTCACTTTTTCAAACGCCAAAAAGTAACCAAAAGGCTGGGCCCCTGCGTTCGGCACCTCGCTTTGGCTCGGTGTTCCTTCGCTCCGGGATTCATCCGGGGGCATCGCCTCCGGTTTGCTTCGCTGCACCTCCTCTCGATGTGTTTGGCTTCGCCAAACGGCGCTGCGCGCCTACCCCCGGATAAATCCCTCCACTCAGCCTGCCGATGGGGCCGGCACGTCAAAAGCGGTACTCGAGCTAACGCTCATTGTGTTGAGTGGTGAGAAGCGAAGGGCGACAGGCGGACTGCTATTGCTTGATCGTTCCCACGCTCCGCGTGGGAATACAGCCCGGGACGCTCCGCGTTCCTGTTCTGAAGGCAACAAAAAAGGCGTGATCCTCTCGAATCACGCCTTTTTCATTACCACGATCTATCAGCTACCCAGCGCCTTCGACGCCAGCCAGAACAAGCCGGCCGACAGGGCCACGGTGGCTGGCAGGGTCAGGACCCAGGCCAGCAGGATGGTTTTCACGGTGCCGCTGTGCAGGCCGCTTTTGTTGGCGACCATGGTGCCGGCCACGCCCGAGGACAGGACGTGGGTGGTGGACACCGGCAGGCTGAAGATGTTGGCCAGGCCGATCATGCTCGCTGCGGTGATCTGTGCCGACATGCCCTGGGCATAGGTCATGCCTTGCTTGCCGATTTTCTCGCCGATGGTCAGAACCACGCGTTTCCAGCCGATCATGGTGCCGAGGCCCAGGGCCAGGGCTACCGCCAGAATCACCCAGAACGGGGCGTATTCGGTGGTGGTGGTCAGGTCTTTGCGCAGCTTGTCCAGGTCGGCCTTTTCACGAGCCTCAAGGCCCGGGAGCTTGGCGACTTTCTTCGCGGTGTCGTCCAGGCAGAGCAGGTAACGGCGCACTTCGATGCGGCTTTCCGCCGGCAGCGAGTGGTAGTCCGATACACCTTTGAGGGTGTGGAGCAGGGCGGAAATGGTCGGTTCGGTCTGCTGCGGGTTGCAGCGGAATTTCTCCGGCAGGTCGCCTTCGACACTTTTGCCCAGGGCCAGGAATTCGCCAAGGGTGGCGGCGTTGCGCTGGTAGAACTGGCTCAGGTGCAGGGTTGCGTCGCGAGTGCGTTCGATCTGATAGGTGGTGCTGTTCAGGTCGAGCACGAACTGCGCAGGCACGATACCGATCAGGACCAGCATGATCAGGCCGATGCCTTTCTGACCATCGTTGGAGCCGTGCACGAAGCTCATGGCCATGGCCGACATCACCAGGACCAGGCGATTCCAGAACGGTGGATGCTTCTTGTCGTCGATCTTGCGGCGTTGTTCCGGGGTCTTGTGCATTTTCGACAGCGGGCGCCACCACTTCAGGCCGATCAGCACCAGTGCGGCCACGAGGAAGCCAGCCATCGGCGAGAACACCAGCGAAGCACCGATATCGATCGCTTTCTGCCAGTTCACGCCATCACCCAGCGGAATGTCGTTGATCAGGGCGTTGGCCAGGCCGACACCGAGGATCGATCCGATCAGGGTGTGAGAGCTGGAGGCCGGGATACCGAAGTACCAGGTGCCCAGGTTCCAGGCGATGGCGGCGGCGAGCAGCGAGAACACCATTGCCAGACCATGGCCGGTGTTCACGTTGATCAACAGTTCTACCGGCAGCAGGTGGACGATGGCATACGCCACGCCGACGCCGCCCAGCAATACGCCGAGGAAGTTGAACACGCCCGAGAAGAACACCGCCAGGTGAGGCGGCATCGCTTTGGTGTAGATAACAGTGGCTACCGCGTTAGCGGTGTCATGAAATCCATTGATGAACTCGAAGGCGAGGACAAATGTCAGGGCGAGCAGGAGGCTCACAAGCACCCAGGCATCCAGTCCGCTGAATAAATCGATCATGAAGGTTTTCTGACCCGGTCATAAGGGGGCGCGATTATGCCAGAAAAGACTGGAAATCGATCCCCTACCTGCTCATCGGTAACCTTCTTCGCCAAATTAATTTGTATCAAGGTGCATTACCCAAGCTTTTTGCAGGGTTTTGCAAAGCCTTGATTCGATTGATAAAAATGCGAAGATCCGGCGGATTGGCCGGGGGGCGGGAGGGGGCAGAAGCGTGTATGAAATATCTGAGAAACGTGTCTGACATGCTCCAGACCTGTGCAATACAGGGGAGTTGGCCGCTGCCCGCGGGTAGCGGGCGCGCAAGGCATCGTCAGTCCACCGTGCTTGTAACCCGGTGAGTACGCTTACCCTCGAAAGTCTCAAAGGAAGGCATCAGGGCTCTTCGGCTTTGAGTTCCTCTTCCATTTTTTTCAGTTCTTGCTGGAAGACCTGATCCTGAACGGTAGGGCGTTTACGCCATGCTTTGCGTTCCGGTTCCGGCTGAGCGGCGTAGGTGGTGACTTCCCCGCCGTAAACTTCCTTGTAACGTTGTTCCTGGCGCTCAAGTTCCGCGCGCAGTTCGTCTTTCGTCACAGTGCTACCTGTATGAGTTGAGATAAATGTCTGGTGAAACGCACTGCAACGAATCGATTGAACCGGTTCGCCAACAAGACGCGGCCTGAACAGGCAGCGGTAATATCGGCAGGGCGGTCAAGACTTCCATGTTACAGGCGGCTACGGCACCAGATTAAAACTGACGCAGCATCAGTTTCCTGTTTCAGCGAGCGCGCTGGCGGTGCATGGGTGATGATCATCAGGCGCTGGCCGGGGCTGAAGGCAATGGACATTACCTCAGCGAATGACGTCGACGGCCAATAAAAGTGCGACGCCATTGAGGTGCATTATAGCGGCCGATTCGGGATTGACTATCTTTGCCAAGTTAAAAACGGTTCCGGATGTGTGATTGTTTTGTGACTCGCAACTTTTACCGGTAGTTGCGTCGTTGTTGCCGGGTGTTGTGTTTCTGGCGTCATTTAGTCGAACAACTAAGGGGACGGGCGCGTGAGTGATATCGCGTTGGAAACTGTCCGGAGTCGCTCAATCCGGGTCGGAGGGAGCGTTTGCGATTATCGGTCGACGGTTCGATAATCGCCCGGTGTTGGCGATCTGGCGCTTGTGCATCTGTCTGCGAGCCGCTTGTATAGCCGTTGATCCGAACAAGAAAAAAAGGACCTGACATGAACGATCAAATGCGCAATTCCTTCACCTCGGTAGCGCCGCCGATCGTCGCCTCGCCGGCCAAACGCATCCAGGCCCTGACCGGCGATCCGGACTTCATGACTTCCCTGGCCCGAGGCCTGGCCGTGGTTCAGGCGTTTCAGGAACGCAAGCGCCACCTGACTATCGCCCAGATCAGCCACCGTACGGAAATCCCCCGCGCCGCCGTGCGCCGTTGCCTGCATACGCTGATCAAACTCGGCTACGCCACCACCGACGGCCGTACTTATTCGTTGCTGCCCAAAGTGCTGACCCTCGGTCACGCCTATCTGTCTTCGACGCCGCTGGCAGTCTCCGCCCAGCCGTACCTCGACCGCATGAGTGAGCAACTCCACGAGGCCTGCAACATGGCGACCCTGGAAGGCGACGACATTCTTTACATCGCTCGCTCGGCCACCACCCAGCGCCTGATTTCGGTGGACCTGTCGGTGGGCGGGCGTTTGCCGGCGTATTGCACGTCCATGGGGCGGATCCTGCTGGCAGCGCTGGACGACACGTCGCTACGCGAGTACCTCGACCACGCTGAACTGGTGGCCAAGACCAGTCGCACACTGCACACCCCCGAGTCCTTGCTCGAATGTCTGCAGGAAGTGCGGCAGCAGGGCTGGTGCATCGTCGATCAGGAACTGGAGCAAGGCCTGCGTTCGATTGCGGTGCCGGTGTATGACGCCTCCGGCCAGGTGGTGGCTGCGCTCAACGTCAGCACCCACGCCGGTCGAGTCAGCCGTACCGAACTGGAACAACGCTTTCTGCCCGGGCTGCTGAGTGCCAGTCGCGACCTCAGCGCGCAGTTGTTCGCCTGAGGAAGCTGTTCGATAAACGCACAGAGTTGCGTTTATCGAATTGACGCTAAAACCCCCGGATCATTAATGTCGCGGCAGCGTCATCCGGCGCTGTTGTGAATGAGCCCGCCGGATCGTCGACTCCCATAATAATGACAAGAGGCAACTTCCCATGCGCACGTTCCCCGACTGTCGCCGCTCCCGTTCCTGTTGCCGGTTTTAGCGCAACGCCTGATTCCCTCCTTATATGCTTGTGTCCGTGCCAGTCTTTGGCCGGTCGCCGTTCGACTGCGTTTTTTGCGTGGAATAAAAATAATGAACCAGCCTCAGTCCGCTGTAGGTCACTGCCTCGACGTGCAGTCCTTCATCAATGCCCAACCGATCTCGCGCTATCAGTGGCGGGTGGTGATTCTGTGTTTCCTGATTGTCTTTCTCGATGGCCTCGACACCGCAGCCATGGGCTTCATCGCGCCGGCCCTGTCCCAGGACTGGGGCATCGACCGCGCCAGCCTCGGTCCGGTGATGAGCGCCGCGCTGATCGGCATGGTCTTCGGTGCCCTGGGCTCCGGGCCATTGGCTGACCGCTTCGGGCGAAAAGTCGTACTGGTCGGCGCGGTCTTTCTGTTCGGTGCTTTCAGCCTGGCGTCGGCTTATGCCACCAACGTCGAGCAATTGCTGGTGCTGCGTTTCCTCACCGGTCTGGGACTGGGCGCGGGCATGCCGAACGCCACCACGCTGCTGTCGGAATACACCCCGGAGCGCAAGAAGTCGTTGCTGGTGACCAGCATGTTCTGTGGCTTCAACCTCGGTATGGCGGGTGGCGGATTCATCTCGGCCAAGCTGATTCCGGCGTTCGGCTGGCACAGCCTGTTACTGATTGGCGGGATTCTGCCGCTGATCCTCGCCGTGGTGTTGCTGGTCTGGCTGCCGGAATCGGCGCGTTATCTGGTGGTGCGTAATCGTGGCACCGACAAAGTGCGCAAGACTCTCGCGCCCATTGACCCTGCCACCGTCGCCCAAGCAGCAAGTTTCAGCGTGCCGGAACAGAAAACCGTCAAGGCACGCAACGTGTTCGCGGTGATTTTCTCCGGCACCTACAGCATCGGCACGTTGCTGCTGTGGCTGACCTACTTCATGGGCCTGGTGATCGTGTACCTGCTGACCAGCTGGCTGCCGACCCTGATGCGCGACAGTGGCGCGAGCATGGAGCAGGCGGCCTTCATCGGCGCGTTGTTCCAGTTCGGCGGGGTGTTGAGCGCGGTCGGCGTAGGCTGGGCGATGGACCGGTTCAATCCGCACAAGGTCATCGGCATTTTCTACCTGCTGGCCGGGGTGTTTGCCTACGCGGTCGGGCAGAGCCTGGGCAACATCACGTTGCTGGCGACGCTGGTGCTGGTGGCGGGCATGTGCGTCAACGGTGCGCAATCGGCGATGCCGTCGCTGGCGGCGCGGTTTTATCCGACGCAGGGCCGGGCGACCGGTGTGTCATGGATGCTCGGGATCGGCCGCTTCGGTGCGATTCTCGGCGCATGGATGGGCGCGACCCTGCTGGGCCTGGGCTGGAATTTCGAACAGGTGTTGACAGCGCTGGTGATCCCGGCCGGGCTGGCCACGGCGGCGGTGGTGATCAAGGGTCTGGTCAGTCACGCGGACGCGACCTGATATCGGGAATGATCGCCCCGCACTCGGGGCGATCATTAGGTTGATAACAATCTGTTCGATAAACGAACACTCAGTCGATTATCGGATTGTTTGGCGAAAATCAGCGGCTTAATCTTCAGTGACTCCGGCGCACAACCTCGCGCCTTTTTATCACTGGCGATCCACTACAAAAACGGGAGCCCGCTCCATGGCTGAGATCCTTTCGCTGCACGACGCGGTGAAGCAATTCGTCAATGACGGCGACACCGTCGCGCTCGAAGGCTTCACTCACCTGATCCCTACGGCGGCGGGTCATGAAATCATTCGTCAGGGCAAGAAAGATCTGACCCTGGTGCGGATGACGCCTGACCTGATCTACGACCAACTGATCGGCGCCGGTTGTGCACGCAAGCTGATCTTCTCCTGGGGCGGCAACCCGGGTGTGGGTTCGCTGCACCGTCTGCGTGATGCAGTCGAGAAACAATGGCCCCACGCGCTGGAAATCGAAGAACACAGCCACGCCGACCTGGCCAACGCTTACGTCGCCGGCGCCTCCGGCCTGCCGTTCGCGGTGTTGCGGGCCTACGCCGGTTCTGACTTGCCGAAGGTCAACCCGCTGATCAAGTCCGTGACGTGCCCGTTCACCGGTGAAGTGCTGGCGGCGGTGCCGTCGGTGCGTCCGGACGTAACCGTGATCCACGCCCAGAAGGCCGACCGTCAGGGCAACGTGCTGCTGTGGGGCATTCTCGGTGTGCAGAAAGAAGCCGCACTGGCCGCCAAGCGCTGCATCGTCACCGTCGAAGAAATTGTCGACAACCTCAACGCGCCGATGAACGCCTGCGTACTGCCGACCTGGGCGTTGAGCGCGGTCTGCCATGTACCCGGTGGCGCGCATCCGTCCTACGCCCACGGTTACACCGAGCGTGACAATCGTTTCTACCAGGCGTGGGACCCGATCGCCCGCGACCGTGAGACGTTTACTGCGTGGATCAACGAATACATCCATGGCTGCGCTGACTTCAGCGAGTTTCAGGCCAAGTTGGCCGCTGCTTCGGAGGCCAAGTAATGACTTACACCACCAATGAAATGATGACCGTCGCCGCGGCCCGTCGCTTGAAGAACGGCTCGGTGTGCTTCGTCGGCATCGGCCTGCCATCGAAAGCCGCCAACCTGGCGCGCCTGACCTCGTCGCCGGACGTGGTGCTGATCTACGAATCGGGCCCGATTGGCGCCAAACCCAGCGTATTGCCGCTGTCCATCGGTGACGGCGAGCTGGCGGAAACCGCCGACACCGTCGTCCCGACCGGTGAGATTTTTCGCTACTGGCTGCAGGGCGGGCGCATCGACGTCGGTTTTCTCGGCGCGGCGCAGGTCGACCGTTTCGGCAACATCAACACCACGGTGGTGGGCGACTATCACCAGCCGAAAGTGCGCCTGCCGGGTGCCGGTGGCGCGCCGGAGATCGCCGGTTCCGCGAAAAGCGTGCTGATCATCCTTAAACAGTCGGCGCGCTCGTTTGTCGACAAGCTCGATTTCGTTACCTCGGTCGGCCATGGCGAGGGCGGTGATTCGCGCAAACGTCTGGGCCTGCCGGGCGCCGGGCCGGTCGGGATCATCACCGACCTGTGCATCATGGAGCCGGAAGAGGGCACCAATGAGTTCGTGGTCACTGCGCTGCACCCAGGCGTGACCCGTGAGCAAGTGGTCGCCGCCACCGGCTGGGTCATCCGTTTTGCTGACAGCGTAGCCACCACTGCCGAACCGACCGAGGTCGAGCTGACCGCTTTGCGCGATCTTGAAGCCCGCACCGCAGCGGCCCACGGCCAGGCACCGGGAGAAGCATGATGCGCGACGTTTATATCTGCGATGCGATTCGTACCCCTATCGGTCGTTTCGGTGGTGGTCTGGCGGCTGTTCGCGCCGACGACCTGGCCGCCGTGCCGATCAAGGCCCTGATGGATCGCAACCCGTCGGTGGACTGGAGCGCCCTCGACGAAGTATTCCTCGGCTGCGCCAACCAGGCCGGCGAAGACAACCGCAACGTGGCGCGCATGGCGCTGTTGCTGGCGGGTCTGCCGGACAGCGTGCCCGGCGTTACCCTCAATCGCCTTTGTGCGTCGGGGATGGATGCTATTGGCACGGCGTTCCGCGCCATCGCCAGCGGCGAAATGGAGCTGGCGATTGCCGGTGGTGTCGAGTCGATGTCCCGCGCGCCGTTCGTGATGGGCAAGGCCGATGCGGCGTTTTCGCGCAACATGAAGCTGGAAGACACCACCATCGGCTGGCGTTTTATCAATCCGTTGATGAAGGCGCAGTACGGCGTCGACGCGATGCCGCAGACCGCCGACAACGTGGCTGACGATTACGAAATTTCCCGCGAAGATCAGGACGCTTTCGCCCTGCGCAGTCAGCAACGAACGGCCGCCGCCCAGGCTGCCGGCTACTTCGCCGAGGAAATCGTCGAAGTGCGGATCGCCCACAAGAAGGGCGAAACCGTGGTCAGCCAGGACGAACACCCTCGCGCCGACACCACGCTTGAAGCCCTGACCAGATTGAACCCGGTCAACGGTCCGGACAAGACCGTCACCGCCGGCAACGCTTCGGGCGTGAATGACGGTGCCGCCGCGCTGATCCTGGCCTCGGCCGAAGCAGTGAAAAAACACGGTTTGACTGCCCGCGCCAAAGTGCTGGGCATGGCCAGTGCCGGGGTCGCGCCACGGGTGATGGGCATCGGCCCGGTGCCGGCGGTGCGCAAACTCACCGAACGCCTTGGAGTGGCGGTCAGCGATTTCGATGTGATCGAACTCAACGAAGCGTTTGCCAGCCAGGGTCTGGCGGTGCTGCGCGAGCTGGGATTGGCGGACGACGCCGCCCAGGTCAACCCGAACGGCGGGGCGATTGCCCTCGGCCATCCATTGGGCATGAGCGGTGCGCGGCTGGTATTGACGGCGCTGCATCAGCTGGAAAAGACCGGCGGCAATAAAGGTCTGGCGACCATGTGTGTCGGTGTCGGCCAGGGGCTGGCCCTGGCGATCGAACGCATCTGACACACAGCCGTGACGAATTGAACAGAGGAAAGCGAAATGACTGACAAGCCTGGCTACCGTCGTCCACAGGAAGGCACCCAGCCGCCGTACCTGCACCCGACTTATCAATCCACCAATCTGCGCTCGCCATCCAAGCCATTGGTGTTTCTGCCCCATTCGCTGTCTGAAATCACTGGCCCGACCATCGGTGCCGAGCGAGTGGCCGACACCGATAACGATCTGACCGCACAGCATGCCGGCGAGCCGCTCGGCGAGCGGATCATCATTCACGGCCGTGTGCTCGATGAAGACGGTCTGCCGGTGCCGGGGATTCTGGTGGAGATCTGGCAGGCCAACGCCGCCGGTCGCTACAACCACGCCCGTGACCTGCACGACGCGCCGCTGGACCCGAATTTCACCGGTACCGGCCGTACCGTGACCGACGCCGACGGCTGGTATCAGTTCCAGACCATCAAGCCCGGTGCCTATCCGTGGGGCAACCACCACAACGCCTGGCGCCCGGCCCACGTGCATTTCTCGCTGTTCGGGCCGAGCATCCTGACGCGTCTGGTCACGCAGATGTATTTCCCGGGCGACCCGCTGCTGCCCTACGACCCGATCTACAACTGCGTGCCGGACACCTCGGCCAAGGAACGCCTGATCGCCGCTTTCGATCTGGAAAAAACCATTCCGTCCTACGCCCTCGCTTATCGCTGGGACATCGTGCTGCGCGGCCGCGAAGCCACGCCGATGGAGAAATGAGATGACCCTGACTGCGACCACGTCCCACACCGTCGGGCCGTATTACCACATCGGCCTGACCTGGCTGAACCGCGAAAACCTCGCCAACGAGTTGACCCTCGGCCAGCGCGTGGCGATCACCGGGCAAGTGGTGGACGGCAACGGCGATGTCGTCAACGACGCCATGCTCGAAGTCTGGCAGGCCAACGCCGCCGGCAAATACGATCACCCGGAAGATGAACAGGCCAAGCCGCTGGACCCGAATTTCGAAGGCTTCGGCCGGGTGCCGGTGGACGCAGAAGGGCGCTTCCGTTTCACCACCATCAAGCCGGGCACGGTCGAAGGCCTGAAAGGCACGACCCAGGCGCCGCATCTGGTGGTGCTGGTGTTTGCGCGCGGTCTGGTGAAGCACTTGCTGACGCGGATCTACTTCGAAGGCGATCCGGCGAACGTGAATGATCCGCTGCTCGAATGCGTACCGGCCGAGCGCCGCACTACGTTGCTGGCGAAACCGGATGCGTCGGGGGTTTATCAGTGGAATGTGGTCCTGCAGGGCACTGATGCGGAAACCGTGTTCTTCGATTATTGAGAACACCAGAGTCCCAATGTGGGAGCGAGCCTGCTCGCGATTGCGGAGTGTCATTCAGCACAAAGGTTGGTGATGTACCGCCATCGCGAGCAGGCTCGCTCCCACTGGGGCAACTGTGTTGCTGATCCAATGTGGAACGGGACTGTTGCGAAGTGTGTCTAGACTCTCACTGTCCCTATCGAGTGAAAAACAATGACAACCACCACCACCCATTACACCGGCGAAGAGCGCAGCAAGCGTATCTTCGCGATTGTCGGCGCCTCGTCCGGCAATCTCGTCGAATGGTTCGACTTCTATGTCTACGCCTTCTGCGCGATCTATTTCGCCCCGGCGTTCTTCCCCTCGGACAACCCCACGGTGCAGCTGGTCAACACCGCTGGCGTGTTCGCGGCCGGGTTCCTGATGCGACCGATCGGCGGCTGGATCTTCGGCCGGGTGGCGGACAAGCACGGGCGCAAGAATTCGATGCTGATCTCGATTCTGATGATGTGCTTCGGCTCGTTACTCATTGCCTGTCTGCCGACCTACAACAGCATCGGCGTCTGGGCACCGGTGCTGTTGCTGTTCGCGCGTCTGCTGCAAGGCTTGTCGGTGGGTGGCGAATACGGCGCCACGGCGACGTATATGAGCGAAGTCGCGCTCAAGGGCCAGCGCGGTTTCTTCGCCTCGTTCCAGTACGTGACGCTGATCGGCGGGCAACTGCTGGCGGTGCTGGTGGTGGTGATCCTGCAGCAGTTTCTTTCTGAAGACGAACTGCGGGCCTACGGCTGGCGGATTCCGTTTGTGGTCGGGGCGGTGGCGGCGCTGATTTCGCTGTTCCTGCGTCGCACCCTGAAAGAAACCACCAACAAGGAAACCCGTGAACACAAGGACGCCGGCAGCATCGCTGCGCTCTTCCGCGATCACAAAGCCGCGTTTATCACTGTGCTGGGTTACACCGCTGGTGGCTCGCTGATTTTCTACACCTTCACCACGTACATGCAGAAGTACCTGGTGAACACTGCCGGCATGCACGCCAAGACCGCCAGTTTCATCATGACCGGCGCGCTCTTCTTATATATGTGCATGCAGCCGCTGTTCGGCATGCTCGCCGACAAGATCGGCCGGCGTAACTCGATGCTCTGGTTCGGCGCCCTCGGTACGTTGTTCACCGTGCCGATCCTGCTGAGCCTGAAAAGCGTCAGCAGCCCGTTCCTGGCCTTTGTGCTGATCACCGTGGCGCTGGCGATCGTCAGTTTCTACACCTCGATCAGCGGCCTGGTGAAAGCCGAAATGTTCCCGCCGGAAGTCCGCGCCCTTGGCGTCGGCCTGGCCTACGCGGTGGCCAATGCGATCTTCGGCGGTTCGGCGGAATACGTCGCCCTCAGCCTCAAGGCCGGGGGCATGGAAAACGCCTTCTACTGGTACGTCACGGTGATGATGGCAGTAGCGTTCCTGTTCAGCCTGCGCCTGCCGAAACAGGCCGCGTATTTGCACCACGATCTCTAAACCGAAGTGCGCGGGCCGCGATGGCCCGCGCCGGCAAGGACTGTTTATGACTCAGCGACCGGGCAATCAATTGTTCGATGCCTATTTCACTGCCCGCGAAATGCGCGAGGTGTTCTGCGATCAGGGCCGGGTGCAGGCTATGCTCGACTTCGAAGCGGCGCTGGCCCGGGCCGAAGCGCGGGTCGGGGTGATTCCGGCCAGTGCTGTCGCCTCAATTGAAAACGCCTGCCGCGCCGAGTTGTTTGATTTCGCAGCCTTGGGCGAAGCCATCGCCACGGCGGGTAATTCGGCGATTCCGCTGGTCAAGGCATTGGGCAAGCGGATCGCGGCATCCGATGCTGAAGCCGAACGTTATGTGCATCTGGGTGCCACCAGCCAGGACGTGATGGATTCCGGGCTGGTGCTGCAATTGCGTCAGGCGCTGGCGCTGATCGAAGGGGAGTTGGCGCAACTGGCCGAATCCCTCGCGACCCAGGCCAAGCGCCACGCCGCCACGCCGCTGGCCGGACGTACCTGGCTGCAACACGCAACGCCGGTCACTCTCGGTATGAAGATCGCCGGTTGGCTTGGCGCGATCACTCGCAGCCGTCAGCGTTTGCGCGAACTCAAGCCACGGCTGCTGGTGCTGCAATTCGGTGGTGCGTCCGGCACCCTCGCGGCGTTGGGTGAACAGGCGCTGCCGATTGCCTGCGCACTGGCCGAAGAACTGCAACTGACCCTGCCGGAACAACCCTGGCACACCCAGCGTGATCGCATTGTCGAGTTCGGCGCAGTGCTCGCTCTGATCGCCGGCAGCCTCGGCAAACTCGGCCGCGACATCAGCCTGTTGATGCAGACCGAAGCGGCGGAAGTGTTCGAACCATCGGCGCCGGGCAAGGGCGGTTCCTCGACCATGCCGCACAAGCGCAACCCGGTGGGCGCGGCGGTGCTGATCGGCGCGGCGACCCGCGTGCCGGGTCTGGTCTCGACGCTGTTCAGCGCCATGCCTCAGGAGCACGAACGCAGCCTCGGCCTGTGGCACGCCGAATGGGAAACCTTGCCGGACATCTGCTGCCTGGTGTCGGGCGCGCTGCAACAGGCGCGGCTGCTGGCTGAGGGTCTTGAAGTCGATGCCGCGCGCATGGGCCGCAACCTGGAATTGACCCAAGGTCTGGTGCTGGCCGAAGCGGTGAGCATCGTGCTTGCGCAACGGGTTGGCCGCGACTCCGCGCATCATCTGCTCGAACAATGCTGCAAACGGGCGGTGGCCGAACAACGCCATCTGCGTGCGGTACTCGGTGACGAGCCGCAAGTGACTGCCGAACTCAGCGCTGCTGAACTGGATCATCTGCTCGATCCCGCCCACTACCTTGGCCAGGCGCAGGTCTGGGTCGAGCGTGCGGTGGCCGAACACAACGCATTGTCTGACTGAAAGGAGAGGGCTGTGGCTTTCGTTCAACTCGCCGACGGCGAACTGCATTACTCATTGGAAGGCCCGGTTGATGCGCCGGTGCTGGCGCTGTCCAACTCGCTGGGCACCGACCTGCACATGTGGGACGCCCAGATGCCGGCGTTCACCGAGCACTTTCGGGTGCTGCGTTTCGACACCCGTGGTCACGGCCAGTCGCTGGTGACGCCGGGCCCCTACAGCATCGAGCAACTGGGCCGTGACGTGCTGGCGCTGCTGGATGCGCTGCACATCGAACGTGCGCATTTCTGCGGTCTGTCCATGGGCGGGTTGATCGGTCAGTGGCTGGGAATCAATGCCGGCCAGCGTCTGAACAAACTGATCGTCTGCAATACCGCCGCCAAAATTGGCGATCCGTCGGTGTGGAATCCGCGCATCGAAACCGTTCTGCGCGACGGCCCGGCGGCGATGGTCGCGTTGCGCGATGCATCGATTGCCCGTTGGTTTACCCCGGATTTTTCGGCGGCCAATCCGGCAGCGGCCAAGCAGATCACCGACATGCTCGCGGCCACCAATCCTGAAGGTTACGCCGCCAACTGCGCGGCGGTGCGCGATGCGGACTTCCGCGATCAACTGGCGTCGATTACTGCCCCGTTGCTGGTGATTGCCGGTACGCAAGATGCAGTGACGCCACCGTCCGGCGGGCACTTCATTCAGGAGCATGTGCGCGGCGCCGAGTACGCCGAGTTCTATGCCGCACATCTTTCCAACGTTCAGGCCGGCGACGCGTTCAGCGACCGCGTGCTGACATTCCTGCAGGCCGCTTGAGGATATTTCCGTGGACGAAAAACAACGTTATGACGACGGCATGCAAGTGCGCCGCGCGGTACTCGGTGATGCCCACGTCGATCGCAGCCTGACCACGCTGACCGAGTTCAACTCGGAGTTCCAGGAGATGATCACCCGTCACGCCTGGGGCGACATCTGGACCCGTCCGGGCCTGCCGCGCCACACGCGCAGCCTGATCACTATCGCCATGCTGATCGGCATGAACCGCGAAGGCGAACTCAAGTTGCACCTGCGGGCGGCGGCCAACAATGGCGTGAGCCGTGGCGAGATCAAGGAAGTGATCATGCAGAGTGCGATCTACTGCGGGATTCCGGCGGCGAATGCGACGTTTCATCTGGCCGAGTCGGTGTGGGATGAGTTGGGTGTCGAATCCCGGGATTGAGGGTGCCTGAGCGGGCGCCATCGCTAGCAGGCTAGCTCCCACAGTGAAATGTGACCCATTGTGGGAGCTAGCCTGCTAGCGATGGCGGTATTTGCCGCGCCGATTCAAACCCTGGCGACAATGAAAATCCGTTTGAACGGAAACAGCGTATGCCCGTCGTCCTCCTGCGGATAATGCGCATGCACCCGCATCAGGTAGTGATAAATGAAGCGCGCCTGCTCCTCCGGCGTCAGCCCCTGCATCACCGGCCGCAGCGCCGACACTTTCACCCAGTCATAAACCGGCGACTTACCGTCGACCACCTGCAACTGCTCGGTTTCCCAGATATCCAGCGACCGGGTCAGCGGTGCGAGCAAACGGTAGTAATCCTCCAGCGACAACAACGGCCGCGCCGCCATGCGCTGGCGCAGCTGCGGGCTGCCCAGCGGTTGGCCACCGGGGCCGGCATCCTCGAGGGTGTCGAGCATCAGGCGATACCACAGTGCATCGCGCCAGTCGGGCATGTGGGCGGCCAGGCATCCGCCGGGGTTGAGGTGGCGGAGCAGTCCCGGCAACAGCGTTTGATGGTCATCGATGAAATGCAGCACGGCAGCGGCGAACAGCAGGTCCGCCGGCTTGCGGGGTTTCCAGTGTTGCAGCTCGGCGTGTTGCCAGCGTGCCTTGATCGGCAGGCAGCGGGCGACCTGCAGCATGTCTTGCGAACTGTCGATGCCCTTGAGATCTGCCCGGGGCCAGCGAACAGCCAGAACCTTCGTGGCAATCCCGGTGCCGCAACCGAGGTCGTAGATGCGTTGGGGATTGTGCAGATCGACGCGACCGAGCAGTTCATCGACCGGTTGTTGCCTGAGACGGGAAAACTGCTGATACGCCCTGGCATCCCAATCGGGAGCCGGTTTGACTCGAGTGATCATGAGGTGGTCCTCCGATGATCGGCAGTGTCTTCCGGTGACAGCCTGGCTCAAGTCCCGGGGGACCAACATCAACAGATAACGGAAGCGGGAAGGGTGGAGCGCCTGAGTCCTTCAGGTGCATCCACTCTACTCAACGATTCGTGACGATCCATGAATCCGGACGGATGGCACAGCCCTCTAGAGCAGGTTGATCGGGTAGCTGACGATCACCCGGTTCTCGTCGAACTCGTTGTTGCTGTAGTCACGGCGCATGGTCGAATTGCGCCACCGCACATTCAGGTTCTTCAGCGTGCCGCTCTGCACGGTGTAGCCCAGTTCCGATTCGCGGCCCCATTCCTTGCCGTCGGTGATGGTGCCGGTGTGCACGTTGTCGCCGCTGATGTAGCGGTTCATCAGGGTCAGGCCGGGAACGCCGAGGGCGGCGAAGTTGTAGTCGTGGCGGATTTGCCAGGAGCGTTCCTGAGCGTTGTCATAGCTTGAGTTGTAGCTGTCGTTGGCCAGGGTCCCGCCGCTGGTGCCGTTGACCCGCATCCAGTTGCTGTCGCCGGTGAGTTTTTGCAGGCCGACGTAGAAGGTGTTGCCGCCGTAGCGCGCGGAGAACAGCCCCGACCAGGTCTTGTTGTCGAGCTTGCCGGCCCGGGCGCTGCCGTCGTCCTTGCCGTAGAAGAAACCGAGGTTGGCGCCCAGGGTCCAGTCGCCGAGCGGCTGGCTGTGGATCAGGTTGACGTATTGCTGGCTGTAGATGTCCTTGAGCTCGGCGTTCCACAGGCCGATCTGCGTGCGCTTGCCGTTGAACGCGTATTCACCGCCCTGGAAGTTGAAGCGATCCGAGGTGAACGCCGGTTTGCCGAAAATCGACATGTCGCTCATGCTGCTGTCGTCGCGCGGGCTGTTCGCGCGGAACTGGCCGCCGTAGAGGGTCAGACCGTCGATTTCCTTCGAAGTGATCTGCCCGCCGCGAAAGGTCTGCGGCAGGGAGCGACCGTCATCCGAACGCAGGATCGGCAGTACCGGCATCCATTCGCCCACCTTGATTTCGGTCTGCGACAGTCTGGCCTTGAACGCCACATTGGTGCGGCCGAAGGTGTCCGCCGGTCGCCCGTCATGATCCAGCGGCAACAGTTGCGTGCCCCCCGTGCCTTTGCCGCCATCGAGTTTCACCGAGTACAGCCCCAATACGTCCATGCCGAAACCGACTGTGCCCTGGGTGAAACCGGATTTGGCGTCGAGGATGAAGTTCTGCGTCCATTCCTGCGCCATGCCCTGGGCCTTGGTCGGGTTGGTGAAGTTGCGGTTGATGTAGAAGTTGCGCAGGTTCAGGTCGGCCTTGGCACCGTCGATGAAACCCGTCTCTTCGGCGGCCACAGGCAAGGCGATGCCGGTCAGTGCCAGGGCGATCAGACTGAGTGCGCAAGGTGTTGTGGAACGTGTCATGGGCTCGGGTCTCTCTAATTGTTTGGGATGAAGCAGTTCGCAGCCGCAACCGGAAGTTGCAGACAAGAAACGGACTCGATGAAACGAAGGGCGGGATCAGCCCGAGCGGGGAGGACGCATGGTCATGGGGGTGAACCTGTTTTTATTGGTTTTGTTGGTGTGGGCAATGGTGAGGGGGATCAGCACGGGGATTCAATCGGGGTAAACAGGGTTTTGTGCGATTATCGAACGCTAATCGACGATGGTTTCAATTTACGCAAACACCGCATTCTTAATGAAATCCCGTACTTATGTTTCGCATTAACGAGCTTTTTCGGCGGCGTTCTATTAATGGCGATTGTAAATGTGTTTATTTATTTGGTTGTAGGAAATTGCCTACAGTAATTGGTGTAATAAAAGCCATCTTGATCATCGCGGGTTCAACTTGATAATTGGCGTTATCGCTTATCGTGAAAAGGTTTAACGGGAATTTGTGTTGTAACTGGCAAAGGAAACAGGCATTGCTATATTCAAAATTCTCGAAAGGGGCAGGGAGGTTAATTGTCGCTCTCGAGAGGATTAATTATTGATAACAAGGAGAGATAACATGCCTGCAAAAGTGAATCAGGAACGTCTCGCGACGGTGGTCGGTCGTGCCCTTATTGATAAGGACTTTGCGGAACAGTTGCACAAGGATGCTGAAGGCGCGGCCAAGGGCATCGGTGTGCATCTGAGCGCATCCGAACTGGGCGCCGTCAAGAGTATTGATGTAGCAAAACTGGGCACCGCCGGGGCGGGTATTCGCGACAAGCTGGGAGCGGCTGCGATATTTGACCAGCAACAACAGGTTCAGGCACGGATGGACTGATGCCCGGGGGGCTGTTTGGCGTGTCGTGGAGCGGCGATCCGGCTCTGTGTGCGCCAAATGGCCCGATTGCAAAGTGTTTGCACAGGGAGTGAGCGACGTATGTCAGTCACCTTGATTCCCATGGACGACGCGGACTTTGTGACGTTCACCGAAAGGGCGGTCGACGAGTACGCCCAGGGCATGGTCGCCTCGGGAGAATGGAGCCAGGCAGAGGCCTCGCACCGATCCGCCACGGCTTTCGCGCAGTTGCTGGACAAGGGACGGCTGACCGAAAACCATCAGCTCTGGGTGATCCGTGACAGCCAGCGACGTATCGGCGAGTTGTGGATCGCCCGCCGACATGTTGGCACGAAGCCGATTGCCTTCATTCTGGATATCTACATCGAACCCGGCGAGCGTCGTCAGGGGTATGCCCGACAATCGATGCTGGCCGCCGAAACCTGGGCGCGCCAGAACGGCTGCGAGGAAATGCGTCTGCATGTGTTCGGTCGCAACCTGCCGGCGCGTTGTCTTTATGAACAATTGGGCTATGACATTGCCAGTCTGACCATGGCGAAACCATTGCCGCCTGCCTGAAGGATGGTTGAAAAATGGATATTGGAAACCACGGCGAACTTGATTCGACGGTTGATGACTTGTTTAAAGGGAACACATTTCTCGCGGACGACAGACATTCCAGATTTGAATTGTTACTTGAGCATGTCAGTCGCAATCGTTTCACCGTCTTCATGGTTTTATATGCCGAACTGTTCAAGTTGTTTTCCGGGGAGTCGCGGTTGTCGGTGTTTTTCGACCGGGCGGTGGAACTTGTATTGCTGCCACCCCGTGAACAGGCTTTGATTATCAACGATCCGGTTTTTCAGATATGGACCGGGCAGGCGTTTCGTTCAACCAATCAATTTCTGGTCGGAAAGTCAGAAAGTACTGCCGAACTGGAAAAGACATTACTCGAGTTTCCCGAGATGCTCGACAGGGTCAAGGCCCGGAGTCAGTCGGGCGTGGCTCAGAACGACCCGCCGGTCTACCGCTTCGACGTCGATCCGCTGATCATGCAGGCCACGCCGCCCAGTTATGAATTCCCGGAAGACGAGGCGACCCGCAAGCGCCTGGAGCTTGGCGGTGTTTCCAGCCGGTTCTTCGCTGACGTGGTGAAGATTGCCCTGTTGCGGATCGAGCACACCTGGCCGGCCTGCCGCGAACAGATGAAGTTTCTGATCAAGTCGATTTGCTACCTGCCGGACGGTTCCTTTCGCAGTTGTTCGGCTTCGCGCTACACCGGCGTCATCCTCCTGGCGAGCCGGGACGACTCGATCCTCGATCTTGAGGAATCCCTGGTGCATGAGGCGACTCATCAGTTGCTTTATCACGTCGTCGAAGTGTCTGCGATTGTCGACCCCGATGCTTCGCAGGAGGCGTCATTCAGCTTGCCGTGGTCGGGCCAGAAACGTGACCTGTATGGCTACTTTCATGCGTTTTACGTGTACATCGCGCTGGTCAAGTACATGGAGCGGGTGCGGTCGCGTTCCGACGAGGAATTGCAGCGGGCACAGAACCGTCTGCTGTTCATCCTGCGCGGGCTGATCCGGGCCTTGCCAGACCTTCAAGGCAGTGAGGATTTCACGCCCCACGGGCGCCAGTTGCTGGAAAACCTTGCCGCCGAGGTGCGGGCCATGGAGAGCAAATACGCCGGGCGGCTGGCCGCTGCGGCGCCATTGCCCACGACGCCACCGGTATTGGGTGCGACGGCCTGAGCCCGGGAGGCAATCATGACGATGTTCGATGCTTCGCGGTTTCCCGAGGCCGGGGTAGGGCTGGAGTATCACTTGCCCCGTCACCGGGTGGCGGATCATGCCGTCGATCCGGCCCTCGAACGGATCCTCGCCGAAGGCCTGCCGTATTTCGATTACCTGGAGTTTCAGCCGACCCACAGCATCCTCGAACCACGCCTGCTTGAAGTGGGGGAGCAGACGCCCAGTCTGCTGCATTCCTCCAGCCTGTCTCTGGGCAGTGTAGGCATCGCGATGGATCGCGAGTTTCTGCAGATGACCCGACGGCTGTGCGACAGAACCCGCTCACCCTGGCTTGCGGAGCACATTTCCTGGTCGCGGTTTCACGGCGGTGACACCCAGCACTTCATTTTGCCGACCCTGGCGGCGGAAGTGGCCGACACGGTGGTCGCCAACGCCCTGGAACTGCAAGCACTGACCGCGACGCCGCTGGTACTGGAAAACGCGCCACGCCTGTTTTCATTGGGCGACGCCCACGAGCAGCCGGAAGGCGAATTCATTTCCAGCGTGGTGCAACGCAGCCATGCGGGGTTTCTGCTGGATCTGGACAGCGCCATCGCCACTGCCAAAGCGCTGGGTTATGACCTGAAAGACTATCTGCGTTCGTTGCCGCTGGACCGGTTGATTGAGATCCACACCGGGCATCCGCGTCGGGACTGGGATCTGTTGACTCAGTTGTTTGCGGTGTCCCCGGTCAGGGCGGTGACGCTGGAGTGGGATATCGCTGACAGAACCGATGATGCGCAACTGGAGGTCCTGATCCGCGACATCAAGCGTCTCAAGCCCAGGGTGCTGTTCTGGCAGGGGCGCGAGCCGTCGCCTGCGCCGGACACCCCGGCCCTCGAGCCCGGCTCGTTGCTCAAACTCAGGGAAAACGTATGGTTCAGTGTCGGGTCTTCATCATTCGTGCTGCGGGATCGGCAGTCGGGCCTGAGTCTGGATTTCTGCCTGACGTTGCTGCCGTTGTTGAACCACTTCATGACCCCGCATTCGCTTGAGAGTGCGCTGATGCTGCCGGGCGTCTTGAATAACCCGGAGCAGGGCAGTCATCTGGCTTTTTTGCAGGCGCTGGTGAGTCACGGAATTGTGCAATCTGTCGCAGGTTCGCGGGACAGGGTGCACAGGCAACCGCTCAAGCTCTGGTCGCGCTGGGAGGCGGCGCTGGAGTTTTACCTCAGCACCCGCACCGGTTTGCAGACACCCTATGTCAGCGTCGTCGAGCTTGAGGCCGAGCTGGAACAGAAGGCCGCGCAACAGCGTCAACCGTCGTCCTTCAAGGACTATCACTCTCATCCCTTCATCGCTCTGGAAAATCCGCTGCTGGTGCCCGGCGAGACTCTCGCCGAAACGACGCTGCTCGATTCGCTGTGCGCCCGGCGTACCTCTCGGGCGTTCAGCGGCAAGCCGTTGAACCCGACGCAATTGTCCTTGCTGCTCTATTACACCTGGGGGGTGACGGCGATGGAGCCGAACGGCATGGGTGACTATTTTCTGAAGAAAACCTCACCCTCCGGCGGTTCGCTGCAAGCCACAGAGGTGTATGCGGTGTTGATGAATGTGCAGGGTTTTGAGCGGGGGCTTTATCACTACTCCGTACGTCGTCACGGATTGGAGTTGCGGTCGCGGGAAGATCCTAGAACCTGGATCAGCGAGGCCAGTGGCGGGCAACCCTGGGTGAAGGACGCGGCCGCGGTATTCGTGTCCACCGCGCGGGTCGAGCGGTTGGCCTGGAAGTACGAGTTCAGCCGGGCGCTGCGGGTGGCGTTGATGGATGCCGGGCACCTGAGCCAGACGTTTTCACTGGTGGCCACGGCGTTGAATCTCGGGTGTTTCACCACGGCGGCGCTGCGCGATGAAATGTTCGAAAACCGCCTGGGGCTCGATTATCTGGAAGAACCGGTGTTTCTGCTCAACGGTGTCGGCGGCTGAAGGCGTTGTGCAGACAACAAAAAGCCCACCGGATGGTGGGCTTTTTGTTTATCGCGAGACGATCAGAACAACTTCATCTTCGGCGCTTCTTCTTTCAACGGTTCGTTCTGCGCGGTTTGCGCATTCCAGCCGCCACCCAGTGCCTTGTACAGGTTGACCGCACTGGTCAGCTGCGCGAGGCGGTCGGTGATCAGGGCCTGTTGGGCGCTGAACAGCTGACGCTGGGCATCAAGGAAGGTCAGGTTGCTGTCGACGCCAATGCGATAGCGACGCTCGGCCAGACGGTAGTAGTCCTGGTTCGCGGCGACGAAATCACGCTGGGCCTGCAGCTGCTCGGTGTAGGTCTGGCGCGCGGCCAGGCCGTCGGCGACTTCCTGGAAGGCCGTTTGAATGGACTTCTCGTAGTTCGCCACGCCAATGTCCTTCTGGATCTTGGCGTAGTCGAGGCTGGCGCGCAGGCTGCCGGCGTTGAAGATCGGCAGGTTGATCTGCGGCTGGAACAGCCACGTGCCCGAACCGCCCTTGAACAGGCCGGACAGGTCCGGGCTCAGGCTGCCCGCGTTGGCGGTCAGGCTGATGCTCGGGAAGAACGCTGCACGGGCCGCGCCGATGTTGGCGTTGGCGGCCTTCAGGTTGTATTCGGCCTGAAGGATGTCCGGACGACGCTGCAGCAGATCCGACGGCAGACCGGCCGGCACATCGCTGAGCAGGTCATCCGACAGCGGTTTGGCCGCTTGCAGGTTGGCCGGCACGCCGGTGCCGAGCAGCAGGGTCAGGCTGTTTTCGTCCTGAGCCACCTGGCGGGTGTAACGTGCCAGTTGGGCACGGGCGTTCTCGACCGAGGTGCGCGATTGCGCCAGATCCAGCGCCGAGGCCACACCGACTTCGTTGCTGCGGCTGGTCAGCTTGTAGCTTTCCTCGAAGGCACCGAGGGTGTCCTGAGTCAGCTTGAGCAGTTCCTTGTCGGCCTGCCAGGTCAGGTACGCGTTGGCCACGCTGGCCACCAGGCTGATCTGGGTGCTGCGGCGCGCTTCTTCGGTGGCGAAGTATTGTTGCAGCGCTTGTTCGCTCAGGCTGCGAACCCGACCGAACAGGTCGAGCTCGTAGGCGCTGATGCCGACGGTGGCGGTGTAGGAACTGGTGATGTTCGCTTCACCGGTCTGCGATGCACGGGCCGGAACCCGCTGACGACTGCCGCTGGCATTGGCCGAGACGGCCGGGAACAGGTCGGCACGCTGGATGCGGTATTGAGCCGCGTAGGCGTCGATGTTCAGCGCCGCGACGCGCAGGTCACGGTTGTTTTCCAGGGCCACCTGGATCAGCTGTTGCAGGGCAGGGTCATGGAAAAACTGCTTCCAGCCCTGCTCGGCAGCGGCCTGCGCCGGTGCCTGGGCCGGCGAGTACGCCGGGCCCTGCGGGAATTGCGCGGCCACCGGTGCTTCAGGCTGCTGATAATCCGGTATCAGCGAGCAACCGCTCAGCACGAAGGCGGCGACTGCGATGGAGAGTAGCGACTTGCTCATTGGCCAGCCTCTTTAGGAGTTTCTTTGGTGTCATCCTCGCCAGCGATTTTGCGCTGACCCATGGACGACACAGTGACGAAGAACAGTGGGACCCAGAAGATCGCCAGGATCGTGGCCGTGAGCATACCGCCAATCACGCCGGTACCGATCGCGTGTTGACTGCCCGAGCCTGCGCCGGTGGAGATGGCCAACGGTACTACACCGAGGACGAACGCCAGCGAGGTCATGATGATCGGTCGCAGACGCATGCGGCAGGCTTCGATCGCCGCATCGCGCAGACTGCGCCCTTGCTCGTGCAGCTCCTTGGCGAATTCGACGATCAGAATGGCGTTTTTAGCCGCCAGACCGATGGTCGTCAACAGGCCCACCTGGAAGTACACGTCGTTCGACAGACCGCGCAGGCTGGTGGCCATCAGCGCACCGATGATCCCCAGTGGCACCACGAGCATGACCGCGATCGGGATCGACCAGCTTTCATACAGCGCCGCCAGACACAGGAACACCATCAGCAGCGACAGGGCGTACAGCGCTGGCGCTTGCGAGCCGGACAGGCGTTCCTCGTAGGACAGACCGGTCCAGGAAATACCGACACCCGGCGGCAGCTTGGCAGCAATCGCTTCGACTTCGGCCATCGCTTCACCGGTGGAGTAACCCGGCGCCGGAGAACCGAGGATCTCCATCGCTTCCACACCGTTGTAACGTGCCAGTTTCGGCGAACCGTAGATCCACTCGCCCTTGGCGAACGCGGAGAACGGAACCATGGTGCCGGCGCTGTTGCGCACGTACCACTTCTTCAGGTCTTCAGGGCTCATGCGAGCGCCGGCCTGCCCTTGTACGTAAACCTTCTTCACCCGACCACGGTCGATGAAGTCGTTGACGTAGCTACTACCGAAGGAGATCGACAGGGTGCTGTTGATGTCGGACAGGCTCAAGCCCAGGGCGCGGGCCTTCTCGTCGTCGATTTCCAGGTGGTATTGCGGCTCGTCGTTCAGACCGTTCGGACGCACCTGGTAGAGCACCTTGCTCTGCGCGGCCATGCCGAGGAACTGGTTACGGGCTTCCATCAGCTTGTCGTGACCGATACCGGCGCGGTCCTGCAGGAACACGTCGAAACCGGTGGCGTTACCCAACTCCAGTACGGCCGGCGGGGCGAAGGCAAACACCATCGCATCGCGGAAACTGAAGAAGTGTTGCTGGGCACGTTGCGCCAGGGCGAACACGCTGTTGCTCGCGTCACGCTCGTGCCACGGCTTGAGCATGATGAACGCCAGGCCGGAGCTCTGGCCGCGACCGGCGAAGTTGAAGCCGTTCACGGTGAACACCGAGGCTACCGCACCGGCTTCCTTGTCCAGCAGGTAGGAGCGCATATCGTCGATCACTACCTGCGTGCGCTCGGCACTGGAGCCGGCCGGAGTCTGTACCTGGGCGAACAGTACACCCTGGTCTTCTTCCGGCAGGAACGCCGTCGGAATGCGGGTGAACAGCCAGATCATGCCGACCACGATCAGGATGTACGCCAACAGGTACGGCGCCTTGCGCTGCAGAATGTTGCCGACACCGCGCTCGTAGCTGCGCACGCTGCGGTCGAAGTTGCGGTTGAACCAGCCGAAGAAACCTTTTTTCGGCGTGCCGTGCTCGCCTTTCGGAATCGCCTTGAGCATGGTGGCGCAGAGCGCCGGGGTGAAGATAAGCGCAACCATTACCGACAGGGCCATGGCCGAGACGATGGTGATCGAGAACTGACGGTAGATCACACCGGTGGAACCGCTGAAGAACGCCATCGGCAGCAGTACCGCCGACAGTACGAGGGCGATACCGACCAGGGCGCCCTGGATCTGGCCCATGGACTTCTTGGTCGCTTCCTTCGGTGACAGGCCTTCTTCGGCCATCACCCGCTCGACGTTTTCCACCACGACGATGGCGTCGTCCACCAGCAAGCCGATGGCCAGCACCATACCGAACATGGTCAGGGTGTTGATGCTGAAGCCGGCGGCCGCGAGGATGCCGAACGTACCGAGCAATACCACCGGCACGGTCATCGTGGTGATGACGGTGGCACGGAAGTTCTGCAGGAACAGGAACATCACCAGGAACACCAGGGCGATCGCTTCGACCAGGGTTTCAACCACACCCTTGATCGATTCGGTCACCACCGGGGTGGTGTCGTACGGGAACACCACTTCCATGCCTTGCGGGAAGAACGGCTTGAGGTCGTCAATCGTCTTGCGCAGGGCTTTTGCGGTGTCGAGGGCGTTGGCACCGTTGGCCAGTTTCACCGCCAGACCGGAAGCCGGTTTGCCGTTGAACTGGGCCGCGATACTGGAGTTTTCACCACCCAGACCGACGTCGGCGACGTCACCGATACGGACTTGCGAACCATCCTGGTTGACCTTCAGCAGAATCGCCTTGAACTGCTCGGCGGTCTGCAGACGGGTCTTGCCGATGATCGTGGCGTTCAGCTGCTGGCCTGGCAGCGCCGGCAGACCGCCGAGCTGGCCGGAGGATACCTGGACGTTCTGTGCCGAGATCGCGGCGCTGACATCGGCCGGGGTCAGGTTGTACTTGTTCAGCTTGGCCGGATCGAGCCAGATACGCATCGCATACTGGGCACCGAAGACCTGGAAGTCACCGACACCGGCGGTCCGCGAAATCGGGTCCTGCATGTTCGACACAATGTAGTTGGACAGGTCGTCCTTGCTCATGCTGCCGTCACGCGATACCACGCCGATCACCAGCAGGAAGTTCTTCACTGCCTTGGTCACACGGATACCCTGTTGCTGCACTTCCTGCGGCAACAGCGGGGTGGCCAGGTTCAGCTTGTTCTGGACCTGGACCTGCGCGGTGTCGGAGTTGGTGCCTTGCTCGAAGGTCGCGGTGATGGTCATGCTGCCGTCGGAGTTACTTTCCGAGGACACATAACGCAGGTTGTCGATACCGTTGAGCTGTTGTTCGATCACCTGCACCACGGTGTCCTGGACCGTCTGTGCCGAAGCACCCGGATAGGTCACGGAGATCGCAATGGCCGGTGGCGCAATGCTCGGGTACTGGTTGATCGGCAGCTTCAGGATCGAAAGTGCCCCGACCAGCATGATCACCAGGGCAATTACCCAGGCGAAAATCGGACGGTCGATGAAAAATTTTGACATGAGTTACTCCCCTTTGCCGCCGTAGGCTTTGTCAGCTGCCTTGGCGGGTGCCGGGTTCTTGGCTACGTTGGTCGCTTCGGTCGGATTGACCTGAACACCCGGACGCACGAACTGCAGCCCTTCGGTGATCAGGCGATCGCCGGCTTTCAGGCCGTCTTCGATCAGCCACTGGCTGCCGACGGTGCGGCTGGCCTTGAGCTGACGCAGTTCGACCTTGTTGTCCGCCCCGACGACCAGCGCGGTCGGCGTGCCCTTGAGGTCACGGGTCACGCCTTGTTGCGGCGCCAGGATGGCGGCGGCGTTGACACCGGCCTGCAGCTGGGCGCGCACGAACATGCCTGGCAACAGGGTGTGATCCGGGTTCGGGAACACGGCGCGCAAGGTCACGGAACCGGTGGTCGGGTCGACCGACACCTCGGAGAATTCCAGCTTACCGTCGAGCTTGTACTGGCTGCCGTCTTCCAGGGTCAGCTTGACCGCCGCGGCGTTGTCACCGGCCTTCTGCAGACGCCCGCTTTCCAGTTCACGGCGCAGTTCCAGCAGTTCGACCGAGGACTGCGTCACGTCGACGTAGATCGGGTCCAGTTGCTGGATGGTCGCCATCGCATCGGCCTGACCGCTGCTGACCAGCGCGCCTTCGGTGACCGAAGAACGGCCGATACGACCGGAGATCGGCGCGTAGACCTTGGTGTAACGCACGTTGATCTGCGCGCTCTGCAGCGAGGCTTCCGATTGCAGGCGGTTGGACACGGCCGTGTCGTATTCCTGGCGGCTCACGGCCTGCTCGTCGACCAGTTGCTTGTAGCGATCGGAGATCGACTTGGTCGAACGCAGGTTGGCTTCGGCGCTCTTCAGGGTCGCTTCATAGACCGACGGATCGATCTGATACAGCTGCTGGCCGGCTTTGACATCGCCGCCTTCCTTGAACAGACGCTTGAGAATGATGCCGTTGACCTGCGGACGGACTTCAGCGATGCGGAACGCACTGGTGCGCCCCGGAAGTTCCGACGTGAGGGTAAAGGCTTGTGGTTGCAGGGTGACGACGCCGACCTGAGGAGGTGGTGCGGCGGGAGCCGCCTCTTCCTTTTTACATCCGCTGAGCAGCGATGCCAGGGCGACGGCAGTGACCAGAGCGGTAACAGCTGGCTTGAATTGCATGAAGATCCTCGGGTCAGGCGCGCGAAAAGCGCACAAGAAGTGTGGAAGGGTAAAAAAAGGTTACCGGGTGGATAAGTAGCTTGCTAAGGAATATACTTACGTTCATGGTTGTTTGTAAACACCTTGGCTGCGTACCCAACCGGTTACAAAGGTCGTGGCAAGGTCTGAAATTGTAGGCCGGGGGAGTCGATCCGCGAGAGATCCACCCCTTTTTATTCAGCGGATATTCAGCCATCCCTGAAACATCCTGTTTGAGGTTTTACTGCCATGGTTCGTCGTACCAAAGAGGAAGCTCAGGAAACGCGAAGCCAGATTCTGGAAGCCGCCGAGAAAGCTTTCTTCGAGAGGGGAGTGGCCCGCACCACGCTCTCCGATATCGCGAGCCTGGCCGGCGTGACGCGGGGTGCCATCTATTGGCACTTCAGCAACAAGGCCGATTTGCTGCAGGCGATGCTCGATACGCTGCACGAGCCGCTGGATGAGCTGGCCAAGGCCAGCGAAAGCGAGGACGAACCCGACCCGCTGGGCTGCATGCGCAAGCTGCTGATTCATTTGTTTCATCAAGTTGCGCTGGACCCGAAAACCCGGCGTATCAACGAAATTCTGTTTCATAAGTGCGAGTTCACCGATGAAATGTGCGACCTGCGCCAACAGCGCCGGACCGCCAGCCTCGATTGCAATGTGCGGATCGCGCTGACATTGAGTAATGCGGTCAATCGTGGGCAACTGCCGGCGGACCTCGACACCGCCCGCGCCGCCATCAGCATTCACGCCTTTATCGATGGCATCCTGTATCAGTGGCTGCTGGCCCCGGACAGCTTCGAGCTTTACGCCGAAGCCGAGCGCTGGGTCGATACAGGGCTGGACATGCTGCGCTGGAGCCCCAGCCTGCGCAAATGAAACAAAATGCGT
Source organism: Pseudomonas sp. 91RF (assembly GCF_003576265.1). Classification (NCBI taxonomy): domain Bacteria; kingdom Pseudomonadati; phylum Pseudomonadota; class Gammaproteobacteria; order Pseudomonadales; family Pseudomonadaceae; genus Pseudomonas; species Pseudomonas sp. 91RF. The sequence goes on from NZ_QWFC01000019.1 coordinate 243,221, forward strand.
AATTGGATCAGGTTATGTCAATGAAGGAGGCGGATGAAGATCCCTGTTCGTTCGCCTCGCCGCAGTGGATTGCTTTTATATACCTCAACCCATCGAGTTGATACGTAGCGAACTACGTATTTTGTAGGGATTTTGTGTCAAACCCGTGAGCGATTCGCGAACCCCGCGCCCAATAAAAAGCCCCCGGCTCTCACGAGTCGGGGGCTTTTTGCGTTTCTGCGGTGCGACTTACAGCGTCGGGTAGTCGAGGTAACCGACTGCGCCTTTGCCGTAGAAGGTTTCCGGGTGCGGTTGGTTCAGCGGCGCGTCGGCCTTCAAACGGGCCGGCAGGTCCGGGTTGGCAATGAACGGGATGCCGAACGCCACGGCGTCAGCCTTGCCTTCGGCCAGCCACGCGTTGGCGCTGTCCTTGGTGAAGCGTTCGTTGGCGATGTACGCGCCGCCGAAGGCTTCTTTCAGTTGTGGGCCGAGGCTGTCGGTGCCTTCTTTCTCGCGGGAGCAGATGAAAGCGATGCCACGCTTGCCCAGTTCGCGAGCGACGTAGGTGAATGTCTCGGCCAGGTTGTCGTCGCCCATGTCATGGGAGTCGGCGCGTGGTGCCAGGTGTACACCGACACGGCCGGCGCCCCAGACTTCGATGGCGGCGTCGGTCACTTCCAGCAGCAGGCGGGCACGGTTTTCCAGGGAACCGCCGTAGTTGTCGGTGCGCTGGTTGGTGCTGCTTTGCAGGAACTGGTCGAGCAGGTAGCCGTTGGCGCCGTGGATTTCCACGCCGTCGAAACCGGCGGCCTTGGCGTTTTCCGCACCGACGCGGTAGGCGTCGACGATGTCGGCGATTTCAGCGGTTTCCAGCGCGCGTGGCGTCGGGAAGTCGGCCAATGGGCGAACCAGGCTGACGTGGCCTTTAGGCTGGATGGCGCTTGGAGCGACCGGGGTTTCGCCGTTCAGGTACGACGGGTGGGAAATCCGCCCGACGTGCCACAGTTGCAAGACGATCTTGCCGCCTGCCGCGTGAACGGCCTTGGTCACGTTGGTCCAGCCGCGCACTTGATCGTTGGACCAGATGCCCGGGGTGTCCGGGTAGCCGACGCCCATCGGGGTCACCGAGGTGGCTTCGCTGAGGATCAGGCCGGCAGAGGCGCGTTGTACGTAGTACTCGGCCATCAGCGCGTTCGGTACGCGGCCTTCGTCGGCGCGGCAGCGGGTCAGCGGCGCCATGATGATGCGGTTGGACAGCTCGAGATCGCCCAGTTTGATCGGATCGAAAATTGTTGCCATGAAATACAACCCTCGTGAAGTCAGTGAGTGAATCAGTTAGCGGTGGCCAGCTCGGGATTACCGTTCCGGCGGAATGTGATCAGGGTTACCAGCAGGGCCAGGATCGCCAGCGCCGCAGCGGCAAGGGGCACGCTGGTCAGGCCGTAGCCGTGGGCGATGACGCTGCCGCCGACCCAGGCACCTAGGGCGTTGCCGACGTTGAAGGCGCCGATGTTCAGGGTCGACACCAGGTTCGGTGCGGCCTGACCGTAGGTCACGACGTTCACTTGCAGGGCAGGCACGGCGGCGAAACACGCTGTGGCCCAGAGGAACAGGGTGATTTCGGTCGGGATCAGCGCAATGCTGGTCCAGGTCAGGACGGTGGAGGTCACGGCCATGGCGATGAACACGCCGATCAGCGTCGCGGCCAGGCCTTTGTCGGCCATCTTGCCGCCGATAATGTTGCCGACGGTCAGGCCCAGGCCGATCAACATCAGGGTCCAGGTCACGCCACGGGGCGAGACGCCGGTGACATCGCCCAGCAGCGGCGCGACATAGGTGAACAGGGTGAATACTGACGCAGCGAACAGCGCGGTCATGCTCAGGGACAACCAGATCCCGGCGCCCTTGAGCGCGGCCAGTTCGGCGCGCATGTCGAGTTTTTCTTCGTCACGCTTGGCCGGCAGGAAGCGGATCAGGCCGATCAGCGCGATTACACCGATCACGGTCACTGCCCAGAAGGTCGAGCGCCAGCCGGCTTCCTGACCGAGGGCGGTGCCCAGCGGTACGCCCAACACGTTGGCCAGGGTCAGGCCGGTGAACATCAGGGCCACCGCCGAAGCACGTTTGTTCGGCGCCACCAGGTTGGCCGCCACCACCGAACCGATGCCGAAGAACGCACCGTGGCAGAGGGCTGTGACCACTCGGGCGAACATCAGCACCTCGTAGTCAGTGGCGATGGCGCAGAGCAGGTTGCCGATAATGAAGATGCCCATCAACGCCACCAGTGCAGCCTTGCGCGGCAGTTTGGCAGTGGCCATCGCCATGAACGGTGCACCGATGGCCACGCCCAGGGCGTAACCGGTCACCAGCCAGCCAGCGCCGGGAATCGACACGCCGAGATCCGCCGCCACATCGGGCAACAGGCCCATGATGACGAATTCCGTGGTGCCGATGGCGAAGGCGCTCAGGGCGAGTATGAGGAGCGAGAGGGGCATCGTTTGGTCCTTTTCGGCTGGCTGACGTTAAGGGTCAGAGCTCTTTACTGAGGGTGCTGAGGAACGCCTGGATCACGTCCTCGTTGCGTTTGAAAAAGTGCCACTGCCCGGCTTTCTGGCTGCTGATCAGCCCGGCCCGTTGCAGGGTGGCCAGGTGGGCGGAGACGGTCGATTGCGACAGGCCGCAGCGTTGGTCGATCTGCCCGGCGCAGATGCCGTACTCGTGGTTGTGGATCTGTTCCGGAAACTGGGCTTTCGGGTCTTTCAGCCAGTTGAGGATGTCTCGCCGTACTGGGTGTGCCAGGGCTTTTATTATTTCGTCGAGGTCAATGTTCATGGCTGGTTGCTCGTGATGTGTGTAGCGCTATATCGCGATGAGGCGAACTTTAAATCGGTATTTCGCGATATGCCAATATGAATTCGATCTGACGACCGCATAAATCGGTATATCGGGTTATAACGATATATGAGGTGTAAACAAACGCGGGCGCGGTGCTAAGCTGCGCCCATGAACTATCTCGCACATTTGCACCTCGGTGGCCAGCGCCCCGGTCAACTGCTCGGCAGTCTGTATGGCGATTTCGTCAAAGGACGGCTGCAAGGGCAGTTCGATCCGGAGATCGAAGCGGCGATTGCCTTGCATCGTCAAATTGATGTGTTCACCGATCGCCACCCGTTGGTCGACGCTTCATTGGCAAGGTTCACCTCGACCCGCCGCCGTTACGCCGGCATCGTCCTTGACGTGTTTTTCGACCATTGTCTGGCCCGGGACTGGACGCTTTACGCCGACCGGCCGCTGGGGCAGTTCACCACGGACGTATATCGCGTGCTGGCCAGCGAGCGGCAATTGCCCGAGCGCCTGGCGAAGATAGCCCCGCACATGGTGGCCAATGACTGGTTGGGTTCGTATCAGGAATTCGAAGTGCTGGAGCAGGTGCTGCGCGGGATTTCCCGGCGCCTGAGCAAGCCTGAAGAACTGGCGGGGGCGATGCAGGAGTTGCGGCGTCTGTATGAACCGCTCAGTGATGACTTTCGCTTGTTCTACCCACAGCTGCAGGACTTCGCAGGCCGGCAGCTGTAGGCAGAGGAGGACGATCAGGCCGCGATCAGTTCGCCTGCGCGACGCGGTTCGGCCGGTTTGGCCACCTCGCCGAACAACGCTTTCTGCACCGCCTGCTGCGCTTCGTACGCCAGCGCCGCGCGCTCCCGACCCTGACAGGCAATCGGCTTGAGCAAATGAACTTCCACATCGCCGCAATCGTTGCTGAACAGACGCATCAGGTGTGACAGCAGATCGTCGTCGCCAATGAACGGTGCCAGCGTATCGATCTCGCCGTCGCGCAGATAACGGATCGCCACCGGTTGCAGCATCACTTCCGAATCAATCGCCGCCGACAGCAGGCGACCATGGAAGGTGCGCAGCGAGCGACCGTCGGTGGTGGTGCCTTCCGGGAACATCAGCAACGGATGATCGGTTTGCAGGTGACGGGTCATCTGCTTGCGGATCAACTGGCTGTCGCCCGAGCCACGACGGATGAACAGGCTGCCAGCCTTCGCCGCCAGCCAGCCGGCCACCGGCCAGGTGCGCACTTCGGCCTTGGACAGAAACGACAGTGGCGTGAGCATGCCGAGCAGTGGAATGTCAGTCCACGACACATGGTTGCTGACCCACAGCATCGGTTGCTTCGGCAGCTCACCGTGCACGGTTACGCGAAAGGGCAGGGCATTGCTCAGGCGCGCCATGAAAAACCGCGACCAGCGCTGCCGGCGTTGCATCGAATGAGCCAGCCCCAGACGTTCGAAAACCCCGAAGACACTGGCCATGCTCAACCCCAGCGTCACCACCAGCAGCACCCGCGCAATCCGCGCGTACACCCGCAACCGGCTCATCACACGGCCGCCTTGAAGTGCTTGGCGTAGCGCGGGCAGAGTTCGTCGCGCTTGAGCAGGATGAACACGTCGGCGACCTGGAAGTCTTCGTCCCAGCACGGCTCGCCGCAGATCTTCGCGCCCAGGCGCATGTAGGCCTTGAGCAGCGGTGGCATTTCGGCGATCACGTTCGAAGGGAGATCCAGCGTTGGCAGCGGATTCTTCGGTTCGGCGCGCAGGTGTTCGGTGCACAGATAACGTTCGCGCAGGCGCTGCATGATCGCGTGGGCCTGCACGCCGCCGTCCTGCATCGGGATGCTCGCGCAACCCATCAGATAGCTGTAGCCGCCCTGATTGAGGACTTCGGCCAGTTCGCCCCAGAGCACAGCGATAGTGCCGCCGTTGCGGTAGGCCGGGTCGACGCAGGTGCGACCGATTTCCAGGATCGGGCCTTGCAGACCGGCGAGGCCGTGCAGGCTGAATTCTTCTTCACTGTAGAACTTGCCCAGGCTGCTGGCGGCGGTGTGATCGAGCAAACGGGTGGTCGCCACCAGGCGGCCGGTGTTCAGGTCACGCACGCCGATGTGGCTGCAGTGAACATCATAGTCATCCATGTCCAGACCCAGTTCCGCGCCTTTCAGCTTGGCGTTGAACTCGCCGCTGAACACGTTGAAACGCAAGGCCTGGGCTTGCTGCAAGGCCTCGGCGCCGATCAGGCGTTCGGCTTGCAGGCGGCGTTCATTGCCGGTGTCGCTGATGCGGGCGATCTGAGTCATTTGAATCTCCGTACGGGCCTTTAACCCGTCGTGGGTTACAGCCGATCGACTTTCTTTATGCAGCTGTGTTGTGCAAAGTCAGGCTATGTAGCCCCGGTGTCATCGCCATGAATGTTTGGTGATGCTTATATGACAGCCCACGAGGAGCCTCTGATGACCTGGTCGACCCTGCTTGAATGTCGCGAACGCCTGCCCGCTGTTGCCGATCTGGCGGAGGGTTTCGCCACGCTGTTGCATCAACTGGGCAGCGTCACGCCGTTCGAACTGGCGGTGGCGGGAGGGCGGCGGATGGCGACGCCGGGGCTGGCGTTTCTGGTGGGTTATCAGGCGGCGTTGCGCATGCTCTGGCCGAGCGCGCCGCCGAGCCTCGGTGCGTTGTGTGCGACCGAACAGCGCAGCCTGCGCCCGGCGGACATGCAGACCCGGCTGACGGATCTGCGCCTGAACGGGCAAAAGGATTTCGTCACCGCCGGCGACGCGGCGGACTGGCTGCTGATCGCCGCCCGCAGTGAGCAACCCGGCGAATCACCGCGCCTGAGCCTGGCGGTGGTGTACCCCGGCGAATCCGGCGTGCGCGTGGAAAAACTCCCGGCGCTGCCGTTGATGCCGGACATCAGCCATGGTCGGCTGCATCTCGACGACGCCCTGTGCGAGTTGCTCGCCGGGGACGGTTGGGACGCTTACGTCAAACCGTTCCGCACCCTTGAAGACGTTTACGTGTTGAGCGCAATGACTGCATGGCTGTACGGCGTCGGTCAGGACAGTGGCTGGCCGCAGCCGCTGCAATTGCGCTTGCTGGCGCTGTTGGCCGGGTGTGCGGAGGTCAGTCGGCAGCCGCCGAACAGTCCCGCCGGGCATGTGTTGCTTGGTGGCTTGTTCGCGCAGTTCGACGGGCTCAACGCGGAAGTCGATCAGGCTCTGCGCGACGGCAATCCTGAGTGGGCGGCGATGTGGCAGCGCGATCAATCGGTCATGCAACTGGCCGCAGGCGCGCGGGCCAAACGACTGGCCAAGGCGTTGGCGGTGAACTGACTGGCCCCTTCGCGAGCAGGCTCGCTCCCACTTTCGACCGCATTCCAACTGGAGGAACTCGATCAAATGTGGGAGCGAGCCTGCTCGCGATAGCGCCCTCAAAAACACCTCACATCTGTCATGAACGCCGGCTAGTCTTGGCAGGTTCATCCCCAGAGCCCTCACCATGTTCAAAGGCCTGTCCCTGTTTCTGCTGCTGATCAGCTTCACGGTTCAGGCCGAACAATGGCCGGGGGAGCAGTGGCCGACCGGTCCGAAAATCGTCGGCCCGGCCGTCGAAGCACTGGAGGCCTATGCCTTCCCGACCCGCGATGACAACACTCGCAAAGGCATCCGCACCGATGCCTTGTTGGTGATCCGCGACGGTCAGCTCATCTACGAACGCTACGCCGCTGCAACCACCGCCGACACCCCGCACCTGACCTGGTCCATCAGCAAAAGCCTGATGGCCACGGTGTTCGGCGTGGCGTACGGCGAAGGCTTGTTCAAGCTCGATGACCCGGCCGCAAAATATTACCCGGTGCTGGAAAAACACCCGGCCATCACCCTCAAGGATCTGCTGCACTGGGCCTCGGGCATCGACTGGCAGGAAGACTACGAATACGCCCCGCTGAAATCCTCGGTGGTGGCGATGCTCTACACCCGCGGCCACCGCGACATGGCCGCCTTCACTGCCGATCACGACAGCTACGCACCCGCGGGTCAGGCGTTCCGCTATTCCAGCGGCGACAGCAATCTGTTGGCCGCCGTGCTGAAAGCCATCGTCGGCCCGCAGCGTTATCCGGATTATCCATGGACTGCGCTTTTCGATCCGTTGGGCATCCGCCACGCCACCTGGGAAACCGATGCCACGGGCACTTTTGTCGCGTCTTCCTATGCCTACCTGACGGCCCGGGATCTGGCGCGAATCGGCCTGCTGATGGAACGGGACGGACGCTGGAACGACCGGCAGTTGCTGCCTAGGGATTGGGTCGCCTTCAACCGCCAACCCTTCGCCGGATACAAGGCCCATCAGGACGAAGCCGTGCCCGGTGGTCAGTGGTGGTTGAATCGCCCGGCGGACGGCGCGCCCTCGCCATGGCCCGATGCACCGCCCGATACCTTCGCCGCCCTCGGCCATTGGGGCCAGGCGCTGTACGTGATCCCGAGCGAAAAACTGGTGGTCGTCCGCTACGGCGATGACCGCGACGGCAGCTATCGCCACAACGAATTGCTCAAGCGCGTGCTCGGGGCGGTGCGGCCATGAAACTGTTCAGACGCATCCTGCTGGTGCTGCTGGTTGTGCTGGCGGGCTGGGGCTGGCATGAACGGGAAAACCTGTGGGCCTTCCCGGACATCATCAGTGCCTATACCGCCAAGGAATACTGCTCGTGCCGCTACGTGATGAACAACGACGCCGAGTATTGCCGAGGCTACGTCAAGCAGTGGTTGCCCAGCGAATTGACCGATGACAGCACGCAAAAACTCGTCAGCGCCAGTGGCATGGGCCGTAGCAACAGCGCCCAATGGCAGGGCGAGCGCCAGGGCTGTCGCCTCAAGCCCTGATCGGCAAAATCAACTACCGGTTTGCATCCCGGCTTCAGGCAGTTAAGGTTCGTGCAGGTTTATCGGCCCCACGAGTCTTCAATGTTCAACCGTTCTCTGTGCAACGCCTTCGCCGGCCTGCTGCTGGGCGCCGCCGCGCTGCCGGCCCAGGCCAACTGGTATCTGGACGGCGAGTCGTCGCGGCTGTCGTTCGTCAGCACGAAAAACGCCAATATTTCCGAGGTGCAGCGCTTTCTGGTGTTGCACGGCAAGGTCGATCCCGATGGCCGCGCCGAAGTCGAAGTCGAGCTGGATTCGATCAACAGCGGCATCCCGCTGCGCGACGAGCGCATGCGCAAGGAACTGTTCCAGATCGAGCAATTCCCCGAGGCGACCATCACCACGCAAATCGACCTGCGCCCGATCAACGATCTGGCCCCCGGCGCGCAGCTTGAATTGCGCCTGCCGCTGACCGTCAACCTGCACGGCAAACAGCACGAATACCCTGCCGAACTGCTCGCCACGCGTCTCGATGACCGGCGCTTTCAAGTGGTGACCCTGGAGCCGCTGGTGATCAGCGCCGAGGATTTCGATCTGCTGCCGGGCCTGGAAAACCTGCGCAAAAAGGCCGGCCTGTCGGCCATCAGTCTGTCGGTGCCGGTGGGTGCGGTGCTGATCTTCACGGCGCGCTGACATGCGCGGCGCAGTGTTTCCGTGGCGGGATGGCAATCGCTTCGAACTGTTGATCGACGGCCCGCAATTTTTCCCGCGCATGCTGGAGGAAATCGCCAGCGCTCGTGAGCAGATCGAACTGGAGCTGTATCTGGTGGAGGCCGGCGCCTGCGCCGAAACCGTGATTCAGGCGCTGGTGCTGGCGGCCGAGCGGGGCGTGCGGGTGCGTTGCCTGTTCGATGATTACGGCAGCCTCGCGCTCACTCTGACCCTGCGTCAGCGCCTGACCCTCGCCGGGGTCGAGCTGCGTTTCTACAATCGCTTGAGCTGGCGGCGCTGGGTCGGCAATTTCTATCGCGATCACCGCAAGCTGCTGCTGGTCGACCAGCGTCTGGCGGTGGTCGGCGGCACCGGGCTCACCGACGAATTCTGGCAGCCGGGCCACGACACCAGCGAATGGCACGAAGTGATGGTGCACATCACCGGCCCCCTGGTGCTCGATTGGCAGTTGCTGTTCGACCGCCAATGGATCGCCAACCGCCATCGCCGCGCCTGGAAGCCCCACGCGAATTTCGGCCTGCCGCGATTGCCGCGTGTACCCGACACGGGGGAGGGCATGGGCCGCGTGGCCTATGCCGACGCCCGTCAGCATCGTGACATTCTGCAATCGCTGTTCCGTGCCCTGAACAGCGGCCAGAAACGCATTTGGCTGGCCACGCCGTACTTTCTGCCGACCTGGAAAATCCGCCGCTCCCTGCGCAAGGCTGCCGCCCGTGGCCTCGACGTGCGGCTGCTGTTGACCGGGCCGCGCACCGATCACCCGTCGGTGCGCTACGCCGGGCATCGCTACTACCCGCGCCTGCTCAAGGCCGGAGTGAAGATCTTCGAATACCAGCCGTGTTTTCTGCACCTGAAAATGGTGCTGGTGGACGATTGGGTGAGCATCGGTTCGTGCAACTTCGACCACTGGAATCTGCGCTTCAACCTTGAGGCGAATCTGGAGGCGCTGGATCCGTCACTGACGGCAGCGGTGGTGGCGAGTTTCGAGAAGGACTTCGGCCTGAGTCAGCAGGTGAGTCTGGAGGAATGGCAGCGCCGGCCGTTGTGGCGGCGGGTGAAGCAGCGGATCTGGGGCTGGGTGGATCGGGTGGTGGTCAATATTCTGGATAGGCGCGGTTAGCAGCCATCCCCAAAAAACAATGTGGGAGCGAGCCTGCTCGCGAAAGCGGTGTACCAGTCAGCGTTGATGTGACTGATGAACACCATTCGCGAGCAGGCTCGCTCCCACAAAGGGTATGTGCGTTGCCTGATAATTACAGCAATTCAAAGCTCTGCTGCGCCACGTCCTGGGAATCCAGGCCGATCTGCACGTTGAACCTGCCAGGCTCGGCCGCGTACTTGAGCTGGGCGTTGTAGAACTTCAGGTCGTCTTCGCTGATGGTGAAGTGCACGACTTTCTGCTCGCCGGCCTTGAGCATGATTTTCTGGAAGTTCTTCAGCTCCTTGACCGGACGGATCATCGAACCGGTGACGTCCTGGATGTACAGCTGAACCACGGTTTCACCGTCACGCTTGCCGGTGTTTTTTACCGTGACACTGGCGTCGAGCTTGCCGGTGGCGTTCAGGGTGGTCGACGACAGCGCCATGTCGCTCAGGGCGAAATCGGTGTAGCTCAGGCCGAAACCGAACGGGAACAGCGGCCCGGTCGTGTCATCGAAATACTGCGAGGTGTAGTTGCCCGGTTTGCCCGGCGTGAACGGCCGGCCAATGCTCAGGTGGTTGTAGTAGGTCGGGATCTGGCCCACGGAGCGCGGGAAGGTCACCGGCAGTTTGCCCGAAGGGTTGTAGTCGCCGAACAGCACGTCGGCGATGGCGTTGCCGCCCTCGGTGCCGCTGAACCAGGTTTCCAGGATCGCGTCAGCCTGTTCTTTTTCCTGAAGGATCGTCAGCGGACGGCCGTTCATCAGCACCAGCACCAGCGGCTTGCCGGTGGCTTTCAGGGCGCGGATCAGCTCGCGCTGGTTTTCCGGGATGTTCAGGTCGGTACGGCTCGACGACTCGTGGGACATGCCACGGGATTCGCCCACGGCTGCGACCACTACGTCTGCATCCTTGGCGGCTTTCACCGCTTCGTCGATCAACACGTTGGCCGGGCGCGGGTCATCGACCACTTCCGGCGCATCGAAGTTGAGGAAGTTCAGGTAATCGAGGACTTTCTTGTCGCTGGTGATGTTGGCACCACGGGCGTAGATCAGGTTCGCCTTGTCGCCGATCACGTTGCTCATGCCGTCGAACAGGGTCACCGATTGCGCCGGACGACCGGCGGCGGCCCAGCTGCCCATCATGTCGATCGGCGCCTTGGCCAGCGGGCCGACCAGCGCAACTTTCGCGGTTTTCTTCAGCGGCAGGGTTTCGTTCTGGTTCTTCAGCAGCACCAGGCTGCGACGCGCCACTTCGCGGGCGTCGGCGCGGTGCAGACGGCTGTCGGCGTAGGTGTCGGCCGGGTCGTCTTCAGCCTTGCCGATGCGCAGGTACGGGTCCTTGAACAGGCCCATGTCGTACTTGGCAGCGAGGACTTCACGCACGGCGTTGTCGATGTCTTTCTGTTCGATCTCGCCGGACTTGAGCAGCCCCGGCAGCTCTTTGCCGTACAGGGTGTCGTTCATGCTCATGTCGATGCCGGCCTTGATCGCCAGCTTCGCCGCTTCGCGACCGTCGGCGGCCACGCCGTGCTTGATCAGTTCGAAGATCGCGCCGTGGTCGCTGACCGCCAGTCCCTTGAAGCCCCATTCCTTGCGCAACAGGTCGTTCATCAGCCAGGTGTTTGCGGTGGCCGGGATGCCGTTGATCGAGTTCAGCGCGACCATCACGCCACCGGCGCCGGCATCGATCGCGGCGCGGTACGGCGGCAGGTAGTCCTGGTACATCTTCACCGGGCTCATGTCGACGGTGTTGTAGTCGCGACCACCCTCGACCGCGCCGTACAGGGCGAAGTGCTTGACGCTGGCCATGATGCTGTCGGCCGCGCTCGGCGTGTCGCCCTGATAGGCCTTGACCATGACTTTGGCGATGCGCGAGGTCAGGTAGGTGTCTTCACCGAAACCTTCGGAGCTGCGGCCCCAGCGCGGGTCGCGGGAGATGTCGACCATCGGTGCGAAGGTGATGTCGAGGCTGTCGGCGGCGGCCTCTTTGGCGGCAACGCGTCCTGACTGACCGATGGCGTCCATGTCCCAGCTTGATGCCAGGGCCAGGGGAATCGGGAAAATCGTACGGTGACCGTGGATTACGTCGTACGCGAAAAACATCGGGATCTTCAGGCGGCTGCGCATGGCAGCGTCCTGCATCGGACGGTTTTCCGGGCGGGTGATCGAGTTGAACGTGCCCCCGATGTTGCCGGCGGCGATCTCTTTGCGGATCAGCTCGCGGGGCATTTCCGGGCCGATGCTGATCAGGCGCAACTGGCCGATCTTCTCGTCGAGGGTCATTTGTTTCATCAGGTTACTGATGAACGCGTCCTTGTTTTCCAGGGGTACCGGGGTCGTGGCGGCCAGTACCTGATGACTGGCCAGGCTGACGAACAGGCCCAGCAAACACAGCTTCTTCATGAATAGTTTTCTCAAGGGCCTAAACGGCGTTACAACGCCGGCCAGCCAAAATTTAGGGAGCGACTATTGTTGTTCGGGTGCTGATTCAAAAAACGACAGCCGAATGTACGGCGCCAGTTTCGGCGACGTGATCGCGCAGGGCCTCTTTTTAGCCCATCGGCCCGCTGCAATCCAGTGGCGCGGGCGATTATGCCCCAAGAGCCGGTCCAGAAGGTTTCACGCGCGATCATTCATGAAATGTGCAAGGGAGCTCCCGAACGATGAATGTCAGTCCTGTCTACCGCTCGCGTTTGCAGGTCGCCACCTTGCTGGTGCTGGCCGCGTTGTTGACCGCTTGCGGCATCAATAACATTCCCACCCTCGACGAACAGGCCAAGGCTGCCTGGGGCCAGGTGCAGAACCAGTACCAGCGCCGCGCCGACCTGATCCCCAACCTGGTGGAAACCGTGAAGGGTTATGCCAAGCATGAAGAGGCCACCCTGACGGCGGTGGTCGAGGCCCGGGCCAAGGCGACGTCGATCCAGGTCGATGCCAGCACCCTCGACAATCCGGAAAAACTCAAGCAGTTCCAGCAGGCCCAGGATCAGCTGACCGGTGCATTGAGCCGGTTGATGGTGGTGTCCGAACGTTATCCGGACCTCAAGGCCAACCAGAACTTCCTCGCCCTGCAATCGCAACTTGAAGGCACGGAAAACCGCATCGCCGTGGCCCGCCGGGATTTCATTCTGGCGGTGCAGAAGTACAACACCGAAATCCGCACCTTCCCCGGTCGCCTGTGGCACAGCGTGATGTACAGCGACCTGCCGATCCGCGAGACCTTCGAAGCCACCAGCCCCGGCGCGGACAAGGCCCCGGAAGTGAAGTTCTGAGCCGGGGATGCCCATGCGCGTGTTGAAGATGGGCCTGGTGCTGATGCTGTGGTTGTTCGCCATCAGCGCCCGGGCCGAGTTGACCTTCCCGGCGCTGACCGGGCGGGTGGTGGACGATGCGCAGATGATCGAGCCGGCGGTGCGCGCGCAGTTGAACCAGCAGTTGCAGGCCCACGAGCAGGCGACCGGCGAGCAACTGGTGGTCGTGACGCTGCCGAACCTGCAAGGCGCCACCATCGAGGATTACGGCGTCGAACTCGGCCGGCACTGGGGCATCGGCCAGAAGGACAAGAACAACGGCGCCTTGCTGATCGTCGCCCGGGACGAGCGCAAATTGCGCATCGAAGTCGGCTATGGGTTGGAGGATCGCCTGACCGATGCCCAGAGTTCAGTGATCATCCATCAGGTGATCACACCGTCGTTCAAGGCCGGCAATTTCAGCAAGGGCATCAGCGACGGCGTGGCGGCGATGCTGGTGGTGCTGGGTGGCAATCCGCTGGACGAACCTTCCACGGTGTACGAATCGTCCGGCGATCCTTCGGACGACTTTGTCTCGCGGCATCCGGGAATTTTCGTATTTCTGGTGATGTTGTTCATCCTGACTGTTTTTGTCTGCCAGATGCTCGGTATCCTTCCCGTCGGCCGGGGCGGCTCCGGAGGCGGGGGCGGCTTTGGTGGCGGAGGTTTTGGAG
>NZ_QWFC01000015.1:0-252391 GCF_003576265.1 Pseudomonas sp. 91RF
AGATGTGTATAAGAGACAGGGTTTAGCAGCGCTCGCGGCTGCGGGTTTCTTCGCTGCAGGTTTTGCGGCGGCTTTCACTGGCGCTTTGGCCGGTGCTTTTGCAGCAGGTTTGGCGGCCGTTTTTTTCGCAGGCGCCGCTGCCGGTTTGGCCGAACGCAGGGACAACGCCTTGCCGACGGCTTCCTGAACACGACCGACACCCTGGGCCAGTTTCAGGCTTTCCTGGGCATCGCGCTTGAGTTGCAGAATGTAGCTGCGGGTGTCTGACTGACGATCCTTCAGCGCATCGAGCAGGTCTTCGAGTTCCTTCACGGCAGCCTTGGCCTTGGTCTGTGCCTTGGCTTTACCGGCTGTGGCTGCGTCCTGCAATTTGGTGCGGGATTTGTGCAGTTTTTCTTGTGCCTTGCCGCGTTGCTTTTCCAGTTTGGCGAGCAGTTTTTCAGCATCAGCCAAGGCTTGGGAGCAAGCGTTTTCCAGATGCTCGAGCAGGCTGCCCGAGAGCTGTTGGAGTAAGTGCAACGGAGTGTTTACAGGCTTCTTGGTGGCCGACATGGTTTACCTCCTGGCTGACGTGAGTGCGGCTCATACTAGACCTCTGCTGCTACCGCCGCTAGGGCATGTTGACAGTATCGAAGGCACTCGGTTGCAGGCTCGCGAAAAACTTCTGCACATTGCTCAAAGCAGTTCACCGTTGCAGAGCTTCGCGCTGGCATAATCCAGCGCAATTCAGGACGGAGAGTGCCCATGTCGCGCTACCTTTTTTTATCCCTCTGCATGATCTTTTCGGCGGTCCAGGCCGACGAAAAAAACACCGCGAACGATGCCCACGATCTGGCCTACAGTCTCGGCGCGAGCCTTGGTGAACGGCTCCGCCAAGAGGTTCCGCAACTGCAGATCCAGGCCTTGATCGAAGGCCTGCAACAGGCCTATCAAGGCAAGCCGCTCGCTCTGAGTGAGGCGCGTATCGAACAGATTCTGGCGGATCACGAATCGCAGACGGCCGAGCATGCGGCCATGCCTTCGACTGAAGCGGCGATGGAAAACGAGCGACGCTTTCTCACCGCCGAAAAAGCCAAGCCTGGGGTGAAAGAGTTGTCCGACGGCATCCTGCTTACCGAGCTGACGCCGGGCAATGGTGCGAAGGCCGGTCCCGACGGAAAGGTGCAGGTGCTGTATATCGGTCGGCTGCCGGATGGCACCGTGTTCGACCAGAACACTCAGCCGCAGTGGTTCAATCTCGACAGCGTGATCGCAGGCTGGCGCACCGCCTTGCAAAACATGCCGGTGGGCGCGAAGTGGCGGTTGGTGATTCCATCGGATCAGGCTTACGGTGCCGACGGTGCCGGCGACTTGATCGCGCCGTTCACACCACTGGTGTTCGAAGTCGAATTGCGCGGCGCGACCAGTTGATCGCCCAATAAAAAACGGTGCGCTGTTGGCGCACCGTTCTTGTGTCTTGCGGGACCGGTTCAGGCTTGAACCGAATCCTCTTCCTTGTGGGCGGTATGCAGCACTTCGATCAGGCAGTCTTCCAGTTCGAAGCGCTCGTGGAGCAGCCCACCCAGCTCCTTGAATTTTTCGGCAACGCATTTGCCTTCATCGCAAAGATCATTGAAGGCCAGCAGTTTTTCCGTGATGACATCGATGCGCGGGTAGATCGTCTCGGCCAGTTCCAGGCCGCGCTTGTCGTTGAAGGCCTTGGCCTCGCCCGTCAGCTGTTCATAGATTTCGAAATGCCCGGCCGACACGTAATCGACCAGTACGCCGCAGAATTCCTGCAAGGGCTTTCGATCTTCGGACAGTGCCTGAGGTTCTGCGCCCAGCTTGTCGTAGGCAGCGATCAGTTCCTCACGCTCCTGGAGCCAGCGGTCGATCAGCAGATGAACTCCACCCCAACGTTCCTGAGCATTCTGACAACTTTCGAGCATGGCGATCTCTCTTCCCTTGTGGGTCATGCTGCCCTACACCTGTGCCCCTTCTTGTGGCTGTTGCTTTGAGAGGCGTTCAGGCAGAGCGTCATCGAGCAACACAAATCCAATGACACGTGCGGGCCAGATTATGCCCGCACGCCTGTGGCTTCAAGGTACGCAGGAGAGAAAGTTCATACAAGTGTTTAATCCCTGACCAGCCCCCGGTGCGACGCTTCGCCGCTGAGCGGTCGCTGCAGAGCGCTCCAGGCCAGTCGCAGCAATTGGTAAACCGCAAGGATCGACATGGCGACGAAGAACAGCAGGCTCCACTCCGGAACGCTCAGATCGAACAGCGTCCAGGACATTTGCGAGCAGTCCTCGCTGTCAGTGAACATCCGCGCCAGGGCGCAAAGCCACGGCAGGTGACTGAATAATTCCTCGGTGCCGGGCGCGCACTGTGCCAGATGATGCAACGCGTCGCTTTGCAGGAGCACCTGCCGCCATGCAGCCATGGTTGCGCCGAGACTGGCCGCCAGCGCACCGGACCAGTAGAGCGAAAGGCCGAAGCGCCCTGGCCCATGCACCGCTGCCACACCACAGCAGGTGGTGAGCATACTCAGGAAAAACCGTTGCACCAGGCACAGGCTGCACGGCACGAGACCCACCGCGTACTCAAGGTAATAGGAAGCTCCCAGCGCCAGTGTTCCCGCCGTGAAAGCCATAAAAAACAGGGAGCGTGAGCAGGTCAACGACATGGGTTATCCGTAACAATAAAGACAGGCAGTTACGGTAGAGGAAAGGGCCTCGGCCTTTCAAGGCAGGTCACTGGCGACACTTCACCAGAGATGTAGGGAAATCCCGACAGACGCAAGAGGAAAGAATGTAGGCCTCTGTAGGACTTTGCCTCAGAAGTGAAATAGCGGTAACTATTCAGTCGAGGATATGGGCGAGGGAGCGCACCCCCTCGTCCATTCAGGCGTGAGCCTGCACCGGTAAAGGCGCGGCCAGCAGGCGCTCGTCCAACAATCCCAGACCTTCCTGGAACAGCTGGTTGCTGCGCTCGGTATCACCCAGCCGGGCCAGCAATCGAGCCAGCTCCGCACAGGCTTCCGGATTACGCTGCGTGCGCAGGCTGCTTTCCAGATAGTCCCTCGCCTTGCCCCACAGGCTGGCTTGCAGGCACAGTCGGCCGAGCGTCAGCAGCAGGCTCGGGTCGGCAGGATGATCCTTGAGCCAGCCCTCGGCCACCTGCAATTGACGCGCCGGATCACTGCCGCGCACCAGGCCATAGAGGCGCGCCAGGTGGCTGTCGTACTTGCGTTTGAGGGCGTTGCGCAACACCTCTTCCGCCTCGACCTGAGCACCCAGCTGACGCAGTTGCTCGGCGTAGGCCAGTACCAGCGGCGACTCCTGACGCTGTGACGAGGTCAATTGCTGCCAGGCGCGGTTGAGCGATTGCAGACCGACCGCGCCATCCTCTTCGCGATGTGCCGCCAGCGACAGATTCTCTCCCCAGGCGCGACGTTCCAGCTCGGCCAGTTCGGCAGGCGGCAGGACTTTGTCCTTGCGCAGCTCGGGCAGCATGCGGATCACCGCCGACCAGTCACCGCGCTGCTGATGCAGGCGCTGCAACTGACGCAGGGTCTGGACGTTGTGCGGATGACGCTCGCGCATGGCCTGCAAGGTCACCAGCGCACCGTCCGTGTCGCCACGGTCGGTTTGCAGTTGCGCATGACTCAAGGCAATCGCCAGTTCTGCCTGAGGCTGACGCTCGAGCGCGCGCTCCAGCAGACGATCACTTTCCTCGTAATTGCCTTGTTCGTTGGCAGCACGGGCGGCGCCGAGGTAGTACAGCAGCGGTTGGCGCTCGGCCTCGGCAGCCCGATAAAGGTGACGCTGGGCGCTGGCCCAGCGACCTTCGGCCAGATCCAGTTGACCGTGCTCGATCGCCACTTGCACACGACGGCTGCGGTTGCGGCGCGACCATGGATTGACCACGCCACCGGAGGTCAGCACCAACTCGACCAGCGCCTTGATGCCCCAGATCAGCAGCCACAGCACCGCCACCAGCGCCAACGTCGCCCACAGGCTCGACTCATAGCGGAAGCTTTTGTAGGCCACCAATACGTAACCGGAATGCTCGGCAATCGCCAGACCGAGGGCCGCCGTCGCAGCGATCACCAGAAACACGATGACGTACAGGCGCTTCATGGTGTGGCCTCCTGCGCGGTGGCGGCAGGTTTGGCGAAGGGTTTCACCGAGTCTTCAGCGTTGACGTTACGGCGCTCAAGATAGGCCTGCACGGCGCTGAGGGTGCCCGCCAGATCAGGCGTAACAACCGTGACCGGCTGCTTGCTCAGCTCCGCCACTTGTTCGAGCATGATTTTGCTCTGCGGGTTGTCCGGGTTGAAATTACCCTTGAGCACGTCCCGCGCTTCAGTCAGTGCCTGGGTGTAGACCGCTGCCTGACCGTTGAGCGCCGCCCATTGCGCCTGTTCCAGTGAGAGACTCAGAGCCAGGCGTACCTGGCTCAGGCTCTGCCCTGCGAGCAGTGGCCGTACGTTTTTATCGGCATTGAAATCGATGCGGATGTAGCGCGAGATCTGATCCCACCACTGCGACCAGCGACTGGCACCGTCACCATCGGAGGTCAGGCCCAGCAGTGAATCGCCGCGATCCTTGTATTCGGGCGCCAGTTCGGTGAGCCCGATGACCTGATCGCGCAGCGCGCCCAGCTTCAGGAACAGACCGGTACGATCGGGCTGCTCGGTACTGCGCAACGCCACCAGGGTTTTCGCCACTTGTTCACGCGCTGCAAACGAACCCGGATCGTTTTGTTCCTTCAGAATATCGTCGGCACCCTGCACCAGTGCCTGAGCGCTGCTGATGTCCTGCAAGGCAGAAAGACGCAGGCTGGCCAGTCGCAGCAGATGCTCGGCCTCGGCCAGACGCCAGTCCTTGCGGCTGGCCCCGAGGACGGTTTCCAGACGCTGATTGAGGCGCTGCTGATCGCCCTGCAGTTGCGTGACCAGACGCTGGCGCTCGGCGAGCTCGTCGGCACCGGGCAACTGTCCGAGACGTTCGGTCAGACGCTGCTCGTTGAGTTTCAGGTTCTGGGCCTGATCATTCAACGCCTGCACCTGACTCAATTGCTCCTGCGTGCTGGCTTGCAGGTGTCGCACCTGCCAGACGCCCCAGCCACCCACCGCAACTCCGGCGGCGCCGAGCAGCAGCGCGACAATGGCCAATCCGTTGCCTCGGCGCGGTTCAGCGGCCGGTGGCGGTGCATCAACCGGTGCATCGATCACAGGTTGAACGTCATCTTTAGGCAAGGCTGTTTCGCTCACGTATCCATCCTTTGCATTAGAGAACGGGCACGGGATGCTCCCGTAACGCCGTCAGCAAGGCCGCGGCACTGGCGCCGCGACAATCCACAACTGTTCGGGCCCCGGCGGCACGTGCCTGCTCGGCGACCCTTGGGCTTGGAACAAACAACGGCATCTGCGCCAGCGCCGGCCATGTATCGCCGGCCAATCGGCGCAGGTGCTCAAAACCCTGTCCACTGCTGACCACCAGCCCGTTCAGGCGTTCCGCCTCAATCCGTCGGGGCAGTTCCCGCGGCGGATAGTCCGGCAGGTCACGGCGGTACAGTTCCAGATACTCGACACTAGCACCAAGCGCGCGCAGGCGCTCGGCCAGCAGCTCGCGCCCCCCCTCTCCGCGCATGATCAACACCTGCGCGCCGGGCCGTTCAACGACCTCGAGCAGACGCGGCAATTGCAGCAAGGCTTCACTGTCATCGCCCTCGTCCGGGCAATGCGCATCGAGACCCCGATCCCGAAGAATCTGCGCCGTCGCTGCGCCAACGCTGAACCAGGGCATGGCCGGCACGGCATCGATCAATTGCCCAGCGATGCGTGCCGCCGGTTTGCTGACCACGATCACCGCGCTGTAGCGCGACAATCCGGCAAAGGTCTGGCGCATTGTGTCAGAGACCGGCAGCGGCGCAATTTCCAAAAGCGGCAGGCAGCTGCTGAAAATCCCCTGCCCGGCCAGCACCTCGGCCAGCGCCTCGCAATCGTCAGCGGGGCGCGTCAGCAGCAGGCGCCAGATCGTCACTCGTGACCTGCCTCGCCGTAGACAGCCTTGAGAATGTCGTCGGCACCCTGGCGAAGCAAATCCTCAGCGACCTGCACGCCCAGCGCTTCAGCGTCAGTGCGCGGCGCCCGGGCTTCGGCACTCAACAGCTTGCCGCCGCTCGGCTCGCCGACCAGACCTCGCAGCCACAACTGCTCGCCTTCGAGCACGGCGTAGCAGGCGATCGGCACCTGGCAACCGCCATTCAAGTGTTTGTTGAGGGCACGCTCGGCGCTCACACGATCAGCCGTATCGGCGTGATGCAGAGGCGCGAGCAAGGCGTGGATTTCAGCATCGGCACTGCGGCATTCGATACCGACGGCGCCCTGCCCACCGGCCGGCAGGCTGTCGTCGACGCTGATGGCAGAGGTGATGCGGTCTTCGAAACCGAGGCGAATCAGACCGGCCGCCGCGAGGATGATCGCGTCGTACTCGCCGGCATCGAGCTTGGCCAGACGGGTGTTGACGTTGCCGCGCAGGAAGCGGATTTCCAGGTCGGGACGACGGGTCAGCAACTGTGCCTGGCGACGCAGGCTGGACGTGCCGACGATGCTGCCGGCCGGCAACGCATCAAGGCTGGAAAAAGTATTGGAGACAAACGCGTCGCGCGGGTCTTCGCGCTCGCAGATGCAGAACAGGCCGAGACCTTCGGGGAAGTCCATCGGCACGTCTTTCATCGAATGGACGGCGATGTCGGCTTCGTTTTCCAGCAGCGCGGTTTCCAGTTCCTTGACGAACAGGCCCTTGCCGCCGATTTTCGACAGGGGGGAATCGAGCAGCTTGTCGCCGCGACTGACCATGGGCACCAGCGTCACCAGCAGTCCCGGGTGGGCTGCTTCCAGACGGGCTTTGACGTATTCGGCCTGCCAGAGGGCCAGTGCACTTTTGCGGGTGGCGATGCGGATTTCGCGAGTGGACATGGATCAATCCGTACTGAATAGATACGGCGGATGATAACAGCTCAGCCAAATCCACTTTGACCTGAATCAGAAACGGCGTGGCCTCCCTGGCCGGCAATGCCTGGTGAAGAGAATGGAAAACCGCCCGACGCCCTCGGGCTAAAGCCCTTGCATCATTTTGCGTACGCCCGCCACATGGCGACGGCTGACGATCAGCGCGTCACCGTTCAGGCCCTTGAGGAACAACTGGAAGTGGCCCAGCGGTGTACGTTGCAGGCGTTCGATGCGGTCGCGGGCGACCAGCGCATTGCGGTGGATCCGCACGAATCGCTCGCCGAACTCGTCTTCCAGCGCCTTGAGCGGCTCGTCCAGCAGCACTTCACCGGCTTCATGACGCAGGGTCACGTATTTGTGATCGGCAATGAAATACACCACCTGATCCAGCGGGATCAGTTCGATGCCTTTGCGGGTTCGGGCGCTGATATGACTGCGCGGACCATTGCCGCTTTCGGCGGCGGGACGGGTCAGGGCCGATAGCTGAGCCCGATTCGGACGTTCGGCCCTTTTCAGGGCTTCCTGCAGATGTTCGGTTCTCACGGGTTTCACCACATGGCCCACGGCGCTGGCCTGCAGGGCCTCCAAGGGAAATTCATCGATACCGGAGCAGAACACCACGGCAGGCGGTGTTTCGCGTTCGCACAGCCGGGCAGCCACTTGCAGGCCGTCGAGGCCCGGCATGCGGATATCGAGCAGCACGATATCCGGCTTGTGGCTGTCGATCAGTGCCAACGCCTCTTCGCCATTGGTGGCGCTGGGCTCCAGGACTGTGTAGCCCTCGAGCTCGCTCACCATTCGGGCGAGGCGCTCGCGGGCCAGTGGTTCGTCATCAACGATCAGGACATTCATATTGCGCTGGATTCCTGCGTGAGTCTCGCACAAGGATAGCGTAGACAAGTGGAGTGACGTCCGTCACCGCGATCCACGCTAAGACTAGCGCGAGCGCCAAAAAGTGCCGTACGTCGGCCGGCAATATTTGCCGACACCCGGGACGCACCACTCGAAGCTCGCGTCTGTCTGCGTTTTACGCAGGGTATGCCGATGGTCAAAACACCCACCCCTCTCTTCTTATAGTCGGCGGCCAGACCTTTGCACGATCCACAGTCGCGCCGACCCTTAGTCCTACTGTAGACGCTCGCCGGGCCGATATTGCTCAATCGGAAAATATCCTTGCGCAAATCCCCCGGAACCGGCGGCGACTATGAACGCAGAGATGAGAAAAAAACGTATCGACCAGTGTCAGCGACAGGATTGGCAACCCTGTTATTATCCGCGCCAGCGTTTCACGCCTTCTTTCTTCAAGCCGATACGAGCGAATTCATGAGCACTGACAAGACCAATCAGTCCTGGGGCGGCCGCTTCAGTGAACCCGTCGACGCCTTCGTCGCCCGCTTCACCGCCTCCGTCACTTTCGACCAGCGCCTGTATCGCCACGACATCATGGGCTCGATCGCCCACGCCACCATGCTGGCCAAGGTCGGCGTGCTGACGGATGCCGAGCGCGACAGCATCATTGATGGCCTGAAGACCATCCAGGGCGAAATCGAGGCCGGCCAGTTCGACTGGCGCGTCGACCTCGAAGACGTGCACATGAACATCGAGGCACGCCTGACCGACCGCATCGGCATCACCGGCAAGAAGCTGCACACCGGCCGCAGCCGCAACGACCAGGTCGCCACCGACATCCGCCTGTGGCTGCGCGACGAGATCGACCTGATCCTGGCCGAGATCACCCGCCTGCAAAAAGGCCTGCTGGAGCAGGCCGAGCGTGAAGCTGCGAGCATCATGCCGGGCTTCACCCACCTGCAGACCGCTCAGCCTGTGACCTTCGGTCACCACATGCTGGCCTGGTTCGAAATGCTCAGCCGCGACTACGAGCGTCTGGTCGACTGCCGCAAGCGCACCAACCGCATGCCGCTGGGCAGCGCCGCGCTGGCCGGCACCACCTACCCGATCGACCGTGAATACACCGCACAACTGCTGGGCTTCGACGCTGTCGGCGGCAACTCGCTGGACAACGTGTCCGACCGTGACTTCGCCATCGAATTCTGCTCGGCCGCCAGCATCGCGATGATGCACCTGTCGCGCTTCTCCGAAGAGCTGGTGCTGTGGACCAGCGCGCAGTTCCAGTTCATCGATCTGCCAGACCGCTTCTGCACCGGCAGCTCGATCATGCCGCAAAAGAAAAACCCGGACGTGCCGGAGCTGGTGCGTGGCAAGACCGGCCGCGTGTTCGGCGCCCTGATGGGCCTGCTGACCCTGATGAAAGGCCAGCCGCTGGCCTACAACAAGGACAACCAGGAAGACAAGGAACCGCTGTTCGACGCCGCCGACACCCTGCGCGACTCGCTGCGTGCCTTTGCCGACATGATCCCGGCGATCAAGCCAAAGCACGCGATCATGCGTGAAGCGGCGCTGCGCGGTTTCTCCACTGCCACCGACCTGGCCGACTACCTGGTGCGCCGTGGCCTGCCGTTCCGTGACTGCCACGAAATCGTCGGCCATGCCGTGAAGTACGGCGTCGACACCGGCAAGGATCTGGCGGAAATGAGCCTGGAAGAACTGCGTCAGTTCAGCGACCAGATCGAGCAGGACGTGTTTGCCGTGCTGACCCTGGAAGGTTCGGTGAATGCCCGTGACCACATCGGCGGCACTGCCCCGGCGCAGGTCAAGGCTGCCGTAGCTCGCGGTCAGGCGTTGATCGCCGGCCGCTAAAAGCCAAAGCTTCGCGAGCAAGCCCGCTCCCACATTCGATCTGCTGCGAACACAGAACAAGTGTCCAATCGAGATCAAGTGTGGGAGCGGGCTTGCTCGCGAAAGCTATCTCGAAAGCACAAAAAACTTACTTCTTCGCCGCGATCATCGCCAAAAACGCCGGCATCGCCGCTTCCTTGTCCGCTGCAATCTTCTGCACGTGCGGATTCTGCTCAAGTCGCTCCAGCAGTGCCTTGGCCTTCGGCATGTCCGCCAGCAGATCCAGACCGAACAGCTTGTGCCCCACCGCAGCCGCCAGCGGCACGCTGTAGAGGAAGTACAGGTCAGCGATGCTCAGGCTGTCGCCCGCCACATACGGGGCGAACTTGCCGTGGCGGCCCAGCGCTGCAAAACCCAGCAGCAATTCAGACTTGGTCTTCTCCTTGATCGCCTCCGGCAGCGCCGCGCCGAAAAACGCTTCGCCGTAACAGGCACGGGCCGGCAGCTCGATGTACAACTCGATTTCCTTGGCCACCGCCAGCACCTGGGCGCGCGCAAACGGTTCGGCCGGCAGCAGCGGAACACCCGTCCGGGTGCTTTCGAGGTATTCGAGCATCACCATCGTTTCATTGATGTAACCGCCTTCGGCCCCCAGCACCGGCACCTTGCCGCGCGGGCTGATGGCCAGAGACTCCGGCGTTGGTGTCGGGTAGAAGGTGACTTCCTCGAACGGCAGGCCCTTTTCCAGCAGCGCCAGTTTGACCATGTTGTAGTAGTTGCTGACTGAGAATCCGTAGAGCTTGAACATCACATAGCCTCCAGGCCGTGCGGGGTGGGCAGTGCCTGTTTATAGATCGCTCCGGGGAATCCCGCCAGCAGCATCACGCCGCTGAATGCGGGTAAACTGGCGCCTTTCCTTGAGGAGCCTGCCATGAGCGAGCCGACAGACATCGATAACGACGAAGAAGAGTTCACCGAGAGCACTTTGATCGAAGCCATCGAAAACCAGATCGAAAGCGACAACCCGCCCGCAGCCAAGGCCACGTTCAACAAACTGACCCTGGTCGGTTACGAGCGCGAAGACATCCTGAACCTGATGGCCCACGTGCTGGCCTACGAAATCGACGCCATGCTCGATGACGACCGCGCGTTCAATACCGAATGGTACGAAGCGGCCCTTCGCGCCCTGCCTGAGTTGCCACCGGAAAAGCCGTAACCGGGCAGCCCGATGTGGGAGCTGCCTGGCTCCCACACAATTTGTCACCCTTCCATCCGGCCTTCTCCCGGCCCCTGACTACACTGGAATCCACCCCCGAGACAAAAACCCTGGCGCACACTGGACAGGCTGCGCCGGCAGGTTCACCTTAGGGGCGCTGTCGTCCAATTCCTAGAAAGTCTGGAGTCCTTATGTCGCTTACCCCTGAGTTGGTTGCCGAACTGGAAGTCCTCGCACTCTTCAACCTGGACAGTTCCCAGGAAGGTCTGAAAATTCATCAGACCGCTGCCCCGAAGCACATTGCCGCTGCCCAACGCCTCTTTGAAAAAGAACTGACAGACCAGCCTGATGGCGGTTACCTGACCAGTCTCGGTCGCGATGCCGCACAAAACGTGCAGACCGTACTGACGATTCTGAAAGAGCAACAAACCGCCTGATCCTCCCGACTTTGCCCACGGAAACCTCCGCCACGGGATTTCCGCGGGCCAGCCCGGTCGCACGCCACCGTCGCGCGGTGGAAATCTGGCGTCAAAAAAACAAATTCAGCTTAATGCTCGCGCTGCACAGGCGCTAAACTCCCTCGCATTCCGTGACCCTCTGCCTCCGAGCCCTGCGAGCCGGTTTGAGTCGACATGACCCGCACCCATGAAATCCGCCCCGACCTGGACGAGGGAATCGACCGCAAGGTACTCAGCCAGCTGCGCGCACGCTTTCTCAAACTCAACGAAGGCCGCCTGAACCGGGCCCTTGAAGGCCTGTCGACGCGCCAGCAAAGCGTGCTGACCCTGTTGCCGCTGTTTTTCCACGTCAATCATCCGCTGCTGCCCGGTTATGTCTCGGGTAGCACACCGGCCGGGTTGTCGAATTACGAACCGGATGCCGATGCTCTCGCCGAAGCCCAGCGCCTGACACGCTCGTTCTCCTACAAACCGCGCCACGGCAGCAACCCGCCAAGACCGATTCACGGACTGTTCCTGATGGGTAGCCTCGGCACCTTGGCCCAGGCCGACCAGAGCGATATGGACGTGTGGGTCTGCCACGCCCCCGACCTGAGCGACAGCGAACTCGCCGAACTGCGCAAGAAATGCCAGTTGCTCGAAGCCTGGGCCGCGAGCCAGGGGGCCGAGGCGCATTTCTTCCTGATCGACCCGGTGCGTTTCGTCAAAGGCGAGCGTGATACCCAGCTCAGTTCCGAAGATTGCGGCACCACCCAGCACTATCTGCTGCTGGACGAGTTCTACCGCACGGCGATCTGGCTGGCGGGGCGTACGCCGATCTGGTGGCTGGTGCCGGTCTACGAAGAGCGCGCATACGACCAGTACACCCACACCCTGATCTCCAAGCGTTTCATCCGCAACGATGAAACCCTCGACCTCGGCCCACTGGCGCACATTCCGCCGGGCGAGTTCGTGGGTGCCGGGCTGTGGCAGTTGTTCAAGGGCATCGAGTCGCCTTACAAGTCGGTGCTCAAGCTGCTGCTGATCGAGGTCTACGCCAGCGAACATCCGCAGGTGCAGTGCCTGAGCCTGCGCTTCAAGCAGGCAGTGTTTGCCAACCGGCTCGACCTCGACGAGCTCGATCCGTACATGGTGGTTTACCGCCGGATCGAGGAATACCTCACCGCCCGTAATGAACCCGAGCGTCTGGAACTGGTGCGCCGTGCGCTGTACCTCAAGGTCAACCGCAAGCTCACCGGCAACACCCGCACCCAGAGCTGGCAACGCTCGTTGCTGGAAAGACTGGCCAGCGAATGGCACTGGGACCAGCGGCAACTGGCACTGCTCGACAGCCGCAGCCAATGGAAAGTGCGGCAGGTCAGCGCCGAGCGCCGGGCTCTGGTGAATGAGCTGAACTATAGCTATCGCTTCCTGACCCAGTTCGCCCGCACCGAACAGACCGTCAGCCTGATCAACAAACGTGATCTCAATGTCCTGGGCCGACGCCTGTACGCCGCGTTCGAACGCAAGGCCGACAAGGTCGAGTTCATCAACCCCGGCATCGCCCCGGACCTGGCCGAAGACACCCTGACCCTGGTGCAGTCGCCGAACAAGAAGGAACCCGGGCAAACCCAGTGGGGCCTGTACAACGGCAGCCTGACGGCGCTGGAGTGGGAACACTTCGCGCCGATCAAGCGCAGCCGCCAGTTGCTGGAACTGCTGACCTGGTGTCATCGCAACGGCGTGATCGACAGCAGCACCCGACTGGCTCTGCACCCCGGCACCAGCGACATGAGCGAGTTCGAGCTGTTCAACCTGCTCGGCAGCCTGCAACAGAGCATCGCCCTGCCCTTGCCGACCGTTGCCGAAGAACCGTTGCTGCGCGCCAGCGTGCCGAGCGAAGTGCTGATTCTGGTGAATGTCGGCGTCGATCCGCTCAAGCATCACCGCGACCTGAACATCCTGATGACCACCGAACGCACAGACTCCCTGAGCTATGCCGGCGTGCGCGAGAACCTGGTGCTGACCCTCGATCAGGTCACGCTCAACAGCTGGAACGAAGTGCTGGTCAACCGCTTCGACGGCCCGCATGCGCTGCTCGACTGCCTGCGCGATTACCTCAACAACCTGCCGCGCGGACCACAACAGCCCTCGCTGCGTGTGCGTTGCTTCTGCCACAACCGCGCGCAATTCATCGCCCGCCGGGTGGAAGAGATCGTCGATACCGCACAGAACCTGCTGCTCAGCGACTTGAATCACCGCTACCTGATCCAGGTGCAGCAGCACTATCACGTGCTGGAACTGGTACCGGGCCAGGTCAGCCATGTCGCCCTCGCCACCCTGCCGGCACTGCTCGATTACCTCGG
Organism: Pseudomonas sp. 91RF; assembly: GCF_003576265.1. Classification (NCBI taxonomy): domain Bacteria; kingdom Pseudomonadati; phylum Pseudomonadota; class Gammaproteobacteria; order Pseudomonadales; family Pseudomonadaceae; genus Pseudomonas; species Pseudomonas sp. 91RF. The sequence continues at coordinate 13,717 of NZ_QWFC01000015.1, forward strand.
CGAGGAGCAACCGCGCTACAGCCCGCTGCACCTGGACCCGATGGCACTGGAAGACCACGACCTCGCGCTGATCCTGCCGATGGGCCAACCCGAATGCATTCAGGTGTTCTACCGGATCACCGAGCAAACGGCCGAGCTGTACGTGCTCGACGAATTCAATGCGCTGTGGCAACAACACCTGCCCTATCACGACGAACAAAGTCTGTTGGTGCCGCTACAACGCTTCCTGCAATCGATCCAGTTCCGGCGTGAAGCACTGCTGCCGATGGAGTCGAACCACGCCGCCAGCCTTGAAATCTTGTATTACCAGTTATTGCCATCAGGACCGGGGCGCGCACGACGGGTCGAAATGCGCCCGGCACCGCATACGCCAGTCAACAAACCGTTCTACGACGTGCAGGCGATCATCGGCAAGGCCGCACCGGGCGAGGTGCAGGTCACGTTGTATTGCAATCAGCGGGAGTTCTGCGAGCTGGAACATGGCGACCAGCTGTTCAGCGTGGTCGCCCGGGAAATCGTCGGCCAGCGTCGGGAAGCCGAGCGCTACCGCTGCTACATCACCGACCTGGACCTGTCGGGTGTGATCGGTGACGGGCAGAGTTCGAGCAATCTCTATCTGCGTTACAAGGCCGACCTGGAACGCTCTCTGAACGAGGCGCTCGAGCAGGTCTGAGGCAGGGTTATTCCGGGAAGTCGCCGCCGTTGGCCGGCTGCGATTCGACTTCCAGCAAGGTCAGCTTCAGGGTCTTGCCGCCCGGGGCCGGCCAGTCGATGTGCTGGCCGACCTTCAGGCCCAGCAGCGCGCTGCCGACCGGGGCCAGGATCGAGATTTTGCCTTCATCGGCGTTGGCGTGTTTCGGATAGACCAGCGTCAGGTGGTAGTCCTTGCCACTGCCTTCTTCGCGACAGTGCACACGGGAATTCATTGTCACGACATCGGCGGGCACTTCATCGTGGCCGACCAGGGTATCGGCGCGGTCCAGTTCGGTTTGCAGCGCGATCACGCCCGGCAGCGAGTCATCCAGGCTGTCGATCAGGCGTTCCAGACGTTGCACGTCCAGACGGGTAAGGGTGATGGAAGGTGCGGTCATGATCCGGGCAGACTCCTTTCTTCTGCACACAAAAAAAGCAAAACCCCGCCAAAAAAGACGGGGTTTTCACCAGGCCTCGATGGGTTGAGGCGTTTCCGGACACTATCACAGCTCAAAAAATATACAAGCTACGTCCCGGAGAGCTGCCTGCGTTGCATCGCCTGCGCGCAGATTACCCGGCGGCGCTCGTCATCGGCCGAACGCCATTCACGGATGTCTTCGACATGGCGCATGCAGCCGAGACAGACCTTCTGCTCATCCAGCCGACAGACGCCGGTACACGGCGAAGGCACGGCCGGGCTGACGTTGCTGTAGAGCGGCTTGGCAGGGCGTGGCGCGGTCGTCATCTCAGATTTCGTCGAAATCGAGTTTTTCGCCGGCGCGCTCCCAGACGATGCGCTCCAGCATTTCGCCCAGCAACTCTTCGGTTTTCTCGCAGACCCACTTGCTGGCCTGCTCGTCATAGTCGAAATGGAAACCACCGGAACGGTCAGCCAGCCACAACTGACGCAGAGGCTCCTGACGGCTGAAGATCAACTGACTGCCGTTGTCGAACTTGATAGTCAGCACACCGGCCGAGTTCTCCATGTCCAGATCCAGGCCACTTTCATCAAAGATGTCCTCCAGCGCTTGCTGGGTGGCATCGACCAGATCATGGAAACGGGCTTCGGACAAACTCATTGCGGCAACCTCAAAAAATGTCTGATCAGGCTCAAGCGCCGCAAGATACGGACGCTGCCAGCCGATTGCAAAGGATAACGACCAACAACCCTGTCTGCACTGTCCCCTGTGGGAGCGAGCCTGCTCGCGATTGCGGTGGATCAGACACCCGGATGTTGAATATGCCGATGCCATCGCGAGCAGGCTCGCTCCCACAAGGATTGCACTTGATCGACCCGCCTGCGGGCGAGCCCCGCCGGACGGGAGTTCCGTCGCATAGGCAAGCTGCCGGGTGGCCGGTATACTCCGGCGCAATTAACGCATATTCAAGGATTTCGCCATGAAGCGCCTGATCTCTTCCATTGCTGCGCTCGCTTCGCTCGTCGCTTTTGCCTGCTTGATTTCGGCCTGCGGTCAGAAAGGCCCGCTGTACCTGCCCGATGAAGATCAGGATCCGGCTGCACAAGCCCAGTCTTCGCAAAAGCAGCCGTCCAAAGCACACAAGCACGACGTTTACCAATAAGGGATCGCCATGGACGCTTTTAACTACCGTGGCGGGGAGCTGTTCGCGGAAGGTGTGGCGCTGTCCGCCATCGCCGACCGTTTCGGCACACCGACCTACGTCTACTCCCGCGCCCACATCGAGGCCCAGTACCTGGCCTACGCCGATGCGCTGGCCGGCATGCCGCACCTGGTGTGCTTCGCGGTCAAGGCCAACTCCAACCTCGGTGTATTGAATGTCCTGGCCCGCATCGGCGCCGGTTTTGACATCGTTTCCCGTGGCGAGCTGGAACGCGTCCTGGCCGCCGGCGGCAGCCCTGACAAGATCGTGTTCTCCGGCGTCGGCAAGACCCGTGACGACATGCGTCGCGCGCTGGAAGTCGGCGTGCATTGCTTCAACGTCGAATCCACCGACGAGCTGGAGCGCCTGCAAGTGGTCGCCGCCGAACTGGGCGTTCGTGCACCGATTTCCCTGCGCGTGAACCCGGACGTCGATGCCGGCACCCACCCGTACATTTCCACCGGTCTCAAAGAGAACAAGTTCGGCATCGCCATCGCCGACGCCGAAGACGTGTACGTGCGTGCCGCACACTTGCCGAACCTGGAAGTGGTCGGCGTCGATTGCCACATCGGTTCGCAACTGACCACCCTGCCACCGTTCCTCGACGCGCTCGATCGCCTGCTCGATCTGGTGGACCGCCTGGGCGATTGCGGCATCCACCTGCGCCACATCGATCTCGGTGGCGGCCTGGGTGTGCGCTACCGCGATGAAGAGCCGCCGCTGGCTGCCGACTACATCAAGGCCGTGCGCGAGCGCCTGGTCGGTCGTGATCTGGCGCTGGTGTTCGAACCGGGCCGCTTCATCGTCGCCAATGCCGGCGTGCTGCTGACGCAGGTCGAGTACCTCAAGCACACCGAGCACAAAGACTTCGCCATCGTCGATGCGGCGATGAACGACCTGATCCGCCCGGCCCTGTACCAGGCGTGGATGGATGTCACTGCGGTCAAGCCGCGCGACACCGCTGCACGCAAATACGACGTGGTCGGCCCGATCTGCGAGACCGGCGACTTCCTCGCCAAGGATCGCGAACTGGCGCTGGAAGAAGGCGACCTGCTGGCCGTGCATTCAGCCGGAGCCTACGGTTTTGTGATGAGTTCCAACTACAACACTCGCGGCCGTGCCGCCGAAGTGCTGGTAGATGGCGATCAGGTATTTGAAGTGCGTCGCCGCGAGACCGTGGCCGAGCTGTTTGCCGGCGAAAGCCTGCTGCCGGAGTAACCCCATGCTGCTGCGTTTTACCAAGATGCACGGCCTGGGCAACGACTTCATGGTCCTCGACCTGGTCAGCCAGCACGCGCACATTCAGCCCAAGCACGCAAAAATGTGGGGCGACCGGCACACCGGCATCGGTTTCGACCAGTTGCTGATCGTCGAGGCGCCGAGCAATCCGGACGTGGATTTCCGTTACCGGATCTTCAACTCCGACGGCTCCGAAGTCGAACAGTGCGGTAACGGTGCGCGCTGCTTCGCCCGCTTCGTGCTCGACAAGCGCCTGACCGCCAAGCGGCAGATCCGCGTCGAGACCAAGGGCGGCATCATCGAGCTGGACGTGCGTAACGACGGCCAGATCGGCGTGAACATGGGCGCCCCGCGCCAGGTGCCGGCGGACATTCCGTTCCAGGCGACCGAGCAGGCCCTGAGCTATCAGGTCGACGTCGACGGTACATCGGTCGAGCTCGCAGCGGTGTCGATGGGCAACCCCCATGCCGTACTGCGCGTGCAGGACATCAACACCGCACCGGTGCATGAGCTGGGGCCGAAGATCGAACACCATCCGCGCTTTCCGGCGCGGGTCAATGTCGGTTTCCTCCAGGTCATCGACCGTAACCGCGCACAATTGCGCGTCTGGGAACGCGGTGCCGGGGAAACCCAGGCCTGCGGCACCGGCGCCTGCGCTGCTGCTGTAGCTGCGATCAGCCAGGGGTGGATGGATTCGCCGCTATTGATCGACCTGCCGGGCGGGCGCCTGTCCATCGAATGGGCAGGCCCCGGCCAACCGGTGCTGATGACCGGTCCGGCAGTGCGTGTATACGAAGGACAAGTCCGTCTTTGAGTGAGCACAAGCCATGACCGATAAGCCTCAGGTACCCGCCCGACAGTCCGGTGAAACAGCGTCCGAGAGCCTGGAGGCGGCAGCGGTTGCCGCGTACCTGGAGGCTCATCCGGACTTCTTCGTCGAGCACGAAGAACTGCTGCCATCCCTGCGTATCCCCCATCGTCGCGGCGACACCGTGTCACTGGTCGAGCGACAGATGTCCATCCTGCGCGACCGCAACATCGAGATGCGCCACCGCCTCTCGCACTTGATGGACGTGGCCCGGGACAACGATCGCCTGTTCGACAAGACCCGTCGCCTGATCCTCGCCCTGATGGACGCCGCCACCCTGGAAGACGTGGTGATCAGCGTCGAAGATAGTCTGCGCCAGGACTTCCAGGTGCCCTTCGTCAGCCTGATCCTGCTCGGCGACAACCCGGCGCCGGTCGGCCGCTGGGTGACCCACGCCGACGCGCAGACCGCCATCGGCGGCCTGCTCACCGAAGGCAAGAGCGTCAGCGGCAGCCTGCGTGAACACGAACTGGACTTCCTGTTTGGCGAAGAACAGCGCAAGCAGATCGGTTCCACCGCCGTGGTCGCCGTCAGCCACCAGGGCATCCACGGAATCCTGGCCATCGCCAGCCGTGATCCGCAGCACTACAAAAGCTCGGTCGGCACGCTGTTCCTCAGCTACATCGCCGAAGTCATGGGCCGCGTGCTGCCACGGGTCAACAGCTCCCTGCGCTCGGTACGCTGAGCATGGAACGACAACTGGACGCTTACTGCGAACACCTTCGCAGTGAGCGGCAGGTGTCGCCGCACACGTTGTCGGCCTACCGTCGCGACCTCGACAAAGTCCTCGGCTGGTGCAACAAACAGAACGTCGGCAGCTGGCAGGCCCTGGACATCCAGCGCCTGCGCAGCCTGATCGCCCGCCTGCATGCCCAGGGCCAGTCTTCCCGCAGCCTGGCGCGCCTGCTCTCGGCAGTTCGCGGGCTCTATCATTATTTGAATCGCGAAGGCCTCTGCGATCACGACCCGGCCACCGGCCTGACACCGCCCAAAGGCGAACGCCGCCTGCCGAAAACCCTCGACACCGACCGGGCGCTGCAACTGCTTGAAGGCGCGGTCGAGGACGACTTTCTGGCCCGACGCGATCAGGCGATTCTGGAGTTGTTCTATTCCTCAGGCCTGCGCCTGTCGGAGCTGACCGGGCTCAATCTCGATCAGCTCGATCTCGCCGACGGCATGGTTCAGGTGCTCGGCAAGGGCAGCAAGACGCGTCTGTTGCCCGTCGGCAAAAAGGCCCGGGAAGCGCTGGAGCGATGGTTGCCGTTGCGAGCGCTGACCAACCCGGCGGACGATGCGGTGTTCGTCAGCCAGCAAGGCCGACGCCTCGGCCCGCGTGCGATTCAGGTGCGGGTCAAACTGGCCGGCGAGCGTGAGCTGGGGCAGAACCTGCACCCGCACATGTTGCGGCACTCCTTTGCCAGCCATTTGCTGGAGTCCTCCCAAGACCTGCGCGCGGTGCAGGAATTGCTCGGCCACTCGGACATCAAGACCACCCAGATCTACACCCACCTGGACTTCCAGCATCTGGCGGCGGTCTACGACAGCGCCCACCCAAGGGCCAAACGCATGAAAGGCGATGATTCATGAGCATCCAGTTGATCACCTTCGACCTCGACGACACCCTGTGGGACACCGCCCCGGTGATCGTCAGCGCCGAAGCGGTTTTGCGCGAATGGCTGAGCGAACATGCGCCGAAGCTGGGCGCGGTGCCGGTGGAGCATTTGTGGTCGATCCGCGAGCGCGTGCTGAGCAGCGAACCGGGACTCAAGCACCGCATCAGCGCGCTGCGCCGGCGAGTGCTGTTCCATGCTTTGGAAGAGTCTGGATATGACCACGGCGAAGCGTCGGAACTGGCGGACAAGAGTTTTGAAGTGTTTCTGCATGCCCGGCATCAAATCGAGGTGTTCCCGGAAGTCGAGCCAATCCTGGAAACCCTGGCCAAACACTACGCCCTCGGCGTGGTCACCAACGGCAACGCCGATGTGCGCCGTCTCGGGCTGGCGGATTACTTCAAGTTTGCGCTGTGCGCCGAAGATATTGGCATCGCCAAGCCGGACGCGCGACTGTTCCATGAAGCGTTGCAGCGCGGTGGCGTCAGCGCCGAAGCGGCAGTGCATATCGGCGATCACCCGGGGGATGACATCGCCGGAGCGCAACAGGCCGGTCTGCGAGCGATCTGGTTTAACCCGGCCGGCAAGGTCTGGGAAGCGGAGCGCCTGCCGGATGCCGAGATTCGCAGCCTGAACGATCTGCCTGCCGTGCTCGCTCGCTGGAACAGCCGCGGCTAATTTTCTTTCGCCCATGAAAAAGCCCGCAGCGACGGCGGGCTTTATCAGCAAGCAAGCGGCACGCCTCAGATAGGGCGGCTGCCGTACTTGTTGTCCGGCTTCTTGGGCGGATCGGCGACCACGTTGGCCTCCACTTCCTGAACCTTGCCACCACGCGCAAGGAACTCTTCCATGGCCTTGGCCAGGGCGTCGCGCTCCTTGTTCTTGGCTTCGATGCTCGGCAACTCGTCGACCGACACCGCAGCCTTGGCCTTGCCTTTGGCAGCCGGGGCCGGCGTATCGTCACCGCCATCGTCTTCAGCAACGTCTTCCGCTGCCGCTTCCAGACCGTCTTCGGCCTCGTCTTCGTCGCCTACTTCGAGGTCGTCGTTTTCCAGATCATCATCGCTCATGTTCTACCTCATGACTTGCGAAAAGCAGATTAGTTATAGACCAGCTTTGGCGACTGTCGAAAGTCGCCGGAAAAAAATCGGTAACCATTGGTGACCAACGGTTTATGCCTCTTCACCGTGCAAGGTGGCGAGGACTTTACGGGCACCGCCATGATCGCGATGCTCGCCCAGGTAAACGCCTTGCCAGGTGCCCAGTGCCAGTCGACCCGCCGTTACCGGCAAACTGATCTGGCAGCCCAGCACGCTGGCCTTGAAGTGCGCCGGGAGGTCGTCCAGGCCTTCGTCGTTATGCTCATAGCCGTCTGTTCCTTGTGGGATCAGACGATTGAAAAATCGTTCGAAGTCGCGACGTACCGCCGGATCGGCGTTCTCGTTGATGGTCAACGACGCCGAGGTATGCTGTAGCCACAAATGCAACAGACCGACCCGGCATGCCTTGAGTTCGGGCAGTCCGGCGAGCAACTCTTCCGTTACCAGATGAAAGCCCCGGGGCCGTGCCCGCAGGGTTATCAGAGTCTGTTGCCACATACAGTTCTCCGCACGTTCGGGGCGCATTCTAGCGCGCTCTGAAAAAAAACAAAGGCCCTAATATTCCTTCAATGATGTAAGCCATTGGCCGTAGAAAAACACCCGTCGTAAACGCGACCAAAGCAGTACGAAAAATCCATTCAGCCACATCAGGGATGACAAATTCCGGACAAAAAAATGCCCGGCGAACCGGGCAAGTTTTTTTGAGGCGCGTACTTACAGGTTGTAGCCGCGCTCGTTGTGTTGTGCCAGGTCCAGGCCCACCGATTCTTCTTCCTCGGTGGCACGCAGACCCATTACGGCATCCAGCACCTTGAGGATGATGAAGGTGACGATCGCGGTGTAGATCACCGTGAAGCCGACGCCTTTGCACTGAATCCACACTTGGGAGGCGATGTCGGTGACGGTGCCGAAACCACCCAGCGCCGGAGCAGCGAACACACCGGTGAGGATTGCGCCGAGGATACCGCCGATACCGTGCACGCCGAAGGCGTCCAGGGAGTCGTCATAACCGAGTTTGCGTTTCAGGCTGGTGGCGCAGAAGAAGCACACCACGCCAGCGGCCAGGCCGATGATCAGCGAGCCCATCGGGCCCACGGTGCCGGCCGCCGGAGTGATTGCCACCAGACCGGCAACCACGCCCGAAGCGATACCCAGCGCACTTGGTTTGCCGTGGGTGATCCACTCGGCGAACATCCAGCCCAGTGCAGCGGCGGCGGTTGCGATCTGAGTGACCAGCATCGCCATGCCGGCAGTGCCGTTGGCTGCAGCAGCGGAGCCGGCGTTGAAGCCGAACCAGCCGACCCACAGCATCGCCGCGCCCATCAGGGTGTAACCGAGGTTGTGCGGTGCCATCGGGGTGGTCGGGAAGCCTTTGCGCTTGCCCAGTACCAGGCACGCCACCAGACCGGCGATACCGGCGTTGATGTGCACCACGGTGCCGCCGGCGAAGTCGAGCACGCCCCAATCACCCAGCAGCGAACCCGGACCGCTCCAGACCATGTGCGCAATCGGCGCGTAAACCAGGGTGAACCAGACGCCCATGAACACCAGCATCGCGGAGAACTTCATGCGCTCGGCGAAGGCACCGACGATCAGCGCCGGGGTGATGATGGCGAAGGTCATCTGATAGGTAACGAATACCGCTTCAGGGAACAGCGCCGTCGGGCCGGTAATGCTGGCCGGGGTGACGCCTGCCAGGAAGGCCTTGCCGAAGCTGCCGACGAAGGAGTTGAAGTTGACGACGTTGGCTTCCATCCCGGTAGTGTCGAACGCCATGCTGTAGCCATAAATGAACCACAGGATGGTGACCAGGCCGGTAATGGCGAAGCACTGCATCATCACGGAAAGAATGTTTTTCGACCGCACCATGCCGCCGTAGAACAGCGCCAGGCCCGGAATGGTCATGAACAGCACGAGGGCCGTCGAGGTCAGCATCCAGGCGGTATCGCCGGAATTGAGGACTGGAGGCGCCACCGGATCTGCCGCCAAAGCCAGGCCGGGCATTACGATGGACAACAGGGCGCCTAGCCCTGCGAATTTACGCAGAGTCATATTGTTTTCTCCTGGGGCGTTGGGTTTGTGGCGGCGTTTAGATCGCGTCGGTATCGGTTTCGCCGGTACGGATGCGAATCGCCTGTTCCAGATTGACCACGAAGATCTTGCCGTCACCGATCTTGCCGGTGTTGGCAGCCTTGGTTATCGCCTCGATAACCCGATCCAGATCCTTGTCGTCGATGGCAACGTCGATTTTCACCTTGGGCAGAAAATCGACCACGTACTCCGCGCCGCGATACAGCTCGGTGTGACCCTTCTGCCGGCCGAAGCCTTTGACTTCAGTTACGGTAATGCCCTGCACGCCGATTTCGGACAGCGACTCGCGCACGTCGTCCAGCTTGAACGGCTTGATGATGGCAGTGACTAGCTTCATGAAACTCTCTCCCGAATTGGTGGACTTGCCCCAGGAAAACAAACCCGACTCAAGTCTAAGCGCAGTGCCTGGCTTTGTAACGCATCGTCGGCCCTACCCGCCCGACTGACGCCAGCTAACCGCTCCCGACGAAACTCCCCGTCCCGTCCGGCGCACTGCATTCGTCACAGCGACTGCATCAGTGCATGGGTCACTACCGACTAAGCAGAAAGCTTGCCATCTCGCCAAAATCCCTTGATTTCAATCCCTTGGCCGGGGCCGTCGATGCCATCACCGAAATGGCACACGGGATACGCACAACAACGGTGCGCAGCCGTTCATCCTTTTGCGCGAAAAGCGTGCATCCGGGCCCGCGCGAATGACTATAGACACTGCGTGATACACTGCCGGCCATAGTTTCCAGGACATATCCCATGCTCGCGCCCAAAGACTTCCTCGACGCCCTGAGCGGCACCGCCTCCCGCCTGTTCAGCGGCGACACACCATTGCCAAAAGCCGAAATCGAAAGCCAGTTCAAGATGCTGCTGCAAAGCGCGTTCAGCAAACTGGACCTGGTGAGCCGGGAAGAATTCGATAGTCAGATGGTGGTGTTGGCGCGCACTCGCGCTCGGCTTGAGAGCTTGGAGGCGAAGGTGGCGGAGCTGGAAGCGAAGCTGACGCCGCCGGCTGAGTAACACCTCGTTTCTTTGTGAATGCGGCTCCTTGTGGGAGCGGGCTTGCCCGCGAATGAAGGTCGGAACGACCTTCCCGCCATTCAGGATTCGCTGCCGAATCTCGGCAGAATCCTACAGCTTGCAACCCCGTCGTCCGATTGCGTCGTGAAACCCTGATTTCTAAGCTCACCCAATGCTGAATGCTCAGCACTGGGTTTGGCGACCCGGCAACATTTGACGTAGCGCGATGTTTTCGAACGAGGGAAATACTCCCACCTCGAATTATGGCGGCTGTGCGTGGGAGACCTTCGGGTCTGCCGGTTTTCGAATGTCCCGGTTCGCCAATCCGCGCATAGCTGCCACCCTTTTTGTTTGGCGACGATCAGAGGCAGTTTTCTTCACCACATTCGAGAACTGAGTCATGGACGAAAACTATTTAATTCCCAACGTCTTCATCCGCCACAAACTCCATTTACACGCCCTCCTCATCCAGAACCAACCCTGGTTCTCCGCCCGCGATCTGGGCCGTCTGCTGCACATTTATCTCAACGAACGCATGCTGCGAAAGCTCGACCCGGACCAATACCAAACCCGCAAAACCCTGATCCACAACCAGATCGAAAACACCCTGCTGATCAGCGAATCCGGCATCTACGCCCTCCTCGTCTACCACTACTGCCCCGAATACCGAGCGCTACGCGAATGGCTCACCCATCAAGTCATCCCCACCCTGCGCGACGCCCAGCACCCCACCACAAGCGAACGCCCACAGCTAAGCCTGTTGAATTGGCCCGAGATGTCGTTGAGTTTGCTGCACTGGAATAACCAGCCGTGGATTCGGTTGCAGGATGTGCCACAGATGGTGGTAGAGCGGGAAAAACGAAAACACCCGGTGCCGGCCACTTGGTGGAAAAGGGCTTCGCGGATGCTGCAATCGCTATAGGCCCGCATGCCGGAGCTGGGCCCTGCGTAAATCGTAAGTCGACTGGAGATTCATCCAGAACTCAGGCGTGGTGTTGAGGTGGATTGCCAGTCTGATTGCCAGATCGGCGCAGATCCTGAGCTGGCATTTCACAAGCTTCTCGATCTCGGTTTCAGGCCAGTTCGTAGGCATGGCCAAGTCCATGACAGTCATGCCCAACGGCTCCATGAATTCCTTGTTCAGAACCTCACCCGGATGAATCGGGCGCATACCATTGCGGTCCATTTTTCGCCTCCAGAGGCTGCATTGAGCGGCAAAACTGGAGCACCCGACTTTGCAATACAAGACCGTCGAGTCGCTTTCGCTGACGTCCTACAACTATTAGGGCATGCCCCTACAAAAATCAGCGTTTGCGCCTGGATATGCAGTCCTTACACCTGTCATTACATTGGCAAACGAAAATGTACCCGTCAGGAGGGAGGTCTCTGTGAGAGATAAAAAGAGGAAGGCGTCCGACAGGACGCCGTTTTCTTTTTTGAGGAGTAGTCGCAGCGAACTTTTAGCTCCCTAGCCGTATCACCCTGAATCCTCCCAAACCAACGTCCTTCACTTACGTAAGTACCGTCCTACAAGGACTGTCCCCCACGCCTGATTACGTGAGTATCCCCGCCTTCGCTACCTTCTGCGGCCTGATCCAAACAGAACTCAGACAATGCGAAGAAAAGGAAAAGGTACCGAGCTCCGTAATCAGACACTCAAATCCGAAGCCCGCAAACTTGCACACCAAGCCGTATCTATGAACCCGGAAGCATTAGCAGCCGGGGTGGAAGCAACATCACTCGGAATTGAGCCAATTACTCCTGTAGCAATCAATGCATACCACCAGTGGAGCGGGCCCGTGAGCTATCCATGGGATGAAGTGCTGAAGTGGAAAACCAAAGACGCAAAGGGTCTGGACCTGGCTTTTTGGTACGAAGGAGAACTGTGCGGCTTGTGTTACGCAACCCCGCGCAAAAGCACGATCTGTATAAAAATCATCCTTTTGCAGGGACGAACTGGCAGAACCCACACCTTGCGAGGCTGGATCGCACCCATGGCGCTACTGACAACTGAATTCTACGCACGGAGACTGGGATGCACTGAAATCGAGGTCCAGGAACCTGACTCTGGCGCCATCCCTTACTATCAAAAACTTGGCTTTCATTTCGACACAACCGACCGCCTTGTCTTTCCACTGGACGACCAATAAGATCGACTCATTCATCCAGACACGAGAGGTGTCTATGAAACAGAAAAAACAGAAAAAACAGCCGTTACTCGCATCCAGGCTTCGTGCAGAAACGCCCAGTTTGGCCGATACGGTTTCTGCCAGTCAGCGGCACTTTTTGAAGGTCGCCGCAGCCTATGGCAAAGAATTGGAGCCTGATGGCTGGCTCGCCGGTGGCGGAACCTGAATCCCGCATTAAAAGACCGTCTAGTAGGCGGTTTTTTTACGCCTGAAGACTATTCATTTCGATTCCAGCAACATCCAGTGAAGCTTTGCCCAGGCAACTGTTCCTTCAACTTCCTCCTCCCCGACTATCCTTAAAAAACCGCAGGAAGCGGCCCCTCGATTCAACTCAAGGAACGACCATGTCCCTCGCCATCGTCCACAGTCGCGCCCAGATTGGCGTGGATGCTCCCGCCGTCACCGTCGAAGTCCATCTGGCCAACGGCTTGCCCTCGCTGACCATGGTCGGCCTGCCCGAGGCGGCGGTAAAAGAGAGCAAGGACCGGGTGCGCAGCGCGATCATCAATTCCGGGCTGCAGTTTCCGGCGCGGCGGATCACCTTGAACCTGGCGCCGGCAGATCTGCCCAAGGATGGCGGGCGGTTCGATCTGGCGATTGCGCTGGGGATTCTGTCGGCGAGCGTGCAGGTGCCGACGTTGACGCTGGATGACGTGGAATGCCTCGGTGAGCTGGCGTTGTCCGGCGCTGTGCGGGCGGTGCGCGGGGTGTTGCCGGCGGCACTGGCGGCGCGCAAGGCCGGGCGGACGCTGATGGTTCCGCGGGCGAATGCCGAAGAAGCGTGCCTGGCATCAGGGCTGAAGGTGATCGCGGTGGATCATCTGCTGGAGGCGGTGGCGCATTTCAATGGGCATACGCCGGTCGAACCTTATGTTTCGGACGGGTTGATCCATGCCACCAGACCCTATCCCGACCTGAATGAAGTTCAGGGTCAACTGGCAGCCAAGCGCGCGCTGCTGATAGCGGCGGCGGGCGCGCATAATCTGCTGCTCAGCGGGCCACCGGGAACGGGCAAGACGTTGCTGGCCAGTCGATTGCCGGGGTTGCTTCCGCCTCTGGCCGAGAGTGAAGCGCTGGAAGTGGCTGCGATTCAGTCGGTCGCCAGTGGCGCCCCGCTCACCCACTGGCCGCAACGGCCCTTTCGCCAACCTCACCATTCAGCCTCCGGGCCGGCACTGGTCGGTGGCAGTTCAAAACCTCAGCCCGGCGAAATCACCCTTGCCCACCACGGCGTGCTGTTTCTCGACGAACTGCCGGAGTTTGATCGCAAGGTGCTGGAGGTACTGCGCGAACCCCTGGAGTCCGGGCATATCGTCATCGCGCGCGCGAAAGATCGCGTGCGCTTCCCTGCACGCTTTCAACTGGTTGCGGCAATGAACCCGTGCCCCTGCGGATATTTGGGCGAGCCGACGGGGCGCTGCTCGTGCACCCCGGACATGGTGCAGCGTTATCGCAACAAGCTGTCGGGGCCGTTGCTGGACCGGATCGATCTGCACCTAACCGTTGCACGGGAAGCCACTGCACTGAACCCGACAATGAAGCCCGGCGAGGACAGCGCCAGTGCAGCGATTCAGGTCGCCGAAGCCCGGGAGCGACAGCAAAAGCGTCAAGGCTGCGCCAATGCATTTCTGGATCTGCCGGGGTTGCGCAGACACTGCAAGTTATCCACAACCGATGAACACTGGCTGGAGTCTGCATGCGAACGGCTGACACTTTCACTGCGTTCGGCGCATCGGTTGCTCAAGGTTGCACGGACACTGGCCGATATAGAGAAGGTTGATGCCATCTCCCGCGAACATCTGGCCGAAGCGCTTCAGTATCGCCCGGCGACGCAATGACAGGATGGACAGGTGCTTGCTGGCGATCTTTGCCGACTGAAAATAAAGTCCGCACGCGCTGATAGCCATTAGCCAAGATGTGATATAACGACGGCGCTCTTCATCAGGCACCAGAGCTTTTAGTTAAAAGCTCAAACTTTAAAGCAATATAAAATGGAGGCGGCACATCATGGAAAAGATCTCTTCAGCCCACCGGGCGCAATATATTTGATCAATTAAAATCGTCATAAAACGGCATGTTCCCAAACAACGGCCGATGACAGATTTTCAATGGCTAATTCGCCAAGACAATATCAATCAGTTAATTGTCAACGCGCGCCAGCCGACCCAACTTGTTTTTGCCACGGCAAATTTTATAAGCACAAGTCAATAATGAAAAACGTCTATTTGATCAGCAATGTCACCCGTGGCGGCAAAACATACCTCGAATACCTGATCCCTGCACTTGATGCCCTGCGCAACACTTACAACTGCATCGTCCTGCAAACAGACAAGACGGGGCTGAGCCGGCAAGAGGCAGAAGAGATCCTCGATTACCCGGTTCAGCAGGTAGGCGTAGAGGTGATCTCGAACCTGGAATCACAAATCGTCATTTCAAACGATGCCTGGGTTGGCCGCGTGCTCGACGATTCGAACTTTGGCATCTTCCTGACCCACGGCAATATCGGAATGCCGACCAGGGACAAGTATTACTACGCCGAACTGACGTCCTATTGGGACGTGGTCATTGCTTCGTCCCGATCAGGTTTTGACCTGATCAAAACCGGCCTGCAACGCTACAGGCCCGACAGAAAAGCCCTGAAATCCCTGATCGCCGATGGCATTGCATTGCGCACCGACATGCGCAAGACAAGTCCGGTCGCGACGTTGCCAATCAAGGTTCCCCGGTTCTTCGAGTCCGCTCCCGTGTCGAACAGGACATCGGGGGACTACGTTGTCGGGCTGCTGCCGACCCAATTGGGTATTTGCCCAAGTGGCGCGTCGCTGTACGAAAACCTGCAAACCGTGATCAATGCCGTCAGGTCACAGATTGCACATGCCCGGTTCATCCTGCGTCCGTACATGGCTGACCTCGAGCATCCAACCCTTAAGGACCTATGCAAACAGCTCTCTGTGTATGACTGGATCACCATAGACAAGCCAGGCACCAGCAGCACGGTTTTCTACCAGCAGTGCGACACCATCATTACCGACGCCTCGACCGGTGGTGTGTCGTTCATGCTCAACTCGTGCAAGCTGCCAATCTATTACGTTCCGACCTCCGATGAATGCAATCCGATTGTCGACGCCTGGCTGCAACAGATGAACAACTTGCTGCCCATCGCGAAAAACGGCGACGAACTAAAAGAGCTGGCACTGGGTTTCAGTCTGATGTCCCCCGACGACAATTATTTTATATACAAGAAGTTCTACGAAACACAGTACCGCAACTTGCCGTTACCGCAGGATGTGTTTCATGACTTGATCGAGAACAAGCATGACTCGATGTTCTGCCAGTCAACTATCGACTCATTTGGCAATATCAAAGAGCGTGACTGAACACAGATAAACCGCGTTGAACCTGCTGCAAGGTTCAACGCCAGATACCCACACGGAACATTGGTCAGAACGCTATGAAATGTGACCCTCGCGCGCAGGTGATATGGATTACGGGCCTCTCGGGCGCCGGCAAATCAACGCTGGCCGGTGAGCTCGTTGCCCGTCTGCGCAGCAATGGCCAATCGGTTGTGATGCTCGATGGCGATGAGTTGCGCGAGGTGTTCGGCGCCACTGCTGCCAACTCGCAGAACCATGGCCGTGAAGGTCGACTCGCGCTGGCCGTGCAATACGCCCATCTCTGCAGAATGATCGCGGCGCAAGGCCACACCGTGGTGATCGCAACGATCTCGCTGTTTCGTGAAGTTCATGCGTGGAACCGCGCCCATCTGCCCGGTTATTTCGAGGTTTACCTGAAAGTGCCGGTAGAGGAGCTCAGCCGCCGGGATCCCAAGGGCATCTACCGTCGGTTTCATGCCGGTGAACTGAACAACGTTGCCGGACTTGACCTGCCCGTTGATGAACCGCAAGCGGCGGACTGGCTGGTTGAATTCGACCCCCTGCGCTCCGGGCAAAGCCTGGCAGACGATTTACTCAATAAAATTTATACAAGGAATCTGGTATGAAAACCGAATGGGATTACACCACCCTGGCCGACGCCTATCTGAAGCGTCCTGACTATGCCGATGCCGCCATCGACGCGATGCTCTCGATCGCAGGTGCCGAACAGGGCGACAAGTTCTGCGACGTCGGCGCCGGTGTTGCTCACCTGACGCTGATGCTGGCCGCTCGCGGCCTGGACGTCACCGCCGTGGAACCCAACGATGCGATGCGCGCCAACGGCATCAAGCGCACCGCCGAGCTGGCCAATGTCAAATGGCACGAAGGCACCGGCGAAGTGACCGGCCAGGCGACCCAGGCGTTCGACATGGTCACCTTCGGCAGCTCGTTCAACGTCTGCGACCGCCAACAGGCCCTGAAAGAAACCGCGCGCATTCTCAAGCCTCGTGGCTGGTTCGCCTGCATGTGGAACCACCGCAATCTTGAAGACCCGATCCAGGCCCGGATCGAAGCCATCATCAAGGAGCGCGTACCGGGTTATGGCTACGGCACCCGTCGCGAAGACCAGACGGCCGTGATCGACGCCAGCGAACTGTTCGGCCCGGTCGTACACCTCGACGCCCGAGTCATTCACGAGCAGAGCATCGAAGAATGCCTGGAAGCCTGGCGCTCCCACGCCACGCTGGAGCGTCAGGCCGGTGCGAACTTCCACGAAGTGATCAGCGCCATCGACGACTACCTGAAAGGCCTGAAGACGCCTTCGATCCAGATTCCGTACTCGACGAACATTTGGGTCGCCCAGCTGAGATAACGCCTGATGGCCCTGCATTTCTCTACCAAGGCCGGCACGCTGTCCAGCCTGCAAGGACGACTCGCGTCGGCCCGCATTGCGCCGCTGCTGGCATTCACCGTGGCGGACTGGCAACGGGATCGGCAAGCCTGTGTCCAGGCTATCCAGGGGCGGCTGCCTGCCGCGCCCTGGATCGTGCGGTCCAGCTGCGGACGCGAAGACAGCGCCCAGGCGTCCTTCGCGGGCGCCTTCCTGTCGATCCCGGATGTCGATGACGCAGGGCTGGCCTCGGCGGTTGAACAGGTGATCGCCAGTTACGGCGAGGTGTATCCGTCGGACGAGATCCTGATCCAGCCCATGCTGCGGAATGTGCTGCGCTCCGGCGTCGCGTTTTCCCACGACCCCAACACCTGCGCCCCCTATCGCGTCGTGAACTGGTCGGAAGGCAGCGACACCGCCTCGGTGACCGGTGGCATGGGCGGTCGGCTCTGGCAGCAGGCCGCCCACAGCAAAGTTGCAGCACCTGCGTCCCTCGTGCCCGTGATTGGCTTGCTCGAAGAGCTGCTGCCGCTATTCGGCGGCGTGCCGCTCGATTGCGAGTTTGCAATCACTGGTGAAACCGACGGCGAAGCGCTCTGGCTGTTACAGGCCCGGCCGCTGATTCTGCCTTCCCGTCCGGAATCCGAGGCGGAGCAGGCCGCACGCCTGGAAAGCATTCAGCGCAAAGTGGCGCGCGGCATGCGACCCCATCCTTTCCTGATCGGCCAGCGCACGGTCTACGGCGTGATGCCTGACTGGAACCCGGCCGAGATCATCGGTATCCGGCCCAAGCCGTTGGCACTCTCGCTGTACCGGGACCTGGTGACCGACTCCATCTGGGCGTACCAGCGTCACAACTACGGCTACCGAAACTTGCGCAGCTTTCCGCTGATGCCGCACTTTTTCGGCCTGCCCTATATCGATGTGCGTTTGTCGTTCAACTCCTTCATTCCGGCAGATCTTGATGAAGACCTGGCCGGGCGGCTGGTCGACTACTACATCGATCGGTTGCTGGCCGAGCCGACACTCCACGACAAGGTGGAGTTCGAAATCGTGTTCTCCTGCTACACCCTGGATCTGTCGCAACAACTGGAACGCCTCGCCGATGCAGGCTTCCAGCCCCACGAGCTGGACGCTATCAGCACCAGCCTGCGCAAGCTGACCAACCGTATCGTCCACCCCAAGGACGGTCTGTGGCGTAGCGATGCCAACAAACTCGATGTGCTCAATGCCCGCCGCGATGAGTTGCTGGCTTCCGCTGCCGATCCGCTGGAGCGCATTTACTGGTTGCTGGAAGATGCGAAACGCTACGGCACCCTGCCCTTCGCCGGTCTGGCCCGCGCCGGCTTCGTCGCCGTGCAGATGCTCAGGTCGCTGGTGACCGTAGGTGTGTTTTCGCAGGCAGACTACGATGCGTTCATGGCCGGTGTTTCCACCGTCAGCGGGCAATTGGCACGCGATCGGGCGACGCTCGACAAGGCGACTTTCCTGGCGCGTTACGGGCATCTGCGACCGGGCACCTACGACATCCTTTCACCGCGCTACGATGAAGCGCCGGAGCTCTATTTCGACTGGACTCAACGCCCGGCCGCCCCGGAACCCCTTCAACCGTTTTCGCTGACGCTGCCGCAGATGCGCGAGATCGTGAAACTGCTCGAAGCCCATGGCTTGCAGCCCGATCCGGTCGGTTTGCTGGACTTTCTGCAGAACGGTATCGAACTGCGGGAACTGGCCAAGTTCCACTTCACCCGTAATCTCTCCGACGCGCTGGCATTGATTGCGCAGGTCGGAGCCGAGCACGGCATCGGTCGCGAAGACCTGGCCTATTGCGATATCCGCGCCTTCACCGAACTGCACGTGGCGGCAGCGGATCCGAAAGAGGTACTGCTGCGCAGCATCGAACAGGGCAAGGCGCGCTATGCCGAGACGCTCAAGGTCTCCCTGCCGCCGGTGATCACCCGACCGGAAGATGTCTGGTGTTTCGAGTGGCCGGAAACGGCGCCCAATTTCATCACCCAGAAACGCGTGACCGCGCCGGTTGTGCTGTGCGACGACCGGGACAAACTCGCCGGGGCGATCGTCTGTATTCCCAACGCGGATCCGGGGTTCGACTGGTTGTTCGCCTACCCGATTGCCGGATTGATCACAGCGTGGGGCGGCGCCAATTCGCACATGGCGATCCGTGCCGGCGAACTGGGCTTGCCGGCCGTCATTGGTGCGGGTGAAGTGCTTTACCGGCGCTGGTCGACGGCGGATTTCCTGCACCTGGATTGCCCGGGCCGCCGGGTGGAGATGATGGCATGAAGGTTGTCGCCGTCAGTCAGCGAGTGGACAGTCACCCGGAACGCGGAGAAACCCGTGATGCGCTGGATCAGCGACTGATCGGTTTCCTTCTGGCAGCCGGGTTCGTCCCGGTGCCAGTGCCCAACGGCTTGCCGCTCGATCACTGGCTGGCGGCCGTCGCGCCCCACGCCATCGTGCTGTCGGGGGGCAATGACATCGGGGAGTGCCCGGCCCGCGACCGCACCGAAAGCGAGTTACTGGATCACGCAAACGCGCGTCAGTTGCCAGTGCTGGGCATTTGTCGCGGCATGCAGATGCTGGCGCACTGGTCCGGTGGCGAGCTGAAACCGGTCACCGGTCATGTGCGAACCCGACATCGGTTGTCCGGCCGGATCGTTGCCGAAGTGAACAGCTATCACGGCCTCGCCCTTGCTGGCTGCCCGCAGGGGTTTGAAGTCATGGCCCGCAGCGAAGACGGGGAAATTGAAGCCATCCGCCACCTTCAACTGCCGTGGGAAGGCTGGATGTGGCACCCGGAACGTGAAGCGGATTTTGCCTCCCACGACCTGACGCGAATCCAGCAGTTGTTCGGCGAACCCCACTCCTCTCAATAACCCACGGGATAGACGTGTTGTGAAAGCCATTATTCTGGCTGCCGGACGTGGCAGCCGCATGAAAAGCCTCACGGATGAGCGCCCCAAGTGCCTGGTCGAATTGCGGGGCAAACCGCTGCTCGAATGGCAGCTGGAGTCCCTGCGCGCGGCCGGTATCAGTGAAATCGCCGTGGTCACCGGCTATAAACGTGAGTTGCTGGCCGAACGTGGTCTGATCGAGTTTCACAACCCGCGCTGGGCGGACACCAACATGGTCTCGTCACTGGCCTGCGCCGAATCGTGGCTGCTGGGGCAGCCGTGCATCGTGAGTTATTCCGATATTTTCTACAGCCCGGCTGCGGTTCAGTCGTTGATGACCAACACGGCGTCACTGGCGGTGACCTATGACCCCAACTGGCTGGAACTGTGGACGCAACGTTTCGGCGACCCGTTGCTGGATGCCGAAACCTTCCGCCTGACCGACGCCGGTACGCTGGCGGAAATCGGCAACAAGCCGCAATCGGTGGACGAAGTTCAGGGCCAATACATGGGGCTGCTGCGCTTCACCCCCGAGGGCTGGGCAGAGGCCGTTCGGCTAAGAGCCGAACTGACCCCGGAACAACGCGACAAGATGCACATGACCAACACTCTGCAGCGCGTCATCGATGCAGGCCGGGTTCCCATCGAGGCCGTTGCCTACACGGGAGAGTGGGGAGAAGTCGACTCCAGCGAAGACCTCTCCGCGTACCAGTAAGCGGATACGCCATCTCAACGGAAACGGTCGACCTCTTGGCGCAGGTCGGCCGCCAGGCTTTCCAGTTCCTTCGCAGTAATCGCCAGGTTCGACACCACTTCGCGCTGCTCGCTGTTGGCCATCGCAATGCTCTGCAAATTGCTGCTCAACAACGTCGCGGTACTGCTCTGCTCCTGAGTCGCGGTAGTGATCGCGGCAAACTGCTGACCCGCCGAACGGCTCTGCTCATCGATCCGCGCCAGCGCCGAAGCAACGTTGGCGTTACGCGACAGGCCTTCCTGCATCAGCACATTGCCCTGCTCCATGGTGCTGATGGCGTTGCCGGTTTCCTGCTGGATGCTGTGGATCATCCCGGAGATTTCGTCAGTCGCCTGACGGGTGCGCGACGCCAGATTTCGCACTTCGTCAGCCACCACGGCAAAGCCGCGGCCCTGTTCACCGGCACGGGCCGCTTCGATGGCTGCGTTGAGCGCCAGCAGGTTGGTCTGTTCGGCAATCGAGGTGATCACGCTGACGATGCCGCCGATTTCCTGGGAGCGCTGACCGAGCGTGTTGATCACGGTCGCCGTGGTGTTCAGCGCGCCGGCAATCTGCTCCAGCGAGGACGATGCCTCTTCCATCGAGCTACGACCGATCTGGGTCTGCTGCGCGTTTTCCTGGGCCAGACGCTGGGTGTTGCCCATGTTGTCGGCAATGTTCAGCGAGGTGGCAGAGAACTCTTCAACCGCACCGGCCATGCTGGTGATTTCGCCGGACTGCTGCTCCATGCCTTCGTATGCGCCACCGGACAGACCGGACAGTGCCTGCGCACGGCTGTTGACCTCCTCCGAGGCGCGGCGGATGTGCTCGACCATGGTCGACAGCGCCTGGCTCATCTGGTTGAACGCACGGGCCAACTGGCCGATTTCATCGTTGCTCGACACATTCAGGCGCACGCTCAGATCGCCGGCACCCAAGGCTTCGGCCTGACGCACCAGATCACCCAGCGGCTGCAGTTTGCTGCGCAGCAGCCATACCGCCGAGCCGACCGCGATCAGCATCGCCAGCAGGCTGCCGATGGCCAACTGGAAGCCAACGCTCCAGGTCACCTCGCGGATCTCGGACTTCGGCATACTCGCCACCACCGCCCACGGTCCACCTTCGAAGGGAACGGCGATGCTGTAGAAGTCTTCGGACTTGTCGCTCCAGAACCGGCCTTTGCCCGGTGCTTTCGCCAGGCCATTCACCACCGGCACTGCTTGATCCGGAGCCTGCACGCCCGCCGGCGCGACCAGCCATTTGTTCTGCTCGTCCAGCAGCGCCAGAGAACCGCTCTGGCCGATGCGGAAACGCTTGAGGTTGTCGAACTGGGCGTTCTGCGCGTCGGTGTAATCGAAGCCGACGAACAGCACAGCGATCACCTTGCCGCTGCTGTCACGCACCGGAGTGTACTGAGTCATGTAGGAGCGATCGAACAGCAGTGCACGGCCGACGTAGCCCTGCCCTGCCATCAACTTCGCGTAGGCCGGGTGCGCGTGATCGAGCAAGGTGCCGATGGCGCGGCTGCCGTCCTGTTTGGTCAGCGAGGTGCTGACCCGCACGAAGTCTTCGCCGCTGCGCACGAACAGCGTGGCAACGCCCGCCGTCATCTGCTTGAACTCGTCGACTTCCTTGAAGTTGTTGTTCAACACTTCGCTGCCCAGGTGCAGGCCCGGGGTCTGGGTGCCTGCCACGCTGACCGGCTCGTCCGGGTGAATGCTCAGGCCCGCGCTGAAGCGCTTCTCGAACAGCCCGCTCAGGCGCTGGGTGCTTTCACGCAGCGTGCCGTGGAAGGTGCTCAACTGGTCGGCGAGCAGACGTGCCTCGCTGGCCAGGTGTTCTTCACGGGTGGCGAGGTTGGCGGTGTCCAGCGAACGCAGGGCGAACACCGTACTGCCACTGATGACAACCGCCAGTATCACGGCGAGCGCAAGGCCCAGCTGCGAGGCGATCCGGGCGCGAGGTTGAGACATGGACAGCTCCTGGCCGAGTCTGCGGATCCTCCCTGATCGCGGCTCGGAAAAATTCTAATAATGGGGGTGATGCGTGGAACCGGCACGACGGTTCCACTTGGACGTATTCGGCGGTGAACGCGAATACTTGAGCGCACAGCAGGGTTATGGCACGAGGCCGGCATTGTGGCGGCTCGAACGTTTCAGCTCAAGCGCGCGACCACCGGCAGTTCCATCGCTCGAACTTCGCCCTGAAGGAAATCACTGAGCCGGCGCAAACGTTCACCTCCCGGACGAGTCTTTGGCCACACCAGGTAGTAATTCAGGCCGCTGGCGACCGCCGTCGGCCACGGCAGACTCAAACGTCCTTGCGCCACATCCTCGGCCACCATCAGCAGATCGCCCATCGACACGCCATAACCCCGGGCCGCCGCGATCATCCCCAGTTCCAGGGTATCGAACACCTGCCCGCCCTTGAGCGATACCTGATCCGACAACCCCATGTGCTCCAGCCAGCTGCGCCAGTCGCGGCGATCCGGGGTCGGGTGCAGCAATTCGGTGGCGGCCAGTCGCGCCACATCCCAGGGCTGGTCATTGAGCAGGTTGGGCGCACCCACCGGGATCAGCTCTTCCGGGAACAACAGGCTGGCCTCCCAGTCCGGCGGAAAATGCCCGTCGCTCAACAGCACCGCGCAATCAAACGGTTCGTTGTTGAAGTCCACCGAATCCACGTCCATCCAGGCACTGGTCAGTTGCACTTCATTACCCGGCTGCAAATGGCGGAAGCGACTGAGCCGCGCCAGCAACCAGCGCATGGTCAGGGTCGACGGGGCTTTCATGCGCAGGATGTCATCTTCGGCGCGCAAGGTATTGCAGGCCCGCTCAAGCGCCGCAAAGCCTTCACGGATGCCGGGTAACAGCAGGCGCGCGGATTCGGTCAGTTGCAGGTTGCGTCCGCTGCGGTGGAACAGCCGACAGGCGAAGTGCTCTTCGAGCGTGCGGATATGCCGGCTCACCGCACTCTGAGTGATCGACAACTCTTCGGCGGCGCGGGTGAACGAACTGTGCCGCGCCGCAGCTTCGAATGCACGCAGGGCATACAAGGGTGGAAGACGACGGGACATGCACAGCGCTCCAATGGCGGGATTGCGCCAACTTAGCAGAATCTCGGCTAGATGAGTTTTAATCATGCCACCCATCCTTTTTATCCCTTTGTGCAACCCGCGCCAAACCCTGAGAATCGACGGTCTCTTGCTCCCCCTTTTATAAGGATGTGAAACCATGCAGCGTCCTGTGCGTACCGAACTCTGGGCCATCCTGCGGCTGGCGGGGCCGTTGATCGCCTCGCAGTTGGCGCACATGTTGATGGTGCTGACCGACACCCTGATGATGGCCCGCCTCAGTCCCGAAGCACTGGCCGGCGGCGGGCTGGGCGCGGCCAGTTACTCGTTCGTGTCGATCTTCTGCATCGGCGTGATCGCGGCGGTCGGCACCCTGGTGGCAATCCGTCAGGGCGCCGGCGACATTATCGGCGCCGCCAGACTGACCCAGGCCGGACTCTGGCTGGCGTGGCTGATGGCGCTGGGCGCCGGGTTGCTGCTGTGGAACCTGAAACCGGTGCTGTTGCTGTTCGGCCAGACCGAGACCAACGTCAACGCCGCCGGGCAATTTCTGATCGCCCTGCCGTTCGCCCTGCCCGGCTATCTGAGCTTCATGGCCTTGCGCGGCTTCACCAGCGCCATCGGCCGGGCGACGCCGGTGATGGTCATCAGCCTCGCCGGCACGGTGGCCAACTTCCTGCTCAATTACGCGCTGATCACCGGCATGTTCGGCCTGCCGAAACTGGGGCTGACCGGTATCGGTCTGGTTACCGCGATTGTCGCCAACTGCATGGCACTGGCGCTGGCCTGGCATATCCGTCGGCATCCGGCCTACGACGCTTACCCGCTGCGCGAGGGCCTGTCGCGGCCGAACCGGCAGTACCTGAAAGAATTGTGGCGCCTGGGCCTGCCGATTGGCGGCACCTATGCAGTGGAAGTCGGACTGTTCGCCTTCGCGGCGCTGTGCATGGGCACCATGGGCAGTACGCAACTGGCGGCGCACCAGATTGCCCTGCAAATTGTTTCGGTGGCGTTCATGGTGCCGGCGGGGATGTCGTATGCGATCACCATGCGCGTCGGCCAGCATTACGGCGCCGGGCAATTGAACGATGCGCGGATGTCCGGGCGAGTTGGCATCGTCTTTGGTGCAGTGGTGATGCTGGGGTTTGCGATGGTGTTCTGGCTGTTGCCGAACCAGCTGGTCGGTTTGTTCCTCGACCATAACGACCCGGCGTTTGCCGAGGTGATTCGGCTGGCCGTGAGCCTGTTGGCGGTCGCGGCATGGTTCGAGTTGTTCGACGGTACGCAGACGATTGCCATGGGCTGCATTCGCGGACTCAAGGACGCCAAGACCACCTTCCTGGTCGGGCTCGGTTGCTACTGGCTGATCGGTGCGCCAGCGGCGTGGTTGATGGCGTTCCATCTGCACTGGGGGCCGACCGGCGTCTGGTGGGGTCTGGCGCTGGGCCTGGCCTGCGCGGCGATCAGCCTGACGCTGGCGTTCGAATGGAAGATGAAGCGGATGATTCGGCTGGAGCCGCAATCTCGAGGATTCAAGATCGCTCAGGCCGAATGAAGATTCCCTTGTGGGAGCGGGCTTGCTCGCGAAGAGGGTGTGTCAGTGATCAATAATTCGACTGATACTCCGCCATCGCGAGCAAGCTCGCTCCCACAGGGATTTGAAGCTAAACCACAATACCCAGCGGAGGCTGGCTGGCGTCAGCAATCAGATAGTCAACCAGCTCCGCCAACGGCAACGGCTTGCTGATCAGGTAACCCTGTACCTGATCGCAGCCGAATCCGCGCAACAGATCCAGTTGTTCCCGGGTTTCCACCCCTTCGGCCACCACTTCCAGGTGCAGGTTGTGCGCGAGGTTGATCATCGCGTGCACCAGTTTGCGGTTTTCTTCGCGCTGTTCCATGCCGCCGACGAAGCTTTTGTCGATCTTCAGCAGGGTAATCGGCAGGCTGTTGAGGTGCACGAACGACGAAAACCCGGTGCCGAAATCATCCAGCGAAAAGCGCACGCCGAGGCGACCTAGGGCGTCCATGGTCTGTTTGACCAGATCGCTGCGGCGCATCACGGCGGTTTCGGTGAGTTCGAATTCCAGCCATTGCGCCTCGACCCCACGCTCGGCAATCAGACGACTGAGCGTCGGCAGCAACTGGCTGTCCTGAAACTGGCGGAACGACAGGTTGATCGCCATGTGCAGCGCCGGCAATCCGTGCTCGCGCAAGGCCTGCATGTCACGCAGGGCCCGGGAAATCACCCAGTACCCCAGCGGCACGATCAGACCGCTCTGCTCGGCCAGCGGCACGAATTCGCTTGGCGGCAACAGGCCGCGCTCGCTGTGACGCCAGCGCACCAGGGCTTCGAGGCCGACGATCTGGCCGTCCTGCATGTCCAGGCGTGGCTGGTAATGCAGCTCTAGTTCGTCGCGGCGCAACGCCCGGCGCAGTTCGCTTTCGAGGTCGGCGATGCTGCGAGCGTTGCGGTTGATTCGTTCGTTGAAGATGTGAAAGGTGCAGCCCTGCGTGCTCTTGGCCTGCTGCATGGCGATGTGCGCATGCCACATCAGCGGATCGGCGCCACCTTGGGCGCGGGCGTGTGCAATGCCCAGACTGGAGCCGATCAGCAGGCTTTCACCGTCGATCCAGTAAGGCTCGGCCAAGGCTTCGGTGATGCGCTCGGCCATCCATTCGGCCCGTTGCGGGGCGCGGCGGGTGTCGATCAGCAGGGCGAACTCATCGCTGCCCAGGCGCGCCAGTTGATCGCCGGCCTCCAGCTGGCTTTTCAGCCGGGCGACCACTTGCAGGATCAACCGGTCGCCGGCCTGATGGCCGAGGGCGTCGTTGGCGTAGCGGAAGTTGTCGAGATCGAGGTGCCCGAGAGCCAGACCGCGACCGTCATTTTCGGCAAGGCGCGCGGTCAGCAAGGTCTGGAAGCCCTGACGGTTGGCAATGCCGGTCAAGGGATCCTGTTCGGCCAGACGTTGCAGGGTGTTTTCCAGCACGCCGCGTTCGCGCACATGGCGCAGGCAACGACGAAGCATGCCGGCATCGAGGGCATCGAACACCAGCCAGTCGCTGACGCCATCGGGCGCGGTCGCCGGCTCGTGTTCCAGCAGCAGCACGGTCGGCAGGCTGCAACGGCCGGGGGCCGGCTGCAAGGCGGGAACGGTCAACAACACCGCATGGCGGTTGTCTTCGAACAGACTGCTGACCGACTCCCAGCTCGGCGCGCTGATCAGCACCGCCGCGCTCCCCAACGGAGCCAGACACTCGCGCAATAACGCTGTCCACGCTGGCTCTTCGGCCAGTAGCAGCAAACGCAAGGGTTCGACAGGCGTAGTCAAGCTGACTCCCTAGACTCTGCAATGATGTGGGCGGCGGGCATTATGCCGTTCTGCCAACCAATGACCAAATGACAACGGTTATCAGAACGTTATTTTGTGTCATGAATGAGAACATTAGCCGCAAAATCACCGCGCATCCTGCGTGAAAGTATCAAAACCGGCAAATTTGAATCGCGTGGTGCGTCACAAGTCGGAGAGAGCAGCACAAATCGCTGAGCCTGTTAAAATGCCGGCCCATTTCGTCAACGACTCCCGAATTTTCGTATGTCCCGACTCAATCCCCGGCAGCAAGAAGCCGTGAACTACGTCGGCGGCCCTCTATTGGTGCTCGCCGGTGCTGGCTCCGGCAAGACCAGCGTGATCACGCGCAAGATCGCGCACCTGATCCAGAACTGCGGCATCCGTGCCCAGTACATCGTCGCCATGACCTTCACCAACAAGGCCGCGCGCGAGATGAAGGAACGGGTCGGCACCCTGCTGCGCCCCGGCGAAGGTCGCGGCCTGACGGTCTGCACCTTCCACAACCTGGGCCTGAACATCATCCGCAAGGAACATGAACGGCTGGGCTACAAACCCGGTTTCTCGATCTTCGACGAGACCGACGT
Organism: Pseudomonas sp. 91RF; assembly: GCF_003576265.1. Taxonomy (NCBI): domain Bacteria; kingdom Pseudomonadati; phylum Pseudomonadota; class Gammaproteobacteria; order Pseudomonadales; family Pseudomonadaceae; genus Pseudomonas; species Pseudomonas sp. 91RF. The sequence continues at coordinate 41,563 of NZ_QWFC01000015.1, forward strand.
CAAGTCGCTGATGACCGACATCATGCAGAAGGAATACGCAGGCGACGACGGCGTCGACGAGATCAAGAACATGATCGGCGCCTGGAAAAACGACCTGATCCTGCCGGCCGTGGCCCTGGAAAACGCCCGCAACCCCAAGGAACAGACCGCCGCCATCGTCTACACCCACTACCAGCGCACGCTCAAGGCGTTCAACGCGGTGGACTTCGACGACCTGATCCTGCTGCCGGTGAAACTCTTCGAAGAGCACGCCGACATCCTCGAAAAGTGGCAGAACAAGGTGCGTTACCTGCTGGTCGACGAATACCAAGACACCAACGCCAGCCAGTACCTGCTGGTGAAAATGCTCATCGGCAAACGCAACCAGTTCACCGTGGTAGGCGACGACGACCAGTCGATCTACGCCTGGCGCGGCGCACGGCCGGAAAACCTGATGCTGCTCAAGGACGACTATCCGTCCCTGAAAGTGGTGATGCTGGAGCAGAACTACCGCTCCACCAGCCGCATCCTGCGCTGCGCCAACGTGCTGATTTCGAACAACCCCCACGAATTCGAAAAACAGCTGTGGAGTGAGATGGGCCACGGCGACGAGATCCGCGTGATCCGCTGCCGCAACGAGGATGCCGAAGCCGAGCGCGTGGCCATGGAAATCCTCAGCCTGCACTTGCGCACCGATCGCCCGTACAGCGATTTCGCGATCCTCTATCGCGGCAACTACCAGGCCAAGCTGATCGAGCTGAAACTGCAGCACCACCAGGTGCCGTACCGTCTGAGCGGCGGCAACAGCTTCTTCGGTCGCCAGGAAGTGAAAGACCTGATGGCCTACTTCCGCCTGATCGTGAACCCGGACGACGACAACGCCTTCCTGCGCGTGATCAACGTGCCGCGCCGCGAGATCGGCTCGACGACCCTGGAAAAACTCGGCAACTACGCCACCGAACGCAAGATCTCGATGTACGCCGCCACCGATGAACTCGGCCTGGGCGAACATCTGGACAGCCGCTTCACCGATCGCCTGTCGCGCTTCAAGCGCTTCATGGACAAGGTGCGCGAGCAGTGCGCCGGCGAAGACCCGATCTCCGCCCTGCGCAGCATGGTCATGGACATCGATTACGAGAACTGGCTGCGCACCAACAGCTCCAGCGACAAGGCCGCGGACTACCGGATGAGCAACGTCTGGTTCCTGATCGAAGCCTTGAAAAACACCCTGGAAAAAGACGAAGACGGCGAAATGACCGTCGAGGACGCCATCGGCAAACTGGTCCTGCGTGACATGCTGGAACGTCAGCAGGAAGAGGAAGACGGCGCCGAAGGCGTGCAGATGATGACCCTGCATGCGTCCAAGGGTCTGGAATTCCCTTACGTGTTCATCATGGGCATGGAAGAGGAAATCCTACCGCACCGTTCCAGTATCGAAGCCGACACCATCGAAGAAGAACGCCGCCTGGCCTACGTGGGCATTACCCGCGCGCGCCAGACACTCGCGTTCACCTTCGCCGCCAAGCGCAAACAGTACGGCGAGATCATCGACTGCGCCCCAAGCCGCTTCCTCGATGAGCTGCCGCCGGACGACCTGGCCTGGGAAGGCAACGACGACACACCGACCGAAGTCAAAGCCGTGCGCGGCAACAACGCACTGGCTGATATACGCGCGATGTTAAAGCGCTAGAATTGACCACTTTTTTTAAAACCTTAGGGCGCACAAGGCGCCAACAGAGGACAGCTTCATGGAAGCCCTGCACCAGAAAATCCGCGAACTAGGCATTGTGCTTTCCGACCAGGTCCTGAAGGTCGACGCCTTCCTGAACCACCAGATCGACCCGGCCCTGATGAAGCTGATCGGCGACGAATTCGCCACGCTGTTCAAGGATTCGGGCATCACCAAGATCGTCACCATCGAAGCCTCGGGCATCGCCCCGGCGATCATGACCGGTCTGAACCTCGGCGTGCCGGTGATCTTCGCCCGCAAGCAACAGTCCCTGACCCTGACTGAAAATCTGCTGTCGGCGACCGTCTACTCGTTCACCAAGAAGACCGAAAGCACCGTGGCCATCTCCCCGCGCCACCTGACCAGCAGCGATCGCGTGCTGATCATCGACGACTTCCTGGCCAACGGTAAGGCGTCCCAGGCGCTGATTTCGATCATCAAGCAGGCCGGCGCCACCGTCGCGGGTCTGGGCATCGTGATCGAGAAGTCGTTCCAGGGCGGCCGTGCGGAGCTGGATTCCCAGGGTTACCGCGTCGAGTCGCTGGCTCGCGTGAAGTCGCTGAAGGATGGCGTGGTGACTTTCATCGAGTAAGCAGCACCGCACTTCCCTTGTGGGAGCCAGCCTGCTGGCGATGGCGTCGTGTCAGTCAATATCTTCATGACTGGCGGACAGCAATCGCCAGCAGGCTGGCTCCCACAGTTGCTTTGGGTGTTGGAGTTATTGCGCGGTGGCCTTCAGGCCAGTGAGCAACAACCGCTGAAACAGGTCTTCCTTCAGGCCTTCCGGGTGGGTGAGCTGCATGCGCGCCAGATGCTCCGGATACAATGAAGCCTCAGGCGCATCCAGCGCTGCCTTGCCCAGCTCCAGAATCTCCGTCAGCTTGAACTTGCTCTTGAGCCAGTTCAGCGCCCGCAGCAGATCCTTCTCGACCTCGTTGAAATCGCAGCCCAGCGGATACTCCGGAAACAGGTTCGGGTGCCGTGCGGCAATCGCCTGCATGCGTTGCGGGGTGTTGTCGGTGAAGCGCGGATCGAGACGGAAATCCTTCGGCAGCTTGCCGAGCTTCTGCGCCTGCTCGATCAGGCCCTGCTGGAAGCGTGAGTCGCTTATGTTCAGCAGCGCCTCGATCACCACCGCATCGGACTTGCCACGCAGATCGGCGATGCCGTACTCGGTCACCACGATGTCGCGCAGATGCCGCGGAATCGTGCAGTGGCCATATTCCCAGACAATGTTCGAACTGACATCGCCGCCGGATTCTCGCCAGCTGCGCAGCAACAGAATCGAGCGCGCATCGTGCAGCGCATGGCCCTGGGCGACGAAGTTGTATTGCCCGCCAACGCCGCTGAGCACCCGGCCATCCTGTAGCTGATCGGACACCCCGGCCCCGAGCAGGGTCATGGTGAACGCGGTATTGATGAATCGAGCATCAACGCGCTGCAGGCGTTTGAGTTCTTCCTGGCCGTACAGCTCGTTGATGTAGCTGATGCGGGTCATGTTGAATTCAAGACGTTTGCTGTGGGGCAGCTCGCGCAGGCGCTCATAGAAACTGCGCGGCCCGAGGAAGAAGCCGCCGTGCACTGATATGCCGTCGGTCTGTGCCGCCTCGTCGAGGGTGCCGGCGTTGGCCTGTTCCTGGGTCTGCACGTCCGGGTAGACCTTGCGCCGGATGATCCCGGCGTCCGCCAGCACCAGCAGGCCGTTGACGAACATCTCGCTGCACCCGTAAAGGCCCTTGGCGAACGGCTCGATGCCGCCCTCGCGTTCGATCAGTTCCGCCCACTGGCTGAGGTTCACATCGGTCAGCAACTCCCGGTAGCCGGTATTGTCAGCCTGACGCGCCAGCAACGCGGCGGTCAGCGCATCGCCCATCGAGCCGATGCCGATCTGCAAGGTGCCGCCGTCGCGCACCAACGTACTGGCGTGCAGACCGATGAAGTGATCCTGAAAGCCGACGGGCATGTTCGGCGTGGAAAACAGCGTGCTGCTGTCCTTCTCGTCGATCAGCAGGTCGAAAGTGTCGATGTCAACTTCGGCATCGCCGGGCATGTACGGCAACTCGGTGTGCACCTGGCCGACCAGCAGAATGGTCTCCCCCGCCGCCCGGCGTTTGGCGATCATGGGGAACAGGTCGAGGGTGATGTCCGGGTTGCAGCTCAGGCTCAAGCGATCGGGATGTTCGCTGCTGCTGGCGAGCAACTGCGCCACCAGGTTCAGCCCGGCGGCGTTGATGTCGCGGGCGGCGTGGCTGTAGTTGCTGCTGACGTAATCCTGCTGGGCCGGCGCGCTGTTGAGCAGGCTGCCGGGCTGCATGAAGAACTGCTCGATGCGGATGTTGGCCGGCAGGCTGTCACGGCGCAGATCGGCGAGGAAATCCAGTTCCGGATAATCACCGAACACCCGCTCGACGAAGGGTTCGATGAAGCGCTTCTGCAAGCCATCGCCCAAGGCCGGACGACCGAGGCACAGGGCGGTGTAGATCGTCAGCTGCCGTTCGGGCAATCCGGCAATCCGCCGGTACAGCGCGTTGACAAAGGGATTGGGTTTGCCCAGCCCTAGCGGCAGGCCCATGTGGATATGCGCCGGCAACCGTGCCAGAACGTCGTCCACTGCCTGTTCGATCGAACACAACTGCACCATCTGAAGCCTCCCGCCCGTTCCGTGAATAGAGGTACGACCGAGATTGCCGGTTGTTTGCTGCAATGAACAGCCTCGGCCCCGAATCGCAGGCACAAAAAAACCGTCCTAAGACGGTTTTTTTCGTCAGAAGCGCGCCTTATTTCAGGCCGGACATCTTCTGGATAGCGCCTTTGAGCTCGTCATCCGAGCAATCGGCGCAGGTGCCTTTCGGAGGCATCGAGTTCAGGCCGGTGATGGCTTTGGCCAGCAGGCCGTCGAGGCCGCCCTGGTGATCGGCACGGTCTTTCCAGGCTGCCGCGTCACCGATTTTCGGTGCGCCCAGCAGGCCGGTGCCGTGGCAAGCGTTGCAATGTTTGGCAATCACTTCGTCCGGCGTCTTCGCGCCGCCACCGCCGCCTGCCGAAGCGGCGACTTCCATCCCCTTGCACTCTTGCCCTTGAACACACACCTGGCCGACAGGCTCGAGGCGTTTGGCAATGTCGTCATTCGTCGCAGCTTGAGCGCTGACAGCCCAGAGGGCCAGTACGGTTGCTGGTGCAGCCAGCATTTTCATAATTAGATTCACGCGTTCACCCTCAATGGTGGCTATTCACGCCTGCGGCCACGGTTCGCAGGCGGGCGCAAGTATAGCGGGTAGCCCGCCACACTGAAACAACCCCAAAGTTAAAGGGGTCTTGTTGCGCATCGGTCAAACAGTCCGGACACCTTTGCCGCAGTGGCCTGGCGTCTCTCGGTTTAAAAGTTCGCCGGCGTGGCTGCGCTGATTAGTCGCGCCGGTGCGTCGAACGGATTACGGAAACGATGCGGCTTGGTACTTTCAAAGTAGTAGCTGTCGCCGGCTTCGAGGATAAAAGTTTCAAGGCCCACCACCAGCTCCAGACGACCTTCCACCAAAATCCCGGTTTCCTCGCCTTCGTGGGTGAGCATTTCTTCGCCGGTGTCGGCGCCCGGCGGATAGATTTCATTGAGAAACGCGATGGCCCGGCTCGGGTGCGCACGACCGACCAGTTTCATGGTCACGGCACCGTCGGAAATGTCGATCAGCTCGTTGGCCTTGTAGACGATCTGGGTCGGTTTTTCCTGGAGGATTTCTTCGGAAAAGAACTCGACCATGGACATGGGAATCCCGCCCAGCACCTTCCTCAGCGAACTGATCGAAGGGCTGACACTGTTCTTTTCGATCATCGAAATGGTGCTGTTGGTGACGCCCGCGCGCTTGGCGAGTTCACGCTGGGAAAGCCCTTTGAGCTTGCGGATCGATTGCAGTCGTTCACCGACGTCCAAGGCTTGGGCCTCCTGAGTGTTGTAGAAATATTGAGCGTTATCATGGCGACAGCGTTCAGTATTTACAACACTTGGGCCCGGCCCCGGCTTCAACCCTCGGAATAGAGCCTTGGCACCCGACGCAGGTTGCAGAAGATCTGGTACGGAATGGTGTCCGCCCACTTCGCCACGTCGCTGGCGAGGATGTTCTTGCCCCACAGCTCGACGGTCGAACCCAGGCCTGCTTCCGGCACGTCGGTCAGGTCGATGCAGAGCATGTCCATCGACACACGACCCAGTATGCGACTGCGCTTGCCCGCCACCAGCACCGGGGTTCCGGTCGGCGCCTGGCGCGGATAACCGTCGGCGTAACCCATGGCGACCACGCCGATGCGCATCGGTTTGTCGGTGACGAATTTCGCGCCGTAACCCACCGGCTCGCCGGCCGGCAGTTCGCGCACGCTGATGACTTTCGATTCCAGGGTCATCACCGGTTGCAGACGCTCGGCCACGGCGTTGGCTTCTTCGAACGGGGTGGCGCCGTAGAGCATGATGCCCGGGCGCACCCAGTCGCTGTGAATCTGTGGCCAGCCCAGCACGGCCGGTGAGTTGCGCAGGCTGACTTCGGCCGCCAGGCCCTGACGCGCAGCCTCGAACACGGCAACCTGATCGGCGCTGCTCTGCTCATGCAGCTCATCGGCCCGGGCGAAGTGGCTCATCAGCACGACTTTCGCCACTTTGCCGCTGGCCAGCAGACGCTGGTAAGCCGTCGAATAATCTTTCGGATGCAAGCCAACGCGGTGCATGCCCGAATCGAGCTTCAGCCACACGGTGATCGGTTTGCTCAACGCCGCCTGCTCGATGGCTTCTAGCTGCCACAGCGAATGCACCACGCACCAGAAATCGTGCTCGACGATCAGCGCCAGCTCATCGACCTCGAAAAAGCCTTCGAGCAACAGCACCGGCGCACGAATCCCGGCGGCACGCAGCTCCAGGGCTTCTTCGATACACGCCACCGCGAAGCCGTCCGCTTCAGCCTCCAGCGCCTGGGCGCAACGCACTGCGCCATGGCCGTAGGCATCGGCCTTGATCACCGCCAGTGCCTTGGCACCAGTGATTTCACGGGCGATACGGTAGTTGTGACGCAGGGCTTGAAGGTCGATCAGGGCACGGGCAGGACGCATGGCAGCAGACTTCTTGGCGGTCATGGGAATAAAAACCGGTGCTGGCTGACGACGTGAACCGCCAACAACACCGGGAGAGGGATCTTTACAACGGTTTACGGCAATGCGGCGACGATGGAGATCTCGACCAGAATGCTCGGCTTGGCCATCTTCGCTTCGACGGTGGCGCGGGCCGGGGCGGCGCCTTTGGGCAGCCACTGGTCCCACACCGAGTTCATCCCGGCGAAGTGCGCCTCGATGTCGTTCAGGTAGATCGTCGCCGACAGCAGATGCTGTTTGTCGGTGCCGGCCAGATCGAGCAGACGCTCGATGTTGGCGAGTACGTCGCGGGTCTGCTGTTCGACACCGGCGTTGAAGTCATCGCCGACCTGCCCGGACAGATACACCGTACCGTTGTGGCTGACGATCTGACTCATGCGCTCATTGGTGAGCTGGCGCTGGATTGCCATGCTTTGCGGACTCCTGGGTCTTGTTGCCATAACGGGAAATATCGAGGCCTTCGGCACTGATCTGCGGCTTTTTCTTCGCCATCAGGTCAGCCAGCAAGCGACCGGAGCCGCACGCCATGGTCCAGCCGAGAGTGCCGTGACCGGTGTTCAGGAACAGGTTCTTGAACGGTGTGGCGCCGACGATCGGGGTGCCGTCCGGTGTGGTTGGACGCAGGCCGGTCCAGAAACTCGCTTCGGCCAGGTTGCCGCCCTGAGGATAAAGGTCGTTGACGATCATCTCCAGGGTTTCGCGCCGACGCGGGTTCAGCGACAGGTCAAAACCGGCGATCTCCGCCATGCCGCCGACGCGGATGCGGTTGTCGAAACGGGTGATTGCGACCTTGTAGGTCTCGTCGAGAATGGTCGAAGTCGGGGCCATGGCCGGGTTGGTGATCGGCACAGTCAGCGAGTAACCCTTCAACGGATAGACCGGGGCCTTGATGCCCAGCGGCTTGAGCAGTTGCGGCGAGTAGCTGCCGAGGGCCAGCACGTAGCGGTCGGCGGTCTCCAGCTTGCCGTCGATCCACACGCCGTTGATGCGGTCACCGGCGAAGTCGAGGCGCTGGATGTCCTGATTGAAACGGAATTCCACACCCAGGTTCACGGCCATTTCGGCGAGGCGGGTGGTGAAGATCTGGCAGTCGCCGGTCTGGTCGTTCGGCAGGCGCAGGGCACCGGCGAGGATGTCGGTGACGCTGGCCAGCGCCGGCTCGACGCGGGCAATGCCGGCGCGGTCGAGGACTTCGAACGGCACGCCGGACTCTTTGAGGACGGCGATGTCCTTGGCGGCGCCATCCAGCTGCGCCTGGGTGCGGAACAGCTGCGTAGTGCCCAGGCTGCGACCTTCGTAGGCGATGCCGGTTTCTGCGCGCAATTCGTCGAGGCAGTCGCGGCTGTACTCGGACAGACGCACCATGCGCTCCTTGTTCACCGCGTAACGGTTGGCGGTGCAGTTGCGCAGCATCTGCGCCATCCACAGGTACTGGTCGATGTCGGCGGTGGCCTTGATCGCCAGCGGTGCGTGGCGTTGCAGCAGCCACTTGATGGCCTTGAGGGGAACGCCTGGCGCGGCCCACGGCGAGGCATAGCCCGGCGAGACCTGGCCGGCGTTGGCGAAACTGGTCTCCATGGCCGCGGCTGGCTGCCGGTCGACCACCACCACTTCAAACCCGGCACGGGCCAGATAGTAAGCACTGGCGGTACCGATGACGCCGCTACCCAAGACCATAACGCGCATTTTTGTATCCCTCTCGCGGCGTGCCGCGTACGTCTGTTGTTAGAGCAATGATGCGCGCAGTGTAAAAAAGATTCGCCAGTGCTTTTCACTGTATAAGCGCCTATATTTGGCGACAATTCTCGGCAAAAACCCTTTTCACGGAGGCGCATCCCCTATGCGTACCAACACTCAGACCAAACGTGAGCTGGACAAGATCGACCGCAACATCTTGCGGATCCTGCAGGCGGACGGGCGGATTTCATTCACTGAACTGGGCGAGAAGGTCGGGCTTTCCACCACGCCGTGCACCGAGCGGGTGCGGCGCCTGGAGCGCGAGGGGATCATCATGGGCTACAACGCCCGGCTGAATCCGCAGCACTTGAAGGGCAGCCTGCTGGTGTTCGTCGAGATCAGCCTCGACTACAAGTCCGGCGACACGTTCGAAGAGTTCCGACGCGCCGTGCTGAAATTGCCCCACGTGCTGGAGTGCCACCTGGTGTCAGGGGATTTCGACTATCTGGTGAAGGCGCGGATTTCCGAGATGGCCTCGTACCGCAAGCTGCTGGGCGACATCCTGCTCAAGCTGCCGCACGTGCGCGAATCCAAGAGCTACATCGTGATGGAAGAAGTGAAAGAGAGCCTGAGCCTGCCGATTCCGGATTGAGACTGGCGGTGCGACCATCGCCAGCAGGCTGGCTCCCACAGGAACACCGCTGTACCCGTGGGAGCTAGCCTGCTAGCGATGCGGGCAACTCGGTTCAACTGACTAAACCAGCACCTGCCGGTTTTCGGCCATGTACTCGAACACCTGCTTCTCGACTCGTGGGTGAATCAGCTCCACCGGCCGCCGGCCGTTGGGGCACGGCAAGGTCCGGGTGGTGCCGAACAAACGGCAGATCAGCGGCCGCTCGTCATACACCGTGCAGCCGCTCGGCCCCAGGTGCACGCAGTTGAGTTCTTCCATGGCCGCGTCCTGCTCGGCGCGGGTCTTGCGCGGCAGGCGGGCCATTTCCTCGGGCGAAGTGGTCACCGGCCCGCAGCAGTCATGACAGCCCGGCACGCACTCGAACGTGGGAATCTGCTGACGCAGGGTGCGGATTTTCTGACTGTTGCAGCTCATTGCAGCGGTAACCGGAGCGAAATAGGCGGCAATTGTGCCGCAAAAGCCGTGATCCAGACACCACGGGGCGACCAATGTTGCCCGGCCTCGGGCCTGCGGCTTATGCTCCGTCAAATTTTCTCGACACCCGCTCAGGATGACGCCCATGAATGCCCGCGCCCAAGCCTTCGCGAGCCAACCCCACGTTGCCTCTTACTACGCCGCCAGCAGCCTGCCGCAACCCGACCATCCGGTGCTGCAAGGTGAACTGATCGCCGACGTGTGCGTGGTCGGTGGCGGTTTTTCCGGGCTGAACACCGCGCTGGAATTGGCTGAACGGGGTTTGAGCGTGGTGCTTCTGGAAGCGCACCGGATCGGCTGGGGTGCCAGCGGGCGCAACGGCGGACAGTTGATTCGCGGGGTCGGTCATGGCCTCGACCAGTTCGCCAACGTGATCGGCGCCGACGGTGTGCGTCAGATGAAACTCATGGGGCTGGAAGCGGTGGAAATCGTCCGACAGCGCGTCGAGAAATTTCAGATCCCCTGCGACCTGACCTGGGGTTATTGCGACCTCGCCAACAAAGCTTCCGACCTGGAAGGCTTTGCCGAAGACGCCGAAGAATTGCGCGGCCTCGGTTACCGCTACGAAACCCGACTGTTGCAAGCCAACGAGATGCACACGGTAGTCGGCTCCAAACGCTACGTCGGTGGTTTGATCGACATGGGTTCCGGCCATCTGCACCCGCTGAATCTGGCACTCGGCGAAGCTGCGGCAGCGCAGCAACTCGGGGTGAAGCTGTTCGAGCAATCGGCAGTCACCCGCATCGACTACGGCCCCGAAGTCCGGGTCCATACGGCACAAGGTTCGGTGCGGGCGAAAACCCTGGTGCTGGGCTGCAATGCCTATCTCAACAATCTGAATCCGCAACTCAGCGGCAAGGTGCTGCCGGCCGGCAGCTACATCATCGCCACCGAACCTTTGAGCGAAGAACAGGCCCACGCCCTGCTGCCACAGAACATGGCGGTCTGCGACCAGCGGGTGGCGCTGGATTACTACCGGCTCTCGGCGGACCGTCGTCTGCTGTTCGGCGGCGCCTGCCATTACTCGGGGCGCGACCCGAAAGACATCGGCGCCTACATGCGGCCGAAGATGCTGGAAGTGTTCCCGCAGCTCGCCTCGGCGAAGATTGATTATCAGTGGGGTGGGATGATCGGCATCGGTGCCAACCGTCTGCCGCAGATTGGCCGGCTCAGCGATCAGCCGAACGTGTATTACGCCCAGGCCTATTCCGGCCACGGCGTGAATGCCACGCACCTGGCGGGCAAGCTGCTGGCCGAGGCCATCAGCGGCCAGCACAGCGGTGGCTTCGACCTGTTCGCCAAAGTGCCACACATCACCTTCCCAGGCGGCAAGCATCTGCGCTCGCCGTTGCTGGCGTTGGGGATGTTGTGGCACCGGCTCAAAGAGCTGGTCTGATATTTTTGCAGCGCCATTGATGACGCCTTCGCGAGCAGGCTCGCTCCCACTTTGGAATGCATATCCCTGTGGGAGCGAGCCTGCTCGCGAATGGCTTCATGAGTTCCGAAGATTCAGATCCGCCAGAACGGCTTCAACCCTTCCTCAAGCGCCTGTTCCCGTGTCAGCCCGACATCCTTGAGCTGCTCCGGCGTCAGGCCCAGCAGCGCTTTGCGTGTGTGCAGACGATGCCAGAACAGGCCCCAGCGACTCAGGCCGGACGGCGCGTTGCGTAGCATCTCGTTGCGCGCCCTGTCCTGTTGCCCCGCCTCCAGTTCCTGACTGTGTAACGTCAGCCGCACATCGCTCAAGCCGTTCATTTTTTGTCGCTCCTGTTTACTTGGGTAGCCAGAGATTCCATGATGCGCGGGCCAACAAAAGCATTACAGATTCAACGCATCTGTATTATTTCCATACAGATTTGCTGTCTCCGGGACTGAATTGTCGATTTACGCCGCATCTGTACTGGTTTTTCGAATCACCTGCATCGAGGCAGTGCCATGACCCTGTATGTGAACCTCGCCGAGTTGCTCGGCACCCGCATCGAACAAGGCTTCTACCGTCCTGGAGATCGCCTGCCGTCGGTGCGCGCCTTGAGCGTAGAACATGGGGTCAGCCTGAGCACGGTGCAGCAGGCCTATCGAATGCTGGAAGACAGCGGCCTGGCCACGCCAAAGCCCAAATCAGGCTACTTCGTGCCGGTGGGCCGCGAGTTGCCGGAACTGCCGGCCATCGGGCGTCCGGCCCAGCGTCCGGTGGAGATTTCCCAGTGGGATCAGGTGCTGGAACTGATTCGCGCGGTGCCGCGCAAGGACGTGGTGCAACTCGGTCGCGGCATGCCGGACATCTCCTCACCGACAATGAAACCGCTGCTGCGCGGGCTGGCCCGTATCAGCCGCCGTCAGGACATGCCCGGTCTGTATTACGACAATATCCACGGCACCCTTGAACTGCGCGAACAGATCGCCCGGCTGATGCTCGATTCGGGCTGCCAGTTGAGCGCCAGCGACCTCGTCGTCACCACCGGTTGCCACGAAGCGCTGTCCACCAGCATCCACGCGATCTGCGAGCCGGGTGACATCGTCGCGGTGGACTCGCCAAGCTTTCACGGCGCCATGCAGACCCTCAAGGGACTGGGCATGAAAGCGCTGGAAATCCCCACCGACCCGCTCACCGGCATCAGCCTCGAAGCCCTGGAACTGGCGCTGGAGCAGTGGCCGATCAAGGTCATCCAGCTCACGCCCAACTGCAACAACCCCCTCGGCTACATCATGCCGGAGTCGCGCAAACGCGCGTTGTTGACGCTGGCCCAGCGTTTCGACGTGGCGATCATCGAGGACGACGTGTATGGCGAACTGGCCTACACCTACCCGCGTCCGCGCACGATCAAATCCTTCGACGAGGACGGCCGCGTGTTGATGTGCAGTTCGTTTTCCAAGACCCTGGCACCGGGGCTGCGCATCGGCTGGGTCGCGCCGGGTCGATACCTCGAGCGAGTGCTGCACATGAAATACATCAGCACCGGTTCTACAGCGCCACAACCGCAGATCGCCATCGCCGAATTTCTCAAGGCCGGGCACTTCGAACCGCATTTGCGGCGGATGCGCACGCAATATCAGCGTAATCGCGACGTGATGATCGATTGGGTGACGCGTTACTTCCCGGCCGGCACCCGCGCCAGTCGCCCGCAGGGCAGCTTCATGCTCTGGGTCGAACTGCCGGAGAGTTTCGATACGCTGAAACTGAATCGGGCACTGCACGATCAGGGCGTACAGATTGCCGTCGGCAGCATCTTTTCCGCCTCCGGCAAGTACCGCAATTGCCTGCGCATGAACTACGCTGCCAAGCCGACACCGCTCATCGAAGAAGCCGTGCGCAAAGTCGGTGCGGCGGCGATCAAGCTGCTTGCTGAAGCCGACTGACCTTTTTCCAGAGACCCGCGTCCATATGCCGACCCTTGCCGCCAATCGGAACGATCCTACGTGAGCTTCAGACAGCCCCTACTCGCTCTGCTGCTACTCGCCTCGTTTCTGGGCGGTTGCGCGACCCTCGACGTGCCGCGCGAGCCAAGCCAGGCATTGCCGGCCTCTTCATCGAGTTTCGGCCGCTCGATCCAGGCCCAGGCCGCACCGTACAAAGGCCAGTCCGGCTTTCGCCTGTTGTCCAACAGCACCGAAGCCTTCACCGCCCGCGCCGAGTTGATCCGCAACGCCCAGAGCAGCCTCGATTTGCAGTACTACATCGTCCACGACGGCATCAGTACGCGGATGCTGGTGGAAGAAGTGTTGAAGGCTGCCGACCGTGGCGTGCGGGTGCGCATCCTGCTGGACGACACCACCAGCGACGGCCTCGACCTGATCATCGCCACACTGGCGGCGCATCCGAATATCCAGATCCGCCTGTTCAATCCACTGCATCTGGGCCGCAGCACCGGTGTGACCCGCGCCGCAGGCCGGCTGTTCAACCTGTCGCAGCAACACCGGCGGATGCACAACAAACTGTGGCTGGCAGACAACAGCGCCGCCATTGTCGGCGGGCGCAATCTGGGTGACGAGTACTTCGATGCCGAGCCCAACCTGAACTTCACCGACATCGACATGCTCAGCGTCGGGCCGGTGGCCGAACAGCTCGGGCACGGCTTCGATCAGTACTGGAACAGCGCCCTGAGCAAACCGATCGAGGAATTCCTCTCCAGCAAACCTTCGGCCAAAGACCTGCAGAACACCCGCACGCGCCTGGAAGAATCCCTCGAGGAAACCCGCAAACAGAATCACGCGCTCTATCAGCAGTTGATGACCTTCACCACCCACCCGCGCATGGACATCTGGCGCCGGGAGTTGATCTGGGCGTGGAACCAGGCGCTGTGGGACGCCCCGAGCAAAGTGCTGGCGGACGGCGAGCCGGATCCGCAACTGCTGCTGACCACGCAACTGGCACCGGAGCTGCGGGGCGTCAGCAAGGAACTGATGATGATTTCCGCCTACTTCGTGCCGGGCCAGCCAGGGCTGGTCTACCTGACCGGTCGTGCCGATGCGGGCGTATCGGTGAGCCTGTTGACCAACTCACTGGAAGCCACCGACGTGCCAGCGGTGCACGGGGGTTACGCGCCCTATCGCAAGGCATTGCTGGAACATGGCGTGAAGTTGTATGAACTGCGGCGCCAGCCTGGGGATAACTTCGGCAGCGGCCCGCACCTGTTTTACAGCAAGTCGTTTCGCGGCTCGGATTCCAGCCTGCACAGCAAGGCGATGATCTTCGACGGGAAAAAAGCGTTCATCGGCTCGTTCAATTTCGACCCACGCTCGGTGCTGTGGAACACCGAAGTCGGGGTGCTGGTGGACAGCCCCGAGCTGGCTGCCCATGTACGGGAACTGGCCTTGCAGGGCATGGCGCCGGCGTTAAGTTACGAGGCGAAATTGCAGGACGGGAAAGTCGTCTGGGTTACCGAGGACAACGGTCAGATGCACACGCTGACCAAGGAGCCCGGCAGCTGGTGGCGGCGCTTCAATGCATGGTTCAGCACCACGGTGGGGCTGGAGCGGATGCTGTAGCAGCCCGCCCCAGCTTGAACATCAGGCAGGCTCCGGCACCTTGCCGAACGCCCCTTGCCGCGACAGCAGAATCACCAGCCCGAACGCCCCGGCCGCCATGAACCACGGCAACGCGTGCCCGCTGATCCATTGACTGCCCGCCCCCGCCGCCAACGGCCCGATCAGACAACCAACGCCCCACAGCTGCGCAACATGCGCATTGGCGCGCACCAGCGCGTCGTCACGGTAGCGCTCGCCAATCAAAATCAGCGACAGGGTGAACAGGCCACCGGCACTGGCGCCGAACAGTACCCACAGCGGCCAGATCAGCAGGGTGTCGATCAGCATCGGGATCGCCAGACTCGACAGCATCAGCACCACGGCGCAACCGGCAAACAAGGTCCGCCGCGACAGGTAGTCGGCCAGCGCACCGATGGGCAATTGCAGCAGCGCGTCACCCACCACCACGGTGCTGACCATCGCCAGCGCGATTTCCGCCGTGAAGCCCTGTTGCAGGCAGTACACCGGCAACAGGGTCAGGATCATCGCCTCGAATGCGGCGAACAGCGACACCGCCCAGGCGATTGCCGGCAGTTCGCGAGCGAAGCCCCACAGATCGCCGAACGTCACGCTGCTGGCCTCGCTGCTGGGCGCGCCGCTGCGACCCAGCAGCAGAAGTGGCGCTGCGATCAAAAGGCCGACACCTACCCAGAAGCCGTAATCATGCTCGGTACCGAGCGCACCCAACAGCAACGGACCGGACAGTTGGCTGAGCGCATAACTGCTGCCATACAGCGCCACCAATCGCCCGCGCCACTGTTCGACCACCAGTTGATTGATCCAGCTCTCGCCGAGGATGAACACAATGGTCAGGATCACCCCGATCATCAACCGCAGCACCAGCCAGATCGGATAACTCGGCAGCAGCGCCAGCAAACCGATGGACAACGCCCCACCCCACAGGCACAGGCGCATCAGGTTCGCTGTGCCGAAGCGCGCCGCCAGATGACTCGAAACCTTCGCCCCCAGCAACACGCCAATGGCCGGCATCGCCGCCATCACACCGATGGCGAACGAGCCGTAACCCCAGCCCTCCAGACGCAACGACACCAGCGGCATGCTGACGCCAAGGGCCAGGCCAACACTCAAGACAGACGCCAACACGGCGAAATACGTCGCCCAACGCATGGTCCACGCTCCTGTGGATAATTTTTATGTGCACACAAAACCAATGTGGGAGCGAGCCTGCTCGCGATAGCGGTGACACATTCAACATTGAAGTCGACTGTCACACCGCTATCGCGAGCAGGCTCGCTCCCACAGGGATCTCTGTTCGATTCGGGAGCCTGATTCACTCAGGCTCCCTCAGCGGTTTACAGCTTGATCCAGGTCGCCTTCAGCTCGGTGTATTTGTCGAACGCATGCAGCGACTTGTCACGGCCGTTGCCCGACTGCTTGAAGCCGCCGAACGGTGCGGTCATGTCGCCGCCGTCGTACTGATTGACCCACACGCTGCCGGCCCGCAGGGCCTTGGCGGTCAGGTGCGCCTTGGAAATGTCCTGAGTCCAGACCGCTGCGGCCAGACCGTAAGGCGTGTCGTTGGCGATGTTGATCGCTTCCTCGGCCGTGTCGAAGGCGATGACCGACAGCACCGGGCCGAAGATCTCTTCCTGGGCAATCTTCATCGCATTGCTCACGCCGTCGAAAATCGTCGGCTCGACGTAGGTGCCACCGGTTTCCTGAAGGATGCGCTTGCCGCCGGCCACCAGTTTGGCGCCGTCGGTGTGGCCCGACTCGATATAGGACAGCACGGTGTTCATTTGTTGAGTGTCGACCAGCGCACCCACGTTGGTGGCCGGGTCCAGCGGGTTGCCCGGCTTCCAGGCTTTCAGCGCCTCGATCACCATCGGCAGGAATTTGTCCTTGATCGAACGCTCGACCAGCAGACGCGAACCGGCGGTGCAGACTTCGCCCTGGTTGAAGGCAATGGCGCTGGCGGCGGATTCGGCGGCAGCTTGCAGGTCCGGCGCATCGGCAAACACGATGTTCGGGCTCTTGCCGCCGGCTTCCAGCCAGACGCGTTTCATGTTCGATTCGCCGGAATAGATCATCAGTTGCTTGGCAATCTTGGTCGAACCGGTGAACACCAAAGTGTCGACGTCGTTATGCAGAGCCAACGCCTTGCCGACGGTGTGGCCGTAGCCCGGCAGCACGTTCAGCACGCCTTTCGGAATGCCGGCCTCGACCGCCAGTTCGGCGATGCGGATGGCGGTCAGCGGGGATTTTTCCGACGGTTTGAGGATCACCGAGTTACCGGTCGACAGGGCCGGGCCGAGTTTCCAGCAGGCCATCATCAGCGGGAAGTTCCACGGCACGATGGCACCGACCACGCCCACTGGCTCGCGGGTTACCAGACCCAGTTGGTCGTGCGGGGTGGCGGCGACTTCGTCGTAAATCTTGTCGATCGCTTCACCGCTCCAGCTCAAGGCTTGCGCGGCACCCGGCACGTCGATGTACAGCGAATCGCTGATCGGCTTGCCCATGTCGAGGGTTTCGAGCAGGGCCAGCTCTTCGGCGTGCTGCTTGAGCAGGCCGGCGAAACGGATCATGGTGGCTTTGCGTTTGGTCGGTGCCAGGCGCGACCAGACGCCGGAATTGAAGGTGGCGCGGGCGTTTTCCACGGCGCGCTGGGCATCGGCGGCGTCACAGCTGGCAATCTTGCCCAGCAGACGGCCATCGACCGGGCTGATGCACTCGAAGGTCTCGCCGGAGACGGCATCGGTGTACTCGCCATTGAGGTAGGCGCGGCCTTCGATCTTCAGGTCGCGGGCGCGTTGTTCCCAGTCGGCACGAGTCAGGGTGGTCATTCGAGTGTCCTCCTCTTGTTGAATACGAGCGCCGCGCGATCTTCGCCGGCGTCCTCAGGAATTCTGCCCGGCCAGCCTGTTTTCGGCCCAAGGCACCCGCCACCCTAAACCAGCGGCCGGGGTTGTTTCAATATATTTGACATAAGGCTTCCATATCGCCTTGCGGCGTTCAATTTAATCAACATAGACTTTGGCCCTTTCAAGCCACCGCGCCGTCATCACAGGAGAAAACAACAATGAACATCCAGAACGTCGTCGACATCAGCCTGACCATGGACCAGGCCGAGCGCTATCGCCCGGATCCGGCCAAAGTCCTCAAGGGCGATCCCGAACAAGCGGTGTTCAATCAATACGACAGCCCTTGCGGGCAAATGGGCGTCGGCGTGTGGGAAGGTGCAGTGGGTCAGTGGACAGTGAATTACACCGAGCACGAATACTGCGAAATCCTCCAGGGCGTTTCGGTGCTGCGTGACGGCGAAGGCAATGCCAAGACCCTGCGTGTCGGCGACCGCTTCGTGATTCCGGCCGGTTTCCGTGGCACCTGGGAAGTGCTGGAGGCGTGCCGCAAGGTCTATGTGATCTTCGAACAGAAGGCCTGAAGCCTTTCGCCAGGCAACAAAAAAGGCCCGTATCGTGAGATACGGGCCTTTTTCGTAAGTCGGGAAAAATCAATTACTTGATTTTGCCTTCCTTGTAGATCACGTGCTTGCGAACAACCGGATCATATTTCTTGATCTCGATTTTGTCCGGGGTAGTACGCTTGTTCTTGTCGGTAGTGTAGAAGTGACCAGTACCGGCGCTCGAAATCAAACGAATCAATTCACGCATGATTAGCTCCCTTAAATCTTGCCGTCGCGACGCAGCTCGGCCAGCACAACGCTGATGCCACGCTTGTCGATGATACGCATGCCTTTGGCGGAAACGCGCAGGCGTACGAAACGTTTCTCTTCTTCAACCCAGAAGCGGTGATGCTGCAGGTTCGGCAGGAAACGACGACGGGTTTTGTTGTTTGCGTGGGAAATGTTATTCCCGGTTACCGGACCCTTACCGGTAACTTGACATACTCTAGACATGCCTCAGCCCTCTAAAACCACATGCCCAACCCGGCATGGGTTGGCCGCTTAATCTCTAGTCATTGTGGCGCCAGGCGCCGCGATTCTTTAGAGGTCTTACCGGCTACACCTACAAGCGAAGGAACCGGGCCCCTAGAAAAGAGCGCTGCTTTATACCAGAAAGACCACGGAGCAACAACTTTCCGTGTGCAATGAATGGCCAAAAAGCCGCTTTTTCTGCCCGCAAGCGGCTTGGGCAAAGGCTGGCGGCAATTTTTACCATTCGTCGAAGAAAACCGATCATACCCGCATTCGGGACTTTTCCTGCCGCCACTTCCGACAAATCCTCAGCCGCACAGCCCCGAAAATGCAAAAAGGGGATAGTCATTTGCAATCGCGACCACTAGGGTAGGCCTTTTCCAGACTGCACTTGCAGATGGGCCTTCGATCTGTAAAGGAAGCCGACCATGCGCCTCGCTGCCCTCCCCCTGCTGCTCGCCCCATTATTGCTGAGCCCCCTGGCCCATGCCGCCGCCCTGAGCGTGTGCACCGAGGCCAGCCCCGAAGGGTTCGACGTGGTGCAGTACAACTCCCTGACCACCACCAACGCCTCGGCCGATGTGCTGATGAACCGCCTGGTGGACTTCGATACGGCGACCGGCAAAGTGGTCCCGAGCCTGGCCGACAGCTGGGAAGTCAGCACCGACGGCCTGACTTATATATTCAAACTGCACCCGCAGGTGAAGTTCCACAGCACCGAGTACTTCAAGCCGACCCGTGAGCTGACCGCCGAAGACGTCAAATTCAGCTTCGACCGCATGCTCGACCCGGCCAACCCGTGGCACAAGGTTGCCCAGAGCGGCTTCCCGCACGCCCAGTCGATGCAGTTGCCAAGCCTGATCAAGAAGATCGACGCCCTGGACCCGCTGACCGTACGCTTCACACTTGATCATCCGGACTCGACATTCCTGGCAACCCTGAGCATGGGTTTCGCCTCGATCTATTCCGCCGAATACGCCGACAAACTGCTGAAGGCCAACGCGACCGACAAGCTCAACAGCCAGCCGATCGGCACCGGCCCGTTCGTGTTCACCC
Organism: Pseudomonas sp. 91RF; assembly: GCF_003576265.1. Taxonomy (NCBI): domain Bacteria; kingdom Pseudomonadati; phylum Pseudomonadota; class Gammaproteobacteria; order Pseudomonadales; family Pseudomonadaceae; genus Pseudomonas; species Pseudomonas sp. 91RF. The sequence goes on from NZ_QWFC01000015.1 coordinate 61,222, forward strand.
GGTTCCAGAAAGACGCGTCGATCCGCTACAAGGCCAACCCGGACTACTTCGGCGGCAAACCGGCAGTTGACCCGCTGATCTTCGCCATTACCCCGGACGCCAACGTGCGCCTGCAAAAGCTGCGGCGTAACGAGTGCCAGATTGCCCTGTCGCCAAAACCACTGGACGTACAGGCCGCGAAAGAAGAACCGACGCTGAAAATCGAAAAAACTGACGCGTTCATGACCGCATTCGTTGGCATCAACAGCCAGCATCCGCCATTGGACAAGCCGGAAGTGCGTCAGGCGATCAACCTCGCCTTCGACAAGGCCAACTACCTGAAAGCGGTGTTCGAAGACACTGCCGAACCCGCCAACGGCCCGTACCCGCCGAATACCTGGAGCTACGCGAAGAACCTGCCGGTTTACCCGCACGACGTGGCAAAAGCCAAGGCTTTGCTGGCCAAGGCCGGCCTGAAGGATGGTTTCCAGACCACCATCTGGACGCGTCCGTCCGGCAGCCTGCTCAACCCGAACCCGAGCCTCGGCGCACAACTGCTGCAATCGGATCTGGCGGAAATCGGCATACAGGCGGAAATCCGCGTGATCGAATGGGGCGAACTGATTCGTCGTGCCAAGGCTGGCGAGCATGACCTGCTGTTCATGGGCTGGGCCGGTGACAACGGCGACCCGGACAACTTCCTCACACCGCAGTTTTCCTGCGCGGCGGTGAAGTCCGGCACCAACTTCGCCCGCTACTGCAACGCCGATCTGGACAAGCTGATCAGCGCCGGCAAGACCACCAGCGAGCAGGGCGTGCGCACAAAGCTCTATGAACAGGCGCAGGCGCAGATTCAGCAGCAGGCGCTTTGGCTGCCGCTGGCGCATCCGACCGCCTACGCCCTGACGCGTAAAGACGTGCAGGGCTATTCGGTGAGCCCGTTCGGGCGGCAGGATTACTCCAAGGTCACCCTCAAATAACTCGCCACAACACAAACCCCCTGTGGGAGCGAGCCTGCTCGCGATGGCGTCGTATCAGTCGATGCATTCGGTGACTGGTCTGGCGCTATCGCGAGCAGGCTCGCTCCCACAGGGATTCACCTCGCTTTCAGAATCTCGATTACATCCAGCCACACTCCGCCATCGACAATGGCTCCCCATCGCCAACGACGAAGTGATCGAGCACCCGAACGTCGATCAGTTCCAAAGCCTTCTGCAATCGCTTGGTCAATAATCGATCAGCCTGACTGGGATCGGTGTTACCCGACGGATGGTTATGACACAGGATCACAGCTGCCGCGTTGTTGGCCAGAGAACGCTTTACCACTTCCCGGGGATGCACCGCCGTGTTGTCGATCGAGCCCCGAAACAGCGTTTCAAAGGTCAGCACCTGATGTTTGGAATCCAGAAACAGGCAGCCGAAAACCTCGTGCGGCTCGTGGCGCAACATGGCCTTGAGGTAATCGCGGACCACCTGTGGATTCTCCAGCGCCGTTTTCTGCCGCATGCGCTCGGCCAAATGTCGCCGCCCCATCTCCAGCACAGCCTGCAGTTGGGCAAACTTCGCCGGCCCCAGGCCCAATTGCTCGCTGAACGCGCCGAGATCTGCCTCCAGCAAGGCCCGCAGGCTGCCGAACTGATTCAACAAGTGTCGCGCCAGATCCACCGCGCTTTTACCGGATACGCCGGTGCGTAGAAAAATCGCCAGCAATTCGGCATCGGAAAGACTTCCCGAGCCCTGTTCCAACAGCTTCTCCCGCGGCCTTTCCGCCGCCGGCCAATCGCGAATACTCATACACATTCCTTGTCTGTGGGCGCCGCTGTTCCGTAGCGGTCGCTGTGATATCGTAGCCCATCTTTTTTGCGGGCGAATTCACCCTGGGGAGGGGGTTTCGCCACGCATGTCACCAACGAAATGAAAGGCAGACCTATGCAGCGGCTGTATCGGAAACGCATCGTTCTGGGCGTCGGCGGCGGTATCGCTGCCTACAAGAGCGCCGACCTTGTGCGCCGCCTGATCGATCAGGGCGCCGAAGTGCGCGTGGTCATGACCCGTGGCGGCAGCGAATTCATCACCCCGCTGACCATGCAGGCCCTGTCCGGCCACCCGGTTCACCTGGATCTGCTCGACCCGGCCGCCGAAGCGGCGATGGGCCACATCGAACTGGCCAAATGGGCCGATCTGGTGCTGATCGCCCCGGCCACCGCCGACCTGCTGGCCCGCCTGGCCCAGGGCATCGCCAACGATCTGCTGACCACATTGGTGCTGGCCACCGACGCCATCGTCGCTGTCGCCCCGGCCATGAACCAGGCCATGTGGCGTGACCCGGCGACCCAGGCCAACCTGCAACTCCTTGAAAGCCGTGGCCTGAAGACCTTCGGCCCGGCCTCCGGCAGCCAGGCCTGCGGCGACGTCGGCATGGGCCGCATGATGGAAGCCACCGATCTGGCCCAGCTCGCGGCAGACTGTTTCCAGCGTCAGGCGCTGACCGGCAAGCACGTGGTGATCACCGCCGGTCCGACCCAGGAAAACATCGACCCGGTGCGCTACATCACCAACCACAGCTCCGGCAAAATGGGCTTCGCCCTGGCGGAAGCGGCGGTGGAAGCCGGCGCCCGCGTCACGCTGATCAGTGGCCCGGTGCATTTGCCGACACCGGATCGCGTCACGCGTATCGACGTGGTCAGCGCCCGCGACATGCTCGCGGCCTGCGAAGCCGCGATCCCTTGCGACATCTTCATCGCCTCGGCGGCGGTCGCGGACTACCGTCCTGAAGTCGTCGCCCCGCAAAAATTGAAGAAAGACCCTACGAGCGGCGACGGCTTCGTCCTGCAAATGGTGCGCAACCCGGACATCCTGGCCACCATCGCGACCCGTCCCGACCGTCCGTTCAGTGTCGGCTTCGCCGCCGAGACCGAACACCTGCTCGACTACGCTGCACGCAAGCTGAAGGACAAGAATCTCGATCTGATCGTCGCCAACGACGTCGCCAACCCGAGCATTGGTTTCAACAGCGAAGAAAACGCCTGCAGCGTCATCGACCGTGGGCTGCACGCCACGGTTTTCGCCCAGACCAGCAAGAGCAAGATCGCTCGCCAGCTCGTCACTTTTATCGCCGAACGTCTGAACCAGGTTTAATTTACATGCACGCTTTGCAAGCCAAGATCCTCGACCCTCGCATCGGTACCGAATTCCCGCTGCCACAATACGCCACACCGGGCTCCGCCGGCCTCGACCTGCGCGCCATGCTGCAAGAGGACATCGTGATCAAGCCGGGCGAAACCGTGCTGATCCCTACCGGGCTGTCGGTGTACATCGGCGACCCGAACCTCGCCGCGCTGATCCTGCCACGCTCGGGCATGGGCCATAAGCACGGCATCGTGCTGGGCAATCTGGTCGGCCTGATCGACTCCGACTACCAGGGCCCGCTGATGGTGTCCTGCTGGAACCGTGGCCAGACCGAATTCACCATGCCGGTCGGCGAACGTCTGGCGCAACTGGTGCTGGTGCCAGTGGTGCAGGCGCACTTCGAAATGGTTGAAGAGTTCGTCGAAACCGAGCGTGGCGCTGGCGGTTTCGGCCACTCCGGCACCAAGTAATCGGCTGGAAACCTGTCGTGGCGAGTGCGTGTTGCTTGCCACGAAATTCAAAATGTCATCTGCAAGGTTTAGCGCCGGAAATCAAGGCTTTGGCAGGCCAAAGCCACGCCGGACAAGGCGTCATGGCCCTTTCACACCACGAACTCTCTGTGAAAACCGCCGTCATACCCTTCAGTTTGAGCCTGCCGCCGAGATGATTCGTCGGTGTGTCCCGCCACTTTCGAGATGGAGCATTTCCGCAGATGAGCACCCCCGCCCAAGTCGCCCCGAAGCTTCCCGACAGCATCTTCCGCGCCTATGACATTCGCGGCACCGTGCCGGAATTCCTCAATGCCGAAACCGCCTACTGGATCGGCCGCGCCATTGGCTCCCAGAGCCTGGCCCAGGGTGAACCGAACGTATCCGTCGGTCGTGACGGCCGCCTGTCCGGCCCGGAACTGGTTGCCGAGTTGATCCGCGGTATCGCCGAAAGCGGCTGCCATGTCAGCGACGTCGGCCTGGTGCCGACCCCGGCGCTGTACTACGCCGCCAACGTGCTGGCCGGTAAATCCGGCGTGATGCTCACCGGCAGCCACAACCCGTCGAACTACAACGGCTTCAAGATCGTGATCGCCGGAGACACCCTCGCCAACGAACAGATCCTGGCCCTGCACGAGCGCCTCAAGACCGGCAACCTGAGTAGCGGCAAGGGCAGCGTGACCCAGGTCGAGATCCTCGACCGCTACACCACCGAAATCGTCCAGGACATCAAACTGGCCCGGCGCCTGAAAGTCGTGGTCGATTGCGGCAACGGCGCGGCCGGCGTGATCGCCCCGCAACTGATCGAAGCGCTGAACTGCGAAGTCATCCCGCTGTTCTGCGAAGTCGACGGCAACTTCCCGAACCACCACCCGGACCCGGGCAAGCCTGAAAACCTCGTCGACCTGATCGCCAAGGTCAAGGAAACCAAGGCTGACATCGGCCTGGCCTTCGACGGCGACGGCGACCGTGTCGGCGTGGTGACCAACACCGGCACCATCGTGTTCCCGGACCGTCTGCTGATGCTGTTTGCCCGCGACGTGCTGGCCCGCAACCCGGGCGCGGAAATCATCTTCGACGTCAAATGCACCCGTCGCCTGATTCCGCTGATCAAGGAATACGGCGGCCAGTCGCTAATGTGGAAGACCGGTCACTCGTTGATCAAAAAGAAAATGAAACAGTCCGGCGCGTTGTTGGCCGGTGAAATGAGCGGGCACATCTTCTTCAAGGAACGCTGGTTCGGTTTCGACGACGGTATTTACAGCGCCGCACGGCTGCTGGAGATCCTTAGCAAGGAAAAATCCGACGCGGAAACGCTGTTCGCGACCTTCCCGAACGATATTTCCACGCCGGAAATCAATATCCATGTGACCGAAGAGAGCAAATTCAGCATCATTGATGCACTGCACGATGCACAGTGGGGCCCAGGCGCCGACCTGACCACCATTGACGGCGTGCGGGTCGATTACGCCAAAGGCTGGGGCCTGGTGCGCGCGTCCAACACCACACCGGTGCTGGTGCTGCGCTTCGAGGCCGATGACGAGGCTGAATTGCAGCGCATCAAGGCTGTGTTCCATGCCCAGTTGAAACGCGTTGCACCTGATCTCCAACTACCGTTCTGATTCACCCGGAGCCCTGAATGACCCTCGAACGCGAAGCCGCCGCCCAAACCGCCAAGGTCCTGTCCGAAGCGTTGCCTTACATCCGACGTTATGTCGGCAAGACCCTGGTGATCAAATACGGCGGCAACGCGATGGAAAGCGAGGAGCTGAAAACCGGCTTCGCCCGCGACATCGTCTTGATGAAAGCCGTCGGCATCAACCCGGTCGTGGTTCACGGCGGCGGCCCGCAGATCGGCGATCTGCTCAAGCGCCTGTCGATCGAAAGCCACTTTGTCGACGGCATGCGTGTCACCGACGCGGCGACCATGGACGTGGTGGAAATGGTCCTTGGCGGCCAGGTCAACAAAAGCATCGTCAACCTGATCAACCGCCACGGCGGCAGCGCCATCGGCCTGACCGGCAAAGACGCCGGGCTGATTCGTGCGAAGAAGCTCACCGTCACCCGCCAGACTCCGGAGATGACCCAACCGGAAATCATCGACATCGGTCAGGTGGGCGAAGTGGTCGGGATCAACACCGAACTGCTGAACCTGCTGGTCAAAGGCAACTTCATCCCGGTGATCGCGCCGATCGGTGTGGGTGAAAACGGCGAGTCGTACAACATCAACGCCGACCTGGTGGCCGGCAAGGTTGCCGAAGCACTGAAAGCCGAGAAGCTGATGCTGCTGACCAACATCGCCGGCCTGATGGACAAGTCGGGCACCGTGTTGACTGGCCTGAGCACCCAGCAGGTCGACGACCTGATCGCCGACGGGACCATCTACGGCGGCATGCTGCCGAAGATCCGCTGTGCACTGGAAGCGGTTCAGGGCGGCGTGGGCAGCTCGCTGATCATCGACGGTCGTGTACCGAACGCGATCCTGCTGGAAATCTTCACCGACACCGGTGTGGGTACGCTGATCAGCAATCGCAAGCGTCCGTAAGCGATCGCACAAATAAAAAGACCCCGCTCAGCCTGACTGAGCGGGGTCTTTTTTTGCCTGAAGAAGCGATCAGACGCCGAACTGGGCGCGATAGGCTTCAACGGCTGGCAGGTGCTGCTTGAGCTGCGGATCGTCAGCCAGGAATTCCAAAACCTGGTTCAGCGACACGATGCTGATGACCGGGATGCCGAAATCACGCTCGACTTCCTGGATTGCAGACAGCTCGCCATTGCCACGCTCCTGACGGTTCAAGGCAATCAGCACGCCGGCGGCCTTGGCGCCGTCCTGGGAAGCGATGATCTGCATCACTTCACGGATCGCGGTGCCGGCGGTGATCACGTCGTCGATGATCAGCACTTCACCGGTCAGCGGTGCGCCAACCAGGCTGCCGCCTTCGCCGTGGGCCTTGGCTTCCTTGCGATTGAAGCACCATGGCAGGTCACGGTTGTGGTGCTCGGCCAGTGCCACGGCGGTGGTTGCCGCCAGCGGGATGCCTTTGTAGGCCGGGCCGAACAGCACGTCGAACGGAATTCCGCTCTCGGCGATGGCTGCGGCATAGAAACGACCGAGCTGCGCCAGGGCCGAACCCGAGTTGAACAGGCCGGCGTTGAAGAAGTAAGGACTGGTACGTCCGGACTTCAGGGTGAACTCACCGAAGCGCAAAACGCCGCGATCGATGGCAAAACGAATGAAATCGCGCTGATACGCTTGCATGAAAAAAACCCCAAATACCACGGATTTAGCTAATTAGCTTGACGCCGTGTATCATACACGCACGCGATTTTTGGGGCCATTTATGCGGATCATCAGTGTGAACGTCAATGGTATTCAGACTGCAGTCGAGCGCGGTTTGCTCAGTTGGCTGCAGGCACAGAATGCCGACGTCATCTGCCTGCAGGACACCCGTGCCTCCGCCTTTGAACTGGATGACCCAGCCTTCCAACTGGACGGCTACTTCCTTTATGCCTGCGATGCTGAAGTCCCTGCCCAAGGCGGCGTGGCTTTGTATTCGCGGTTGCAACCGAAGGCTGTCATCAGCGGTCTCGGTTTCGAGACGGCCGACCGCTACGGGCGCTACCTGCAAGCAGATTTCGACAAAGTCAGTATTGCCACCTTGCTGCTTCCTTCGGGGATGAACGGCGATGAGGACTTGAACCAGAAGTTCAAGCTCATGGACGACTTCGGCAAGTACCTGGACAAACAGCGGCGCAAACGTCGCGAGTACATTTATTGTGGCTCGCTGTACGTCGCGCAGCAGAAGCTCGACATCAAGAACTGGCGCGACAGCCAGCAATCCCCGGGCTTCCTGGCGCCGGAACGCGCCTGGATGGACGAGATTGTCGGCAACATGGGCTACGTAGATGCCCTGCGTGAAGTCAGCCGCGAAGGCGACCAGTACAGCTGGTGGCCGGACAACGAACAGGCCGAGATGCTGAATCTGGGCTGGCGCTTCGACTACCAGATCCTGACCCCGGGCCTGCGGCGCTTCGTGCGCAGCGCACGCCTGCCGCGTCAGCCTCGGTTCTCGCAGCACGCACCGCTGATCGTGGACTACGACTGGACGCTGACCATCTAAGCGTCGATTCGTGGATGCAAAAAAGCCGACATCGCTGTCGGCTTTTTTGTGGGCGAACGTTCGTTATTTGATCAGCCGCCAGGTGAACGGATAGCGGTAGGGGAAGCCTTCGTTGGCTTTCACCCCGCCGATAATCGTCAACACCAGCGCCGCAATGGCCAGCAGGCCAAACAGCACGAACCCGATAAGCAACAGCATCAGCACGAAGCAGATCATCGAAGCAATCGCCACGGTGATCTGAAAATTCAGCGCTTCCTTGCCCTGGGCATCGATAAAAGGATCCGTCTCGCGCTTCATCTGCCACAGAACCAACGGCCCGATCAGTGTACCGAACGGAATCCAGATCCCCAGCAAGGCGGACAAGTGACAAAACATCGCCCATTGGCGAACCTCCTGGCTCGGCTTGGGCAGCAATTCTTGCTCATCACTCATCGCGTCCTCCTTGCAGTTACGAACCTGCTCAGTCGGCCAGTGCAGCCGTTTGCAGTTCGAAGATCTCGTTCATGCCTTTCTTGGCCAGTTCCAGCATCGCGGTCAGCTCTTCAGGCTGGAACGGCGCGCCTTCGGCGGTGCCCTGCACTTCGATGAAGCCGCCGGTGCTGGTCATAACCACGTTCAGGTCAGTCTCTGCGGCGGAGTCTTCAAGATAGTCCAGATCCAGCACCGGTTCGCCCTGGTACATGCCCACGGAAACGGCACCGATCATTTGCTTGAGCGGGTCGCCGCCTTTCAGGCCGCCACGCTTCTTGATCACTTTCAGGGCATCGACCAGCGCAACCATGGCGCCGGTGATCGACGCGGTGCGGGTACCACCGTCGGCCTGGATCACGTCGCAGTCGACGTACAGGGTGACGTCGCCCAGCTTGGACATGTCCAGCGCGGCGCGCAGGGAGCGGCCGATCAGGCGCTGGATTTCCAGGGTGCGGCCGCCCTGCTTGCCACGGCTCGCTTCACGCTGGTTACGCTCGCCGGTGGCGCGCGGCAGCATGCCGTATTCGGCGGTCAGCCAGCCCTGGCCCTGCCCCTTGAGGAAACGCGGCACGCCGTTTTCGACGCTGACGGTGCAGATGACTTTGGTATCACCGAATTCGACCAGTACCGACCCTTCGGCGTGCTTGGTGTAGTTGCGGGTAATGCGGATCGAGCGGAGCTGATCGGCAGCGCGACCACTTGGACGTTTCATAGGAGATACCTGTACTGGGGACGGAAAACTGCGGAGCATTATAGAGCTGCGCACCGTGCCTGGGCACTGCTTAAAAATTCCGGCCGTCGTTCAAGGGCCCTGAAACGCGCTTCGCCGACGGCCTGCAGCCCTTTGTCACACCGTGTGTTTGGGCGCATCTGCCGCACTGCGCTACAATCCTGCGCCTTTGCTGCCAGTCGGCTTAAATTCATTGATATCGAGCTGCGAAGCTTCAATTCGCGCCGATCTGTATCGCGAGGTCACCCCATGGTGCACAGCATGACCGCCTTCGCCCGCGTCGAAAAAGCCGGCGTTCAGGGCACCCTGAGCTGGGAGCTGCGCTCGGTCAACAGCCGCTACCTGGAACCCCACCTGCGCCTGCCGGAATCGTTTCGCGACCTTGAAGGCGCCGTCCGCGAAGCCCTGCGCCAGGGCCTGTCGCGTGGCAAACTGGAATGCACCCTGCGCTTTACCGAGGAAAGCACCGGCAAGCCATTGCAAGTGGATCGCGAGCGCGCTGCACAACTGGTCGCCGCTGCCGAGACCGTCGCCGGCCTGATCAAGAACCCGGCGGCGCTGAATCCGCTGGAGGTGCTGGCCTGGCCGGGGGTACTGGTCGCCGACGCCACTGACCCGCAGGCCTTGAACGCCGAAGCGCTGGCCCTGTTCAATCAAGGCCTGAAAGACCTCAAGGCCGGCCGCGAGCGCGAAGGCGCGGAGCTGGCACGCCTGATCAACGATCGCCTGACCTCCATCGAGGAAGACGTGGTGACCCTGCGCGAACTGGTTCCGCAGATGCTCGCCACCCAGCGCCAGAAAGTCCTCGACCGCTTCGCCGACATGAAGGCCGAGATGGACCCGCAGCGCCTGGAACAGGAAATGGTCATGCTCGCGCAAAAGAGCGACGTGGCCGAAGAACTGGATCGCCTGAGCACCCACATCATCGAAGTTCGCCGGGTGCTGAAATCCGGCGGTGCCGCCGGCCGGCGCCTGGACTTCCTGATGCAGGAGCTCAACCGCGAAGCCAACACACTGGGCTCCAAGGCCTTCGACCCGCGCAGCACCCAGGCGGCGGTCAACCTGAAGGTGTTGATCGAGCAGATGCGCGAACAAGTGCAGAATATTGAGTAAGGCAACAGACATGACCCACAGCACCGGCACCCTGTACATCATTTCCGCCCCTTCGGGCGCGGGCAAGAGCAGTCTGGTCAAGGCCCTGACCGACGCCAACCCGGAGATCCGCGTCTCGATTTCCCACACCACCCGCGCCATGCGCCCGGGCGAAGTGGATGGCGTGAACTATCACTTCGTGAGCCGCGAAGAGTTCGTGAAGATGGGCGAGCACGGCGACTTCCTCGAACGCGCCGAAGTCTTCGGCAACTTCTACGGCACCTCGCAAAGCCGCCTGCAGCAGACCCTGGACGAAGGTCACGACCTGATTCTGGAAATCGACTGGCAAGGCGCCGAGCAGGTGCGCAAGCTGATGCCGCAGGCCCGTTCGATCTTCATCCTGCCGCCATCGCTGCAGGCCCTGCACCAGCGCCTGACCAACCGTGGCCAGGACAGCGACGAAATCATTGCCGGCCGGATGCGCGAAGCCGTCAGCGAGATGAGCCACTACGTCGAGTACGACTACCTGATCATCAACGACGATTTCGCCCACGCGCTGGACGATCTGAAAGCGATTTTCCGCGCCAATCAGCTGCAACAGAAACGCCAACAGGTACGTTTCGGCAAATTGCTGGCTGAATTGCTGGGCTGAAACAGCACTTCCCAAAACCGCTGCAAGGGCTTTACATTGGTGCTTGCAGCGCGTTGAAGAGCCTGGTCAAAAAATCAGCGCTTCCCTAATCGCTGGTGATTTTTTAAACTGTTGAGTCCGCTCGCCCAACCGGGCAGCGCGCATATTGCATTCGCTCCGAGGAATACCATGGCCCGCGTAACCGTTGAAGACTGCCTAGAACACGTGGAAAACCGCTTTGAGCTGGTCATGCTCTCTACCAAGCGTGCCCGTCAACTGGCCACCGGCGGCAAAGAGCCCCTGGTTCAGTGGGAAAACGACAAACCAACCGTAGTTGCGCTGCGTGAAATCGCTGAAGGCATGATTACCTACGAGTTCATCGCCGAGCAGGAAATCGTCCACGAAGACCCGGTCTTCGCTGCGTTCGAGGACGAGTCCAACGAGGCCGTCTAAGCCTATGCCTGGTCGACGTAGCACGGCGCGGGATCACAGCCTACGGCAGGAGTTATCATGCCGAGCATAGACGCCCTCGCCGATCGCTTATCGACCTACCTCGGCAACGACCAGGTCAACCTGGTCCGCCGAGCGTATTTCTACGCCGAGCAAGCCCACGACGGCCAACGCCGCCGCAGTGGCGAGGCGTATGTCACGCATCCCCTTGCCGTGGCAAACATTCTTGCCGACATGCACATGGACCATCAGAGCCTGATGGCTGCGATGCTGCATGACGTGATCGAAGACACCGGTATCGCCAAAGAGGCGCTGCAAGCGCAGTTCGGTGAGACCGTGGCCGAACTGGTCGACGGGGTCAGCAAACTGACCCAGATGAACTTCGAGACCAAGGCCGAAGCCCAGGCTGAAAACTTCCAGAAAATGGCCATGGCCATGGCACGCGACATTCGCGTGATCCTGGTCAAGCTCGCCGACCGCCTGCACAACATGCGCACGCTGGAAGTGCTGTCCGGCGAAAAACGCCGGCGCATCGCCAAGGAAACCCTCGAGATCTACGCACCCATCGCCAACCGCCTGGGCATGCACGCAATCCGCATCGAGTTCGAAGACCTCGGCTTCAAGGCCATGCACCCGATGCGCTCCGCGCGGATCTACCAGGCCGTCAAGCGCGCCCGGGGCAACCGCAAGGAAATCGTCAACAAGATCGAAGAATCCCTTGGCCATTGCCTCGCCATCGACGGCATCCAGGGCGAAGTCAGCGGTCGCCAGAAACACCTCTACGGCATCTACAAGAAAATGCGCGGCAAGCGTCGGGCCTTCAACGAGATCATGGACGTCTACGCGTTCCGGATCATCGTCGACAAGGTCGATACCTGCTACCGCGTGCTGGGCGCTGTACATAATTTGTACAAACCGTTGCCGGGGCGCTTCAAGGATTACATCGCGATCCCCAAGGCCAACGGCTATCAGTCGCTGCACACCACGCTGTTCGGCATGCACGGTGTACCGATCGAGATCCAGATCCGCACCCGTGAAATGGAAGAGATGGCCAACAACGGCATCGCCGCCCATTGGCTGTACAAATCCAGCGGCGACGAGCAGCCGAAAGGCACTCACGCCCGCGCCCGTCAGTGGGTCAAGGGCGTGCTGGAAATGCAGCAACGTGCCGGCAACTCGCTGGAATTCATCGAGAGCGTGAAAATCGACCTGTTCCCGGACGAGGTCTACGTGTTCACGCCCAAAGGCCGGATCATGGAGCTGCCGAAAGGCTCCACGGCGGTCGACTTTGCCTACGCGGTGCACACCGACGTCGGCAACAGCTGCATCGCCTGCCGGATCAACCGTCGTCTCGCGCCGCTGTCCGAACCGCTGCAAAGCGGCTCCACGGTCGAGATCGTCAGCGCCCCCGGCGCACGGCCGAACCCGGCGTGGCTCAACTTCGTGGTCACCGGCAAGGCGCGGACCCACATCCGCCATGCGCTGAAACTGCAACGCCGCTCCGAATCCATCAGCCTCGGCGAGCGCCTGCTGAACAAGGTGCTCAACGGTTTCGACAGCGCGCTGGAACAGATTCCGGCCGAACGCGTGAAGGCGATGCTCACCGAGTACCGTCTCGAACTGATCGAAGATTTGCTGGAAGACATCGGCCTGGGCAACCGCATGGCCTACGTCGTCGCACGCCGCCTGCTCGGCGAAGGCGAACAATTGCCAAGCCCGGAAGGGCCGCTGGCGATTCGCGGCACCGAAGGTCTCGTGCTCAGCTACGCCAAGTGCTGTACGCCGATCCCGGGCGACCCGATTGTCGGTCACCTGTCGGCGGGCAAAGGCATGGTCGTGCACCTGGACAACTGCCGCAACATCAGCGAAATCCGCCACAACCCGGAAAAATGCATCCAGCTTTCGTGGGCCAAGGATGTCACCGGCGAATTCAACGTCGAACTGCGTGTCGAGCTGGAGCACCAGCGCGGCCTGATCGCCCTGCTGGCCAGCAGTGTCAACGCGGCCGACGGCAATATCGAGAAAATCAGCATGGACGAGCGCGATGGCCGCATCAGCGTCGTCCAGTTGGTGGTCAGCGTCCACGACCGTGTGCACCTGGCCCGCGTGATCAAGAAACTGCGCGCACTGACCGGGGTGATCCGCATCACCCGCATGCGTGCCTGAGCCCACCATTACAAGGAGTCATACATGACCAAGACCGTTATCACCAGCGACAAGGCCCCGGCCGCCATCGGCACTTACTCCCAGGCGATCAAGGCTGGCAACACTGTCTACATGTCGGGCCAGATCCCGCTGGACCCGAAAACCATGGAACTGGTCGAAGGCTTCGAAGCCCAGACCGTCCAGGTCTTCGAGAACCTGAAAGCCGTGGCCGAAGCCGCCGGCGGTTCGTTCAAGGACATCGTCAAGCTGAACATCTTCCTCACCGACCTGAGCCACTTCGCCAAGGTCAACGAGATCATGGGCAAGTACTTCGACCAGCCATACCCGGCCCGCGCCGCCATCGGCGTTGCTGCCCTGCCAAAGGGTTCGCAGGTTGAAATGGATGCCATTCTGGTCATCGAGTAATGCGCACGGCGCGGCCCTTCAGGTCGCGCCGACTGCTCTGCGGTAAAGAAAAGGTTTTGAAAGGATTCCACCATGCGCAAAGCGCTTGCTCTCTCGCTGCTCGCCATTTTCCTCGGCGGTTGCGCCAGCAACCCTGCCGACCGTGACATCAGCGGCACCTGGATCAATCAGGTCGCCATCGATGCCGCCGCCAAGGGCGGCCCCCTGCGTGAAGCGCTTCAGGCCTATGGCCCGAACCTGGAATGGGACATCAACACCAAGGCCGGACAGGCCCGCTATACCAACGGTTTCGAGAACGTCGAAGGACGGCTGCAGGGCGAACAGTCCGGCGCCTGGAAAGTCGACTTCTACGGCAGCTCCGGCAGCGAGCTGAAACGCGACGGCGGCCAGTTGCATCAGGCTGCCAGCGAAAACGAACCTCAGCAGCTCTTCGATCGCGCGCAGATTCCGGTGCCGGAAGGCGCACCGATCGGCGCCAGCTTCGAACGTGCGCTGTACTCGGCCTACCTGGGCGGCAACTGGACCATCGCCAGCGGCCAGGGCGAAGGCGCCACCGTGCAATTCCAGGCTGACGGACAAGTCTCCGGCCTGCCGGGCGCCGACCGCTATGCTCTGTGCCTGGCGGGCGACTGCGCATCGATGAGCAGCGGCAACGACAGCATGTGGCTGCAGCAGAACGGCCAGGGCAACAACTGGATCTTTGTTCGCAAGGGCAAGGAGCTGGAAATTTTGCAGGCCGTGAACACGGCGCTGGCGGACGAACAACCGCAGTTCAGTCCGGGCGAACGCAAGTGGTTGCTCGAGAAGCAGTAACCCGGCTCTGAAGCTTCAGAGATCTCATGTGGGAGCGAGCCTGCTCGCGATAGCAGTCTGACAATCAACATCAATGTTGAATGTTATGACCTCATCGCGAGCAGGCTCGCTCCCACATTGACTTTGTGATGCCTGAAAGTCAGCAGCGACCTTCAAGAATCGCGGCATACCCCTCGCGATAACTCGGATACTTCGGCACCCAACCCAACGCCTTCGCCCGGGCATTGCTGCAACGCTTGCTGCCGGTTCGACGCACGCTCTCGTCTTCCGACCATTCGGTGACACCCAGATACTCGCGCAGCCACGCCACCACTTCGGCCAGCGGTGCCGGCGCATCGTCCACGCCGATGTAGACGTCATCCAGCGCCACACCCTTGCGATTCGCCTCCAGCAGAAACGCCATCAGGCCCGCCGCGTCATCGGCATGGATGCGATTGCCATACAGCGGCGGATCGACCGCCACGCGATACCCACGACGCACCTGGGTCAGCAGCCATTCACGGCCCGGGCCGTAGATGCCGGTCAGACGCACGATGCTCGCGGGAATGCCGCTGTTGAGCGCAACCTGCTCGGCCTCCAGCATCACCCGACCGGAATAACCAGCGGCAACGGTCTCGGATTTTTCATCTACCCATTCCCCGTCCTGCTGCCCGTAGACACTGCTGCTGGAAACGAACAGCAGCCGATCCGGCACTTGCCCGTAATCGTCCAGCCAGCCCAGGACATGCTGCAGACCCTGCACATAAGCTGCGCGATAACCGGCCTCGTCGTGCTCGGTCGCCGCCGCGCAATACACCAGGTAATCCACGGCACCGACCGGCCAGGTCTCGGGGCAATCTTCATTGAACAAGTCACCGGCTACACCGATAACGCCTTCCGGCAAACGTGAAACATCCCGGCGCAGGCCATACACCTGAAAGCCGGCAGTCAGCAATTGCGTGGCCAGACGGCTGCCGACATCACCGCAACCGGCGATCAAAACAGAGGGCGCGGACATCAAAAATCTCCCATCGGAAAGCGACAGACTAGCCCTGGCAGGGGACGAGCGGCTAACAATAAAGGAAAAAAAGCAACTCTATTACTTCTGTTAACAAGAATTACTTGCAATAATGCACCTCACTTTTGTTCTCGGCCTCACGAGGCCTGGAAGAGCATCACCGTTTTTCTACCTCAGGTCCGGCCAGCATGACACGCATTCAAACCCCCGCTTCGCCAACCAACCGACCTCGCGCCTGGAGCGCGGTGGCTGCCCTGCTGCTGAGCCTGATGCTGGCGCCAACCGCCGCTTTCGCTGACGCTCAGGCGCCGGCCACTCCAGCCGCCCACGAGCAGACTGCACCGGCTGCCCCTGCCGCCGCGCCGGCCGCGACCGACCCGGTTCAGGCCGTGGACGCCAGCGCCGAAGACGCGCCTGAAGTCCTCGAAGCCGACAACACCCTGGGCATGGCCCACGACCTGTCGCCATGGGGCATGTACCAGAACGCCGACATCATCGTGAAGATGGTGATGATCGGCCTGGCCATCGCTTCGATCATCACCTGGACCATCTGGATTGCCAAAGGCTTCGAGCTGATGGGCGCCAAGCGTCGTCTGCGTGGCGAAATCGCCGCCCTGAAAAAAGCCACCACCCTTAAAGAAGCCAGCGCCACTGCGGCGAAGGAAGGCACCCTCGCCAACCTGCTGGTGCACGACGCCCTCGAAGAGATGCGCCTGTCGGTCAACTCCCGCGAGAAAGAAGGCATCAAGGAACGCGTCAGCTTCCGCCTCGAGCGTCTGGTAGCCGCCTGTGGCCGCAACATGAGCAGCGGCACAGGCGTTCTCGCCACCATCGGCTCCACCGCACCGTTCGTCGGTCTGTTCGGCACCGTGTGGGGCATCATGAACAGCTTCATCGGCATCGCCAAAACCCAGACCACCAACCTCGCCGTCGTGGCCCCGGGCATCGCTGAAGCGCTGCTGGCCACCGCACTGGGTCTGGTCGCAGCGATTCCTGCCGTGGTCATCTACAACGTGTTCGCCCGCTCCATCGCCGGTTACAAGGCTCAGGTGTCCGATGCCTCGGCAGAAGTCCTGTTGCTGGTCAGCCGCGACCTCGACCACCAGCCTGAGCGCAGCAGCTCGCAGCCGCACATGGTCAAAGTGGGGTAATCGGCCATGGGCCTGCATTTGAAAGAAGGCGCAGACGACGATCTGGCCGAGAACCACGAAATCAACGTCACGCCGTTCATCGACGTGATGCTGGTGCTGTTGATCATCTTCATGGTGGCGGCTCCGCTGGCCACCGTGGACATCAAGGTCGCCCTGCCCGCCTCAACCGCCAAACCGGCACCGCGGCCAGAGAAACCGGTGTTCCTCAGCGTGAAGGCTGACCAGCGCCTGTACATCGGTGACGACGAAGTCAAAGCCGAAACCCTCGGCACCGTGCTCGACGCCAGGACACATGGCAAGAAAGACACCACCATCTTCTTCCAGGCCGACAAAGGCGTGGATTACGGCGACCTGATGAGCGTGATGGACAAGCTGCGCAGCGCCGGTTACCTGAAGGTTGGTCTGGTCGGCCTCGAGAGCGCAGTCAAGAAATGATCACGACGCGCCATAAGCTGACGCGTTACAGCGGTAGCCTGGCCGTGGTGCTGGGCGTTCATGCGCTGGCCATCGCGCTGGCGCTGAACTGGACCGCCCGCCCACCCATCGAATTGCCGCCGCAGGCAATGATGGTCGAGCTGGCACCGGTTCCGGCCCCGCCACCGCCTGCACCGCCGAAAGTCGTCACGCCACCGCAGCCACCGGCTCCGGTCGAAGAACTGCCGATCCCGAAACTGGCCGAAGCCCCCAAGGCAGAGATTGCCGTACCCAAGCCGAAGCCAAAACCCAAGCCAAAGCCGCAACCGCCCAAACCGGTTGAGAAGAAACCGGAGCCTGTGAAGGAAAAACCTTCCGAGGAAAAACCGGCGGAACCTCAGCAGACCCAGGCGCCGACGGAGAAATCCGCCCAGCCGGCGCCGGGCCCGTCGCCAGCACAACTGGCGGCCAAGGCCAGTTGGCAAGGCACCCTGCTCGCGCATTTGCAGAAGTACAAGAAGTACCCGGCAAGCGCACAGGCACGGGGCAAGGAAGGCTTGAACCGATTGCGTTTCGTGGTCGATGGCGAAGGCAACGTATTGTCGTTCGAACTGGTGGGCCGCTCCGGCAACGCCGATCTGGACCGGGCCACCCTGGACATGATCCGCCGCGCCCAACCGCTGCCCAAGCCACCGGCCGACATGTTGACCAATGGCTCGATCGAAATTGTTGCGCCGTTTGTTTACTCGCTGGAACGTCGCCGCTGATCTGCACCGGCAGAACACGGCTCGATCCCGCCAGAAAGGCACCGAAAGGTGCCTTTCTCATATCTGCCAACGGCAAACCGGCATTGCCCGGTGTCGCATTCATCACTCAGTCTGATAACGTGCGTCTATCGATTGCAGCCGGTATGCTTGGCCCGCATCTTCATGGACGCTTGCTATGACTCTCACAGAATTACGCTACATCGTCACCCTCGCCCAAGAGCAGCATTTCGGCCACGCGGCCGAGCGTTGCCACGTCAGCCAGCCGACCCTGTCGGTGGGCGTGAAAAAGCTTGAAGACGAACTCGGTGTGCTGATTTTCGAGCGCAGCAAAAGCGCCGTGCGCCTGACTCCGGTCGGCGAAGGCATCGTCGCCCAGGCGCAGAAAGTGCTGGAGCAGGCCCAGGGCATCCGCGAACTGGCCCAGGCCGGCAAGAACCAGCTGACAGCCCCGCTGAAAGTCGGCGCGATCTACACCGTCGGCCCGTACCTGTTCCCGCACCTGATTCCGCAACTGCACCGGGTCGCCCCGCAGATGCCGTTGTACATCGAAGAAAACTTCACCCACGTGCTGCGCGACAAACTGCGCAACGGCGAGCTGGACGCGATCATCATCGCCCTGCCGTTCAACGAAGCCGACGTGCTGACCCTGCCGCTCTACGACGAGCCGTTCTACGTCCTGATGCCGGCCCAGCACCCGTGGACCCAGAAAGAATCCATCGACGCCGCGCTGCTCAACGACAAGAGCCTGCTGCTGCTCGGCGAAGGTCACTGCTTCCGCGATCAGGTGCTGGAAGCCTGCCCGACCCTGACCAAGGGCAACGACGGCGCCAAGCACACCACGGTCGAATCCAGCTCGCTGGAAACCATTCGCCACATGGTCGCGTCCGGCCTGGGCATCTCGATCCTGCCGCTGTCGGCGGTGGACAGCCATCACTACGCTCCGGGCGTGATCGAAGTGCGTCCGCTGTCGGCACCGGTGCCGTTCCGCACCGTGGCCATCGCCTGGCGCGCGAGCTTCCCGCGGCCTAAAGCCATCGAGATCCTCGCCGACTCCATTCGCCTGTGCTCGGTTGCCAAACCCGCCGCGCCGGTTACGGCCGGTTAAGCCAGCGTCATGACGGAGCTGTCGCAGGTCTCGGTCACCGCACTCAAGGGTGTCGGTGAAGCCATGGCCGAGAAACTGGCCAAGGTCGGCCTGGAAAACCTCCAGGACGTGCTGTTCCACCTGCCGCTGCGTTATCAGGATCGCACCCGCGTGGTGCCGATCGGCGCGTTGCGGCCGGGGCAGGACGCCGTGGTCGAAGGCACCGTCAGCGGCGCCGATGTGGTCATGGGCAGGCGTCGCAGCCTCGTCGTGCGCTTGCAGGACGGCACCGGCGGACTGAGCCTGCGCTTCTACCACTTCAGCAACGCGCAGAAAGAAGGCCTCAAGCGTGGCACGCGGATTCGCTGCTACGGCGAAGCCCGGCCCGGCGCCTCGGGGCTAGAGATCTACCACCCGGAATACCGCGCCATCAACGGCGACGAGCCGCCGCCAGTGGATGAAACCCTGACTCCGGTCTACCCGCTGACCGAAGGCCTGACCCAGGCGCGCCTGCGCCAGTTGTGCATGCAGACCCTGACCCTGCTCAAGCCGGCCACCCTGCCCGACTGGCTGCCGACCGAACTGGCCCGCGACTATCAACTGGCGCCGCTGGCCGACGCGATCCGCTACCTGCACAACCCACCCGCCGATGCCGACGTCGACGAACTCGCCCTCGGTCATCACTGGGCCCAGCATCGTCTGGCCTTCGAAGAACTGCTGACTCACCAGCTATCGCAGCAGCGCCTGCGCGAAAGCATGCGTTCCCTGCGCGCACCGGCGATGCCGAAAGCCACCAAGCTGCCGGCGAAATACCTGGCCAACCTCGGCTTCAACCCGACCGGCGCTCAGCAGCGGGTCGGCAACGAAATCGCCTACGACCTCAGCCAGCACGAACCGATGCTGCGGCTGATTCAGGGCGACGTCGGCGCGGGCAAAACCGTGGTCGCCGCCCTTGCCGCGCTGCAAGCGCTGGAGGCGGGTTATCAGGTCGCACTGATGGCGCCGACCGAGATCCTCGCCGAGCAGCATTTCATCACCTTCAAACGCTGGCTCGAACCGCTGGGCATCGAGGTGGCATGGCTGGCCGGCAAGCTCAAGGGCAAGAACCGCGTAGCCGCGCTGGAACAGATCGCCAGCGGCACGCCGATGGTGGTCGGCACTCACGCGCTGTTCCAGGATGAAGTGCAGTTCAAGAACCTCGCGCTGGTGATCATCGACGAACAACACCGCTTCGGCGTGCAACAGCGTCTGGCACTGCGGCAGAAAGGCGTCGGCGGGCGCATGTGCCCGCATCAATTGATCATGACCGCCACGCCGATTCCACGGACGCTGGCGATGAGCGCCTACGCCGACCTCGACACCTCGATCCTCGACGAACTGCCGCCGGGTCGAACCCCGGTCAACACCGTGCTGGTCACCGACACCCGCCGCGTCGAAGTCATCGAACGGGTGCGCAGTGCCTGCGCCGAGGGTCGTCAGGCCTATTGGGTGTGCACGCTGATCGAAGAGTCCGAAGAGCTGACCTGCCAGGCCGCCGAAACCACCTTCGAAGACCTCACCGCCGCCCTCGGCGAGCTAAAGGTCGGGCTGATCCACGGCCGCATGAAACCCGCCGAGAAAGCCGCCGTCATGGCTGAATTCAAGGCCGGCAACCTGCAACTGCTGGTTGCCACCACCGTGATTGAAGTCGGCGTCGACGTACCCAACGCCAGCCTGATGATCATCGAAAACCCCGAGCGCCTCGGCCTCGCGCAACTGCACCAGTTGCGTGGCCGCGTCGGTCGGGGTAGCGCGGTCAGCCACTGCGTGCTGCTCTACCATCCGCCGCTGTCGCAGATCGGCCGCCAGCGCCTGGGCATCATGCGCGAGACCAACGACGGTTTCGTCATCGCCGAAAAAGACCTCGAACTGCGCGGCCCCGGCGAAATGCTCGGCACCCGCCAGACCGGCCTGCTGCAATTCAAGGTCGCCGACCTCATGCGCGACGCCGATCTGTTGCCCGCCGTGCGCGATGCCGCCCAGGCCTTGCTCGAACGCTGGCCTACCCATGTCAGTCCGTTGCTCGACCGCTGGCTGCGACACGGGCAGCAATACGGCCAAGTGTGAGCACCGTCGCAGTTTCTCAAAGCTCGTTCCAATCAAGCTGGTTATACTCCAGCAATTGTTTCAAAAACGGATACAGACCATGACCGAAGCTGCTCTCGCCCCCGAACTCCCGCACGCTCCGTCTGTTATTCGGCTGCTGCTCAACAAGCTGGGCGTCGCCTACGAAGAAGTGCTCGACCACCACGGCCTCAACGCCTCGCGCAAAGTGCAGGCCGTGTTGCTGGACGACGCCGTCGGTGCGCTGATGGTGCTGTTTCCACAGAGCCAGTTGCTGGATCTCAACCGCCTCGCCGAGCTGACGGGCCGTCGCCTGACCGCCGTGTCCACCGAGCGCCTGGAAAAGATGCTCGGCAAACACAGCCTGAGCCTGCTGCCGGGCCTGCCGGCGCTGACCAGCTCGCCGTGCCTCTACGAAGAAAGCCTGCTGCGCGAGCCGAAGTTGCTGATCAACTCCGGCGAGCCGGGCCTGCTGCTGGAAATCGCCAGCGAAGACTTCAAGACCATGCTGACCAAGGCCAGCGCCGCCAACTTCGGCGAAGCCCTGAGCAGCATCCGCCCGAACCTCGACCGTCCGGACGATGACCGCGAGGAAATCACCCAGGCCGTGCAGGCGTTCACCGCGCGGCGCATCCAGCAACGTCTGGAAGCGACCATCGAGATTCCGCCGCTGGCCGAAACCGCACAAAAAATCATCAAACTGCGCGTCGACCCGAACGCCACCATCGACGACATCACCGGCGTGGTCGAAACCGATCCGGCGCTGGCCGCGCAAGTGGTGAGCTGGGCGGCGTCGCCGTACTACGCCTCGCCGGGCAAGATCCGTTCGGTGGAAGACGCGATCGTCCGCGTGCTGGGCTTTGATCTGGTGATCAACCTGGCGCTGGGCCTGGCCCTCGGCAAGACCCTGAGCCTGCCCAAGGACCATCCGCAACACACCACGCCGTACTGGCAGCAGTCGATCTACACCGCCGCCGTCATCGAAGGCCTGACCCGCGCCATGCCGCGCGCCCAGCGTCCGGAAGCCGGCCTGACCTACCTCGCCGGCCTGCTGCACAACTTCGGTTACCTGCTGCTGGCCCACGTGTTCCCGCCGCACTTCTCGCTGATCTGCCGCCACCTGGAGGTCAACCCGCACCTGTGCCACAGCTACGTCGAGCAACACCTGCTGGGCATCAGCCGCGAACAGATCGGCTCCTGGCTGATGCGCTACTGGGACATGCCGGACGAACTGGCCACCGCCCTGCGCTTCCAGCACGACCCGAACTACGACGGCGCCTACGCCGAATACCCGAACCTCGTCTGCCTGGCCGTGCGCCTGCTGCGCAGTCGCGGCATCGGCTCCGGCCCGGATGAAGACATTCCGGATGCGTTGCTGGAGCGTGTTGGTTTGACTCGCGACAAGGCTAATGATGTGGTCAGCAAAGTGCTTGAGGCGGAAGTGCTGCTGCGGGAACTGGCTTCGCAGTTCAGCCAGGCTTAAAGCACTCTTCGGAACGTCAACCAGGGCCTGTTTTGATTGCAAATAGGGCCCTGGTTCCACAGATTTCGGTCACTTTGCCAGCAACGACAGCAAACAAGCGCCCTGCTATGATTTGACGGCAATCAGAGGAATTTCCGATGACCCAAACAGATGCTGTCAGCGTTGCAAGCGAAGTTCGCAAGCTAGCCAAAGACAACAAGGTTACGGCCAGACGTGACGGCATGAGTCGTATGGCCGTGGGCATTACCCGTTTGGCTGGCGATGTCGTCGAGCTGGATGGCATCGAACAGTTGCTCGTCAACCTCAAGAGAAAAGGCGTTCTGAGCAAATCTGAAATCCTGGCGCTCCAAGGTCGCTATCTTCAGGAAAGGCGTGCACAGAAACGTAGCGCATGACTTTCGATCCATTCGGCGACTTCGAGACGGCTGGATATCTTCAAAACTCGCTGCAACTGAAAGATCCCGTTGAAGTAAAAGAGTCAGAGCATCTTTCGTTCGAATTGAGTATCGAAGAGGCGCTTGCCTATCTGGCCAAGAAAAAGCCAATCGATTACCAGACTGTACTCAAGGTTCACGAGATCCTGTTCTCAGGCTTCTATCACTGGGCAGGAAAAGACCGGAACGAGCTCGTCCCCCACCTGGCAGTCTTCAAGGGCTCTCTCGACGACCCTCGCAGCACCGTCTTCGAACGCCCGGACTCCATCAAAATGTCTGTCGACTATGCGTTCAAGCTCGCAGCAGACCAGAAACGCTTCAGAGACCATCCCGGTGGAGTGATGGGCCAGCTGGCTTTCGCACACCCCTTCCTGGACGGCAATGGACGCGCGATTCTATTGGTCTTCATGGAACTCTGTTATCGAGCCGGGTTCGCCATCGACTGGTCAAGAACAAACAAAGACGACTACTTGCGGGCCCTCAGCGACGAGATCCGAGAGCCTCGCGAAAGGCATCTCGATCACTACCTCAACCCGTTCGTAGTCGATATATCCAGTCGTGACGAATGGCCAGAGACCATCAGTGGCATCCGAGGCCTGGATGGCCTGGACAAGGAAGACATCACTTACGAGAACCTGAACAACCCGAAAGTCCAGCAGATCTACAAGACATACCGGGCCCAGCCCCTGGACGCCGAGCCTCCCGAGCCCGAAAACTGAAGAGGCCGGCCTGTCCCGGCAAACTGCCTGAAAGCCCTATGCCTTCGGCTTGGCCTTCCGCGGCTTCAAATACTTCATCAACCCCTGAAACCACATCACCAGCGCCGGATTCCCCTTGAGCTGGATCGACTTGTCCTGAATCCCCTGCATGAACACCAGCTGCTTGTTCTTCGCCTGCATCGTCGCAAACCCGAACGCCGCGTCTTTGAAGGCAATCGCAAACGCCGGCTCCGCCACCACCCCGGACTTGCTGGTAATGCGCTGGTCCTTCACCACGAAATGCCGCGCCACTTTCCCGTCCAGAGTCTGTAGCTGAAACACCAGATCCTTGTCACCCAACTGTTGCTGGAACGCAGGATTTGTCCGACTGGCCTTACCCATCAACAGACCCAGCATCCACAGAAGAAAACGAAATTTCATGCGCACAGCCTCAAAAGGAAAATGAACGGCTGGGGGAGTGTAAGGGATTCGGACGGATTCGCCACTATCTTGGATTGATAGAAGACGATGCATGGCTTTTCCTGAAAGATGACTACCAAGTCACGACTTCGCTCTCAGGACTTGATCGTTCCCACGCTCCGCGTGGGAATGCATCCCGTGACGCTCCGGGTCACACCATCCACCCGTCCTACACCTGAAGAAACACATTCCTGTAGGAGCTGCCGACAGCAGTGGTTTCTTGTTCCTCTACCCCGCAATTCCTTGGGAAATGTCCTTCAAACTGCGGTGCTGTCCATGAACTAGGCAGGCTGGACCATCGTCGATAGCCTCTGTGTGTCGCCGCAAAATCGGTGACTCGGACGTGCAAGTCCGATGGGGCACACAATCGCTTATGGCAATTCATCGGGCATTTTCCTATGCTCGCGGGTCGTTATGGCGGCTGTGCGTCGGAGACCTTCGGGTCTGCCGGGCACCTGGACCGGTCTTGCACACCAACGCACAGCTGCCACCTATTTCGAAGTGCAAAGCGAATGGGTGTCGGCCTCACAACTCCAGGAAGCTGCGCAATGATCAAACCAACACCGAATCCCCCCGAAATTCCAGAAAACCCGGAAACCTCCCCCTACGAATCCCTCGATTCAAAGAAACTCCACGAAGCCGCCGAACGCGCCCTCGACCACCACTTCAAACCCAGAGTCTCACGCCCCAAACGCCTGGGCGGCCTGTTCGCCCTCTGCCCCAACGCCGACGCCGAAGCCCTCATGGCCAACGCCTCCGAAGACCTCCTGTCCATCAGCGCCATCGCCGCCAACCTGGCCGACGACCTCGACGGCCCCCGCCGCTCGATGGCACTGGGCCTTAGCAGAATGGCGGACGGCGTGCGGTTGATGGTGGAAGGCACGCTCGATCACATTGAGTTTCGGGAGTATCAGGCCAAGCCGTAGCTGAATCGCGGGTGGAAAAAAAGGGGACGTTGAGTCCCCTTTTCTCATGATTTCGGGATCACCACTGGCAACCCGTCTCAGGTGAAAAATCTATCCCGAAATCTTCCTCGAATGAGTACTTCTTCCCAGACTTGTAGTTCGTGTAGACCATGCTGTAGACACGGGCACCCTGACTGACCATCTCATATTCACCTGTCAGAGCACCTTCGGAGACCTCCACCCAAGTCGTCGTGAATTCATACGGTCGATCCTCTGCCAGGATTTCTTGCTCGGTGTTCCGATGCACAAGCGTAATAAATCGCTTGGACTGCCTATACCGGACACCCACCCCACCCCATGTGGACACGGAGTCGTGATACGTCCTGAACTCAAAATTGATGTTCTTACCTTCCGACGAACGAAAACAGCGAACCTCGGTTGTGAGTTCCCCATAGGCAGCTAAAGGACAGAGCGATAGCGCAACCAAAGGCAGCACAGACAAATACTTCAAACTGGTCGTTCCTTAAGCGGTAGGTGATAACCACAAAACTGCATGGCAACCGTTCAGATGATTACGAAGCGCTAGAGCGAAAAGTCCAAAACCTCTTCAAGCACCCAGCACGCCCCTCGAACAAACCGATACTCGAAGACATAATCGGTATCCGGTTTCTGCAGGATGGCGACGGCGTGATCACCCTGCTCTTCCTTGACAGTCAACGTCAGGCCCTGAGCCTCTCGCTTCGCCAGATCCGGCATGATCGGGAACTTGAGCTGATCACCGCTGAGGCTGCTTTTTTGCATCTCGGGCTCGGGATCACCGGCCACAGTCGTGACCATTTTCAGCGGCTGCTGGACGAAGGCTTTCTGCACGTCCGCGCGTTCAGAGAAGACTGAGAGAAATGTAGAAAAGTCGGGTGAGGGGCAAGCGGCACTGGCCTTGTCACCCTCGGTTTTGAGTGGCTTCTGACGGTTGCCCTGATCCAGTTTCGAATCCGAAATCATCCTTCCATCCAGGTCCGCCAAGTACTTCTTGATGCTCGCCGCATCCTTGTAAGCACACACGACTTCTAAGCCATCTTCCCGATTTATACCGTCAAGGCAGTTCTGCAACTCAGGGTCTGGCGGGTCACCCCGAAAGAACTGCAAAGCCAAGTGGTCGCCGTCCTTGAAGAGCGGCAGTTCCAGCACCGAATAGGAATCTCCTTCGAAAGGCTCGTGCAGAACTTTGTGTTTTGTCAGGACAAACATGGACTTCCCCGCTCGCTCAGGGAATTTGCGCTCGAAGAAGAACACCGAGGCAATCTGTTCGCCTTCAACCTTCCACACATAATTCAGCGAAGGTTTCACCGCATTCGTGGGCGCGTAGAAAATCTCGGCATCAGGCACATGCACGTCTCTAACCTGATCCTTAAGGTTGTTCTTCAAAAAGAACACCGTGATCTTTTGATCACCCAACGAAGCAACCACCGGGGGATGCAGTTCTCCGATGGTTTGTAGGTCACTTGCCGATGCCGGCTGAGTCGACAAGCCGACGATGAGCCCGAGCACACCAAAACAACTTAAGAGCCTGTTCAATTCCGATCACTTCCCTGCTGATCAATCTTTTAAATATTTACGCTTTTGGTTTCACGATGACTCAGGTGCGCCACATTTCAGCTCTTTGATCTGCTCGTTCTGAATCGGAATCACACAGGCGAGGCGCGTGTCTGCGCCCCCACGAAGCTCAAACAAGCTAAGCGTCACATGCAAACCGTCGTCCGCAAATACGTGATCCTCAAACCCGGCATAGCTATAACCCGACCTGAACGACTTGCCGTCAAAACTGCAAAAGCGCCTGGACGACAACACCCTCCAATTGCCGTCCGGCGCAAGAATTTGCACATCGAGGCACGGACTACCAAACGTGGTGACATAACGAGCAACAACACCACCAAAGCGTTGAGAGGCAGAGTTGGAAACCTTGGCGACATCGACCACTTCACTCGGATCATCCGGCGCGACAGTGTCCAGATAAGCGGCTCGCTCCAGACTCATTCTGGCGATGCAGTTATTGGTCAGCGTGGCATATGCCTTGGATCCGGTTTCAGTCTCTATGGCTTCGAGAGGGCATGTGGTGTCGCGCAACTTGATCCACGCGCGTTGCGAGTCTCTGGCCATGGCCATGTAAGCCTTCGCTTGTTCAGGCTGACGCTTCCATTGAGACTCGAATCGAGTCATCAATAGTTTGTAGCTGGCATTGAGTTTTGCATCGGCACTCTTGCGGTCGGCTTCCACGCATTGGTCGTATTGCCAGCTCACCGTGATGACTTTGCAGTTGTCCTCAGCGAGCGCGATTGAAGCGGACAGCAGGCCTAAGGACAACGCGATAAAGCGCACAAACATGTTCAATTTTTCATTCCCTGAATGACGGACCGCTCAACTACGCGTTGAGGTATTTTCTGCGCCTTGCCGTCCGCACTCATCGCGTCGCGGTACTGGTTGTAATAGCGCTGCGCTTCATCTTTGCGATCAAGGCGCCAGAGTGAATCGGCGATGTTCAACATCAGCACTGTGCGTTTACCGACGGCCTCAACGCCGCGATAAAACTTCAGTGCAAGTTCATCGTTACCGCCCTCGGCCAGGTAGAAACCCCAGTCGTTGAAAGCCTGAACATTACGTGCCGGTGGATGGCACGCCATGTAGGAATCCGGACTTAGAAAGTTCAGGTTCGATTCGATCGATTGTGCGCGGGACTGCGTTGACTTGATGCCCACGACATACTTCAACAAGTTCTTTGGAGACTCGGTCTCCAGGGCGGGTGTGAACACTTCGCCGTCTTCGGAAACCCACTGATTGCCCAACCACTTGCCGAGACAAAAGCGAGGAGAACGCTCAGCCAGCACGCAACCCGTTTCCATTGAAATCACATCGCAATGCTGTTGCGAATGCAGCGTTTCTTTACCGTCCTCCTCCGTCAACATCCCGAAGACCACCGGGTCGAGCAATAGAGTTTTCTTGTCAGGACTGAGCCACTCCGGGTGTGAATCGGCGCCAATATCGACGCCAAAGAGCGGAAAGGTTTTCCCATTGGCGGTGAACCATGCAGTCGCCGAATCCACACCGGGCATCGTCCACTCTGTAGCCCTAAACGACACCGTGTTCCCGTTGACACCGACTATTGGCGGGTCTTCGGCAAAGGCGCTCATAGCTCCGAACAGACAGCCGATCATCGATACCCACCTAAGGCTGCCCGCGAGAAGATGCTGATTCATGGAAAATTCCCTTTTGCCGTTAACCGGCCTGTTGCCCAGCCAGGCACTTTGCGTAGCCGTCGGCGAATTTGGTATCGAATGACAGTTCCACCGGCTCTTCCAGTTCAGCCGAGGTGTTGAGCAACACCCGAGTGGCCGGGGTGTATTTGATCCAGCCGATGGTGCCGGTGCCGTCCGTATCAAACAGCAACCGGGCTCGCACCATTTCACCGTCGTCTTCATCAATCAGCAGGTTGACGTTGTCCTTGCCGACATAGCGAAACGGGAAGTTGCTGCTCCTGACCATTTCGGTGAGATAGCCGTAGCAACTCCCGGCTTCGGCAGTTGCCGGAATGGCGTAGGTGAGGGGCAACAGTAGAAGTGCACTCAGCATGGGCCGAATGGAAAAGCGGTTCATCCAATCATCCTTAATCAAACAGCGGCGATCACAAATCCTTGAACGTCAGCAGCCGGAACTCGTTGTTCACAAACTCGAAGTAGCGGGTCCTGTAGCGGCTTTCCAGCTCATTACCCTGCGCGTCCTCTTCGGTATCGGCCGCAATGCCGGAAACAATGAGCAAACGGCTTTCGGGCTTGCTCGACAGGCTGAAGGTATTGCCGTCGTATGCATTCGGCAGTCCGCCGACAACCTCCCCCGTGCGCGCATCCAGCACTTCGCCGCAAATGGCACTGCCACCACAACCGACTCGGTACAGGATGTAGTGGCCGGCAAAGTTGACCTTGCCTTTGAGTGCCTGTGCACGAGCCTTATCCATCATCGAGTTGCTGTGTTCTTGCGGCACCGGTTCATGATTAGTGCCGGCGAACACTGGGGAGACGGTGTAATCCTTGAAGGCCGGGTTGGCGGCGTAAGCCACGGACGTGGCAATGACCAAGAGACTGCCGAGTAGAACTGAACATCCTTTCACGCTGTAACTCCGTTCGGTCATCGCAGGCTTACTCAAAAACCATGCTGCGCACCGCTGTTTTGATTTCTTCAAATCCTTCGACGCTGATCGCCAACGGGGTCGCCGAGCCTGATGCTGCCGAGCCGATCAACACGCTTTCGCCGCGCAGCAGGCAGAACGCGACGCGGGTGATGTGCCGTCGTGACTTGTCGTGGAAGCCGAAGATGAACCCCGAAGACTTCTCTCCACCCAATCCTCGAAGGTGTATCTGTTCTTGGGCCCTGCCAGCGACGTAGGCTCCCAACCATGATCGGTCAGGGTCGCCGGGCATCTACGGTCGTTGTCATCACGCAGGAGTTGTAGAGCAATGGAGTCATTTTCCGGAGGCTTCCGGGCGGTGAGCAAGGAGAAGCTATCAGCGCTTTCACACACCGCACCAAACCATGGCTGGCTCAAGTTACCGGACTTCTCGAAATGCCAGTCATAGCCACTCGACGTTTCCGCCTGCCACATGCCAGGTGCGTTGGCCCGAGTGGGCAGTTGTTTGTCCGCGACGAACACCAGATAAAAGCTTTCGAACGTCAGCCATTGATCCTGTAACAGCGGCATGGAGAACCGGCATGAGCCCAGCTCGACAGCTGCCTGGACAGGACCGTGCGCAACAGCTGACTGGCCCGACTTATCACCAACCACAATGGCATCGGCGGCCACGGCCGTCTGTACCAGAGCAATACAGCCGAGTAGCGAACCCAGCAGCCATGAAGGCTTGATTAAACCCATCAATCCATATCCCTGTGCATAACGTTATCGACCACTTCTTGACCGCCGTCGGCTCATCCTTTGTTCGCAGGATTGATCAGCTCTAGCTCACCATCGAGGTACACCACCTCACACCCCACCCAGGCCAAATCCACCTGCGGCATCACCGCCGAAGGCTTGCGCAGTTCCCGCAACAACGTCGAACCATGCGACAACCGCCCGCCCATCCGCGCAATCACCGCCCGCGCGGCCTGATAGTGCGCATGACGCCCCGGATCGAGGGTGTCTTCCAGCAAGATGTCTTCGCCAAGGATGCCCCGCACCTGCCCCGGGTAGATCATGAATCCGGTGGCCTGTTCGGCACCTTCGCGGCCGTCCTGCCAGAAGCTGCCGTCGCGCGTGCGGATGTCCGGGTGCGGCGCAAACCAGTGTTCGCGATCCGCCAGTGGCATGGCGTGATGCAGGCGGAAGAAGATGCGCATCAGGTTGTCGCGATACCACTCGCGTACTTGCAGGTAGTAACCACGCAGGCCCGGCAGGCCGGTTGAATGGGCGAGACGGATCAGGCCTGACCATTGCGGGAACGCCTGTAGTGGCAGCGCGCTCGACGCGGGTCGAGGTGTGGCCGGATCGGTCTCCCACGGCAGTCGATGGGGGCTGTTTTCCAGGTTGTCGTAAGCGGTGGGCGGTCGGCCCAGCCAGTCCCCGCCGCTGCTGGCCAGCGCCGTGGCGATGCACAGATTGCCCTGCACCACGAACACATAAAACCGGGTGAACCAGTCGGCCAATTGCTGACCATCAGCACCCTGGGCGACGAGGTCGGTCAGCTCCCGGTCGAAGCGCTGCAAGCCCTGTTCAAGGCTCAGCAAATGCCCGCGAGCGATACGCTGCATGCGCAAAAACAACGGCAGCGAACGCAACATCCGCAGTGGTCGCCACGGCAGATGCGGGGTCGCGCCGCCAACTTCACCGGCATAGTTGCTGGCGCTGATGCCCCAGTCGGCCAACCGTGCGAGAAACAGGTCGTTGTTGATGTAGGACGCACCGCCAAACACGGCCGTGAACGGCTCGTTGTCCTGCAACACCCGCGCATCCCAACGGGCCATGATCGCCGGAATGCTCGCGGCGGCCCGGCGCTGGGCGTACTCCACCAGCACGCTGGGTTGCGGCGGCAGGATCTCGGCGATGTTGGCGGCCGTCAGGTGGCGGCGCCAGCCGTAGTCGCTGATCGGCCGATATTGCAGCAGCCACAATTGCGTACCGTCCCAGGCCCATTCGACATCGCCGGGCACATAGTGAAACACCCGCAAGACATCCTGGAGAAAGCGCCACAGCACGTCTTCGGTCAAACCGTGGGCGGCCGTGAACGTGCCACTGCGCCAGGCTTCGCCGAGCCGCGAAAGCGTCGCCCGTTCCGGGCTGATCTGACCGTCGGCAAGGGACTCAAGATGACCTTCAACCCACTCGAGTTCCACCGACAGATGACGCACAAACGCGATGCCTGACACCTGCGGCGTGATGAAGCGCTGCACCACCACTTCCTCGACGCCTTCGGCAGTCAGCGCGGCAATGCGCGCCGGCACGTTGGCGGCCGGCTCACGCAGATAGGTCGTGCTCAAACCGGCATTCGCCGAGTCGGCCTGATCTTCGCCGTAACTGGAGGAACGCACCGCCCAGGTCGCCTGCGGTTGGCTGGCGAGAAAGGCCGGTAGTCGCGGATCGTTGCAATCGTTGAGGGTCAGCGCCGCCGGCACCGGTTGCCGGGCCAGTTCCGCCAGACGCAAACGCCCGCCCTTGGTGTGCGCGACGAAGCCGCGTTCGCCCGACTCCAGCCACTGCGCAAACTGCACGGGCGCGTCGATCCACGGGTAATGGCCCCAACCGGGTTTGAGGCTGATGGTGAGATCTGCGCGCGCAAGAATCGCCGACCATGCCGCCGCTTGTTCGATGCCGAGCACCTTGTCCTGATCGCCCCAGACCAGCTCGACCGGGTCGGTGATCCATTCCAGCAATGGCAGCGCGGTGTCGGCACGGATCAGATCCCAGTGCGGCACAAACGCACGGCAACGCGCATAACCGGCGCCCATGCGCTGGTACTGCGCGGGCGTCCAGGTCTGGTTGGAGAACTTGCGCGCGAACAGCGTGGGTTTGTTCGACAACAGCCAATGAATGGTCTTGCGGATCGGCAGCGGTGACATCAGCGCCGGCAGTCGACGCTGCCACAAAAAAGCGCCCACCGGCGCCAGCAAAACACTGCGAGAAAAGTGCCCGGGTCGACGTTGCAGCGCATGCAGCACCAGCAACGCGTTGACCCCGACGGCCATGATCGCGCTGCCCTTTTGCGTCATCGCCAACAAGGTCTGCGCATAAGCCGCCAGATCCTCGCAGGGCGGCTGCGGATTGGCGCCGAAGCCCGGCAGCTCCAGCGGCACCACCTCGTAACGCTGAAAATGCGGCAGCGCGTCATCCCACCAATCGGCGGCGCTGCCGTTGCCGGCCAGGAGGTACATCAGGGGCTTGCTCATGGGCGATCCTCAGGCCAGATCGCGCAGCGCGGCGTCGAGGGTCGGATAGCGGAACGTGTAGCCCGCCTCGCTCAAACGCTGCGGCACCACACGCTGACCGTCGAAGAACAGCTGAGCCATTTCCCCGGCCAACGCACGCACTGGCGCGGCTGGAATGTGGAACCATACCGGGCGCTTGAGGACCTTGCCGACGTTCTCGGCGAACGCTGCCTGACTGACGGTTTCGGGCGCGACCATGTTGTAGGTGCCGCGCAAATTTTCATCGTGGAAGGATCGAGCGATCACCTGAATCACATCGTCGCGGTGCACCCAGCTCATGATCTGCCGGCCATCGCCCATGCGTCCGCCGAAACCCAGACGAAACGGGATCAGCAATGGCAGCAACGCACCGCCCGGACCAAACACCACGCCGAGGCGCAGCACCACCTGACGCACGCCAAACTGCGTGGCGGGTTGCGCGGAAGCCTCCCAACGCGCACAGAGTTCGGCCATAAAACCGTCGCCCTTGCTGGCCTGTTCATCGAGGTTTTCGCTGGCATCGCGCACGCCGTAGAAACCGATGGCCGAGGCCTGAATCCACAGCGCGGGTTTATGGTTCGTTTGCTTCAGCCAGCACATCAAGGCTTCGGTGGTATCGACCCGACTGGCGAGCAATTGCGCCTGCCGCTCGGGGCTCCAGCGCGGGCCGGCGACCGGTGCGCCGGCGAGGTTGATCACCACGTCGAAGGGTTCGTCGCGGCCGATTTCGCTCAACGACCGCACACAGCGGACGCGACCGTCGAACAGGTTCGCTGCTTTCAACGGATCCCGAGCCAACACGCTGACCGTGTGGCCGGCGTCGAGTAACTGATTGACCACGGCTTCACCGATGAACCCGGTGCCCCCGGTGATCAGCACGCGCTTGTAGGCGCCGCCGGCAAAGGGGTTGGACTTGCTCACGGTTCTTTCTGGTGGGGATGTCCGACGATCATGGCGCAGCAACCAGATCAGCGGCGGCAACAGCACCAGCAGCGCAAAACCGTCGAGCCACAAGTGCGACCAGACCTGTTTTTGCGCTGAAAGCCACATGTCCTGCGGCGCCCATAACAGGACGCCCGCCATCAACCAGCCCCAAATTGCGGGAGCTTTAAGACGGTTGCCGAGGTGCACCAACGCAAGCATGTACAGCGAATAACTTTGCAGCGTCGCGCCAAACAACGCGAGCCACCAGACCTGCTGCTCGTGACCGGCGGCAGGAACCGCATCGGCGCCCCAGAATGCGAGTTCGAGGGTATGCAAATAGCCGTCGAGTAATCCGGAATGACCGGCCCAGGTCAGCGTGAGACCGGCGAGCACATGCACGATTGCCGCGGCATACAGCCACAGCACCATCGCGGGGCGAAGAGAGAAAGAGGGGGCTGGCATTCCGTGTCCTGAGCGCGTTCCTTGAGGGCGGGGAGTTTAAAGGAAAATCGTCCGACTTCGGGGGCAGTCAGAGGCAATAACTGGGTTTGATTTCAGTGGTGGAATTTTTCTTCAGATGTTCCAGACCGAAGTTCGCCCCTTCGTAGCCCTGGGCGAGAGCCCATTGATAGCAGGCCATGGCTCGGGAGGGGTCTTTGGTACCCCACTCGCCGCTCGCGAAGGTCGATCCCAACTTGCTGATCGCGACGGCATTACCCATTTTCACAGCGCCCATCAGCGCTTGCTCTGCGAGCGCGGGATTTTTGCAGGGCCCGTCGAAGGTAAGCTCGTTGCCGTCACAGTAAAACTCGGAAAGCCCCATCGCACCGTTGGGCAACGTAGTGGCTGCTGCTTTGAATAAAGACTCCAGCGTGTCCGTCGGCACCTGCGGCGCCATACCCGAGAGACTCAGAATGGCAGCTTTGTAACTGGCGAGTGGGTCTCCAGAGCGTGCTGCGCACAACAGGTTTTCCAACGTGGCTTCAAACAACTCGACCGTGAGCGGTTGATCTTCCGGAGCCCCCAATGCTTCGAACGCCTCGGCACGTTGGTAACAGAAATTCTCTTCCTTGCTCAGCTTGGGCTTGCTCGCAACGACCAGATCTTTATCACTGATCGACCAGTCCTCAACGCCCTCAAGCACCCAACAGGCCTGCCGCGAAAAGTTGAATACTTTGACGTGGCTCCAACCTGCGCGCTTATCCACAACGATGGAATGGCTATCGTCGAGCTCTTGTATCTTGACTCCCAGAATCTTGCGGGAGGGGATGGGCGCCATTAACGGATAGCCCAACTCGGCCCCCTTCACACCCGTAACGATCGGTTCGAAACGACCGGCTTCGGCTGTCGGTTTCAACGCGAGCGATTTGACCGTCATCGCCGTAAACCTGCGCTGTGATTGGCCATCGGCAGAAAATGCTGCAAGGAACGGCATGAAGTCGTCAGATGGGCACGCAACGCTTTTATCGGATGACTGCTCAGGTTGACCAGGCGCGATCTTGTCCAGATACGCCGAGCGCTCGCGGCTCATTCTGGCGATGCACGAGTTAACCGCGAACACATGCGCCGGCATCCCCGTCTCGATCTCGAATGCCTCCAAAGGGCAGTTCGCATCGCGCAATTTCAGCCATGCACGTTGCGACTCTTTAACCTTCGCGGCGTACTCCGCTCCCAACGCAGGATCTGCTCGATAGTCGGTCTCAAGCCTCACCATCAATTGCTTGTAGCTGACGTTCAGCTGCGTATCGGCAGCCTTCTTCGCCGCCTCCGAGCAGGGCACCATTTCCAGGCTTGAGGCGACTTGGCTGCAGTCATCCTGCGCGTACACCGCTGTAACAGGCAGCAGCATTGCCAGCAGGGTAAAAACAAAACGTTTCACTGTGTTCTTCCTTGAGTCATTCAAGCTTTGCGTTTGGCGAACCGAGTGACGCATTGCTTGGCTATGTTCATTTCCCAATAGGTGCTGAGCAACGCTTTACGCTTTTTTGGGCCGGGCCTATTCCGATCCCGCTACACACTGCCCATCCTGAAGATCAGGAGCCAGCGCCCGATTTCCCGACAGATACCAACTCGCAAGCGACTGACTCTCGCAATAAGCGTTCTTCTCGGCATCGTAATAAAACGCGACCTTGTGCTTGGCCATCCCGCCCCGGTTGGGGACAAACAACTCGACGGCGAACACGACATCGGGCAAAGCAGTTTTTCTATCCGACATCAGCATGGGTGGCCCCAGAAACTTACAGGGCACGCCATCAAAAGGCAGATCCAACCGGCCGTCTTGATACCTGTAAATCGCGCAAATGCCATTCGGATCTTCAATCACCACGGCAGCCATCGTTCCACCACTCCAGTTCACCACGCCATCTGCAATGGCGCGAAAACTCTCGGCAGGCAGTTGGTTTTCCTTCGTGAGTGCAGTGACCATCGCGGTGGGCATTGTATGGCTTGTACTGACACCGGCTGGCGCTGCGCTTGCGGACAACGCCCACGTCAACGCCAGGAACAACAGGGGAGCGACTTTCACTCTGAATCTCCGATGGCATGGCTGACCGATATGCAATGCACGACCCTTACTGCGCCGTACATTCAGGTTCTGCGAGACGCTCACCATCAACGCGGAATTTGCATAATTCGGTAGTTTCATTCACTCCAACCAACGACATCAGCTTGAAGGTCAACTGCAATTCGGTGTCGGAAAACGCGGCCCTATCCAATGAGACATCGGTGAAGCCGTTGTTAAAGTTCTTCCCTTCAATGTCGCAGAACTCCATCGAGTCGCTCGCTGCTCCTTGTCCCCCAGGCTTGAGAATCTGAATATTGACGCAGGGGCTATCGAACGTTTGGTAATAACGGACCAGTTTTCCGGAAACGTGAGCGACATCTGCCTTATATATATCGACGACCGGCCCTCGTGCGTTGCCTGCAAATGCACAACATGAAAAACACAAAATTGAAAACAGCGACAATCCTTTCAAGACTCACCCACTCCATAAACCTGCTGATCAAATGCTTTAGTTCACTGTTTGCGATTGTCCGGAGCCATAGCCAATTGACGGGCTCTCTCTATCGTCGCGCGGATCAAGCAGGAATTTGACCACTCCCCGAAAACCGATTTAGACGATTTCGGCTCAGGCAGACACTCCGCATCGCGAAATTTCATCCAGGCCCTTTGGGTTTCTCTCAGGCCTTTCCGTGCATTTTCGTCCAACCGTTCCATGCGCTCCCGGTAAACGAGGTTGAGCAGTGCATCCGTATCCGACACAACCAGATCAAGCGTCCCACTCGGCGCAGTTGGCCACACAACGTCCGCCAACGCCTGCTTGGTTTCGTTGTTCCAATTGTAGAAACCGTTCTCTTCAATTTTCAGCCAGGCAGAGCGCCCATAATGATTGGTCGGATCGCTCGCACTGACTTCAGATTGGTAGACAATTTCCAGATATATCGGGTCGGTTGAGCGCTGAGGGTCATTCAGCAACGTTTGGCGAACGATGGCCCGTTGCTTTTTACTCTCGG
Organism: Pseudomonas sp. 91RF; assembly: GCF_003576265.1. Classification (NCBI taxonomy): domain Bacteria; kingdom Pseudomonadati; phylum Pseudomonadota; class Gammaproteobacteria; order Pseudomonadales; family Pseudomonadaceae; genus Pseudomonas; species Pseudomonas sp. 91RF. The sequence goes on from NZ_QWFC01000015.1 coordinate 98,090, forward strand.
TTATTTCAATCGAAAAGCAAGGGTCCGGGCCGGGACGGTCGGTCGACTTCACCCTCGCCAGACACTCTTTACGAAGGGCCATGGACGGAGCATCTGGCCCAAATCCTATGTCTACAACCCTCACGAGCAGTCGTACTTCAGGATCTTTGGAAAAATCCGCCTGAAGCACGGTCGCAATCATAGTTCCTTCTGCTTTCACAACCGAAGACAGCAAAGAAAAAGCCACAACAAGAATAAATCTAAAATTCATAATTCCTTGATGCCCGCAAAAGTCCGACAGCAAACTAGAACCCGCTTGAATCTGAGTATACGGAACAGATCTATTTATACGCCGCACCAAAGTCAAAGCTGCTGAGCGCAACACCACAAATAAATCTGTCACCTTTTCTCTTATATCGCATATGCACGGCTGCCCCACCAGAACTCAGTGAATTAACGTGGGCATTGAATTAGTCGGAACTAATCTGCATGCCCTCGTAATTTAGACAAAATCGCAGTGCCCCAAACAGATCCCAGCTTTGCTTTGATACAAGAACTATTAATCAGAAAAACTTATCTATACCAGCCCGATCATATCGTACAAATACACTGTCAAGCTTTCCAGATGACACATCAAGATAGAGCGGGTTAATTAAGTCCCCGGGAGTATAAACGGAAAATACGTAGCTATCACCAAAGGAGTGGCTGAATTTATCTTTCTTTACAACGCTCTCAGGACGTGAGAATTTGAGGTCATTCGGAGAATGATAGGTCCGGGACAACTTAACCCCATCTAGAACCGACTCTTCAACCTCTACCGATACCGGCGGTGTTGCTAACAAAGGAGTTATAGCAACCTTGTTAGTTAGGTTCTTCCACTGATCTGAAAATTCAGACGCCACCTCCTCATACTCTTCAGCTAACGGGCGTTCCAAACCACAAACGGCCTTGTTTATTAGGATTCCGTTCTGCTCGTTCCGAACGTTTGTATAAACGCAGTCTATGAAAACCTCCGCGCCATGCCTAGTCAACGTAAAATACGCTTCGAAAGGAGCACGCGACGCCAGGTTCTCATAATGGAGGGCCTTCCCGCCGTTAAAATCAACTAGCTCTCTGGTTGTCTCGCCTTGGCTGCCGATTACGTCCTTAATTGTTTTACTACCACCTGACCAAGTCACGATTAAAGAGCGGGCGTCGACATCGGCTGAATACACATCATGCGGATCGGCGAATGCGACATTTGCTAACACGAAATATATGATAGCTATGACTACGTGCAATTTCATCTTCATGCTTATTTGGTCTCCGGTGCAATTGATGTGGCTTTTAATATCGCTTCGAACTTAACGGCATAACTCGCGATCAGCGCCTTCTGGTCGGACCCGTTGATAATCTTCCGTGCCCCTTCATAATCCTTAGAAGTATTATTAACGTAATCGCCAAGTTTTTTCCCAGTAAATATACCTTCCTTCATACCCCATATCATGATGGGCACGGAATTCTCAAACCCTGCAGCCTCCTCGGGATGTGTGACAAAATCAATTCCGAAGTAATCTTTTGCTTTTTGATAATTTTTCTTCCAAGTCAAATGAACGAGACCACGCCCTCGATATTTGTAACCATCCCCTTGTACCGTGTTACCGTTGTCTACCGCAGTTTGTCTGCGTGTTGCGGTATCTGCAAGCACAGGGTCATATTTGTCGAAATAGGAAACCGGCCCATACTCAGGAGCAGCACTAAAATACTCAGCAATCATAAATTGATAAGCCTCGTGGCGCGCCGTAGCGAACATATACGACAACTCATAAATGGTATAAATTTCTTTAGTTTTTTCTAGATACTTATTAACGTTCTCTGCGATCTTACGCAAATTAGACTTGGACGTAGCAGAAAGCTGAGGCGCATCAGCCTGAAACGAAGCATGTTGCTCAGCATACATAGCTACAAAACGCTCGACATCTATAAATTCAGAACGCCTCATGAAGTTACTAAGCATTTCAATAGAATGAAAATGCCAAACCACGTCCGAACTCATGGCAGCCTTTTCTTTCAGATCATCCCAAAACACATAGCTGCTGATCCTTTCTTTTTCATGCTTCAGCGTCTTCGGGGCGTGCTCAAGCTCTGTATCGAGCCGGCTCCATTTGGGAGCATCTGCTTTCGCTTTCCACTCGGTCGGATGATGGGCCACCAGCCTGGACCATTGCGAGCGCGTATCAGGTTTTTTCAAAGCCTCGGCCAACTCGGTCGGATCGACGTCCCCGCTCTGGTCCTTATCGATCTTCGCAAACAGATCCTGAAAGAACTGAGGCATATCCTTAGGATCAAGAAAACCGTCCGCTGTCGCATTGGTTTCTTCGACGATCTGAAACCCCAGCTTTTCCCAATCATGCTGAGTGATGATCTGTGCACCGGCTTTCTTGACCAGACCGTTAACTAATTGGGCATTGTCAGTAACTGTCACATCGTAATAATCGTCAGTACCCACCTTGATGACAGGTGCCTTATTCAGATCAATCGCATGTTCCGTTTTCAGCACCGCACTGTCTGTCGCAGGTGCCTTTTTCTTCAACTCACCTCCGGCCGGTAAATACAGGTATTGCTTGCCGATCTTCAGCCCAGCCGTATTCTTGAGGAAGTCTTTTACGTCGGCTTCGGCAGTAAATATCTCGACGTGTACTTGATACTTACTCGCTACACCACCATCTTCGCCGGTCAGATTTTCAGTCAATCCCAGATAGCCAATCGGATCTCCCGCCTTGATACCGGTACTGGCAGGTTCTACAGAATTGAAGCTACTCGGGATTACATCCCAGGCAACGTGGTCGTTTTCCACAATCGCCCAAAAGCTGGGAGGAAGGCTTCCCGTCCCGGCCAGGCTACCGCTGCTGGTACATTTCGCCATTCGACGAATTGTCCCTGAAACATTGAGGTTCAGTACCTCTTTGCTTTCAAACTCCACCGTACTTTGAGGGGTAAGTTGCAGCGAGCCCATCTTAGCACCGGCAGTCTGCCCATTTTGGGCAGAGACAGGATCCTGATACAGATCCAATCTCTTCAACGCGGTCCCCTTCACCTTGCCTTGCCAATATTTGGGCTTTAAGCGCTCCGGGATCGGATCTGCCAGCCATATACGTGCGGGTTTGGAGTTTTTGTAGGGATCTCCATCTTTCAAGTATGCGAACCAAACCTCTTTGCCAGCCTCGCGAACTTTGTGGCCACTCTTTTTAACGCTACCTGACAGGATTTTTCCTTTCGCGTAGGTAACGTTGCCTAAGTCCTTTTGATCCAATATCTCAAGCCTGGTCCCCGCAACGAGCTTGCCAACGTTCTGAACGCTACTGGATTCAGGGAAATCGTCGTAAGCGTTGAAGTCACTTACTTTCATGGTCACTTGAGGCTTCGGAGTTTCTTCCTCAGTCAGCGGATAACGCTTGAAGGGCAGAAGGTGCATGTACAAGCTGTAGAAATTCAGCTTGTTTTGCTTACCTTTATTCGGTCCTTCTTCTGGGTTTGGCGCAGATTTGTACTCATGTCGCACCAAACAAAACGAGTTGGAATACTTCAGTTTTTTCTCATTTTCGCCGAAAGTAGACTCCAGATAATCTTCGTTAATTCGGTAGGCCACGACTTCACCGTCGGCCATACACCGAATTGGCTCGTTCAAAATGCACTGAGGAGCGCTGGCATTGCTGATGTGAATACCGCCGTGCCAGAACTTGTTGCTGCCCAGCAGGTAGTGGCCGGCAGTTTCAGCCTCGAGGACTTTGTAAACCTCCTCCGCATCAGTGAATTGTTTGCCGTCGGCTTTTCTGAACGGATATTGAAAGTTCATCAGAGGAGCGGGGCCTGCCGGTACAGGAGCAGGCGCCGGCGCCGGCGCTGGATTAGCACCTGTCCGATACTCCTCCTTTGCCCTTAGAAACTTTGTTGGAACAGGCCAGTAGTATGCAGGCGGGTTCCGGCCAAAGAATGCTTCCGAGGGTCCGTTAGTGGTCTGAGCACCAAAAATTTTTCCCTGGCCCGTCGCTGCGTTGTATTCCATGACAATGCCGGTATGAAACAGGCGACGATTGCCTCCCGTAAGAGGAAGGATGTCAATCCAAAGAGCAATGTCCCCTTTCTTGACCTCTGTCGGTGGCACCACGGTGTAAAAGCGAGAGGACGCATTCATCGCTCTCGTCTCCTCATACTCAATCTGGTAGCCCGCGCCAGTGAGCAGAAGATTCACCATATGTGAACAATCGATCAGTTTTTTTCCTGCCGCGTTGGTTTGAGTACCATTACCTCCCATCAGGTAGACGTAATCACCGCCGGTGTACTGGTTTCTTAAATCGAGTGGTTCGGTCATTTCTGCATCCTGCAAATTAATAGCAATAGCTGGTCTTGGTAGAAGCAGCGTCTTGCGCGTTTAAACGTTTCAGATTTCCGGCAGCGGTGTCGTCACCCTTGTCAGCTGCGAGGCGATAGCAGGCAAGCGCTCTGGACATGTCTTTGGTAACGAGCCTCCCTTCTTCAAACGAATAACCCAAGTAATTCATCGCGCTGACCGAACCCATTGATGCGGCGCGAATTAGCTCCTTTTCGGCTTGCTCTGGATGTTGGCAAGGCCCTTCGGGTACAGGGTTGTTCCCGTAGCAATAGAAAGTCGAAAGAGAGGCTGCACCGTCGGCAAGTGTTGTCGCGGCGGCCTTGAAAAGTGCCTCGACCTTTTCCGTTTCCAATTGTGGAGCCATGCCGGAAAGACTCAGGCCCGCAGCACTTAAACTTGCTTGTGGGTCTCCCGAAGCAGCAGCGCACACATAGTTTTCCAGCGCAGCCACAAACAGCTCACCGGTCAGCCGATACTGCTCCAACCCACCTAGCCCAGCGAAAGCTTGAGCGCGCTGATAACAAAAATTCTCGGATGTGTTCATGGTCGGAGTACTTGCCACTACGAGATTTTTGTCGCTAATCGACCAATCCTCAACGCCCTCCAGAACCCAACACGCCTGGCGAGAAAAGTTAAAGATCTTGATGTTGCTGTTACCTGCACGCTTATCAACAACGTTGAAATGACTGTCGTCAACCGCTTCGACTTCGACGCCTTCTGCCTTACCTGTGGTTACGGGTGCCATCAGTGGAAAGGCCAATGTCGAGCTATTGGCTCCCGTCGTTTGCGGCTCAAAATTTCCGCTCTCCCCGGTAGGTTTCAAAACCAGCGACTTCACCGTCATCGCAGTCAACCGCTGCTGAGTTTCAGTATTCGCGGAGAACGCCGGCAGGAATTGGGAAAAGTCCTCAGACGGACACTCATCCGCATAAGCGCTGCCATGAAACAGGCTCAGCAGCGAGGCGGTGAAAGCCGCTACGGCGAAGCCATTCCTCTTCTTCAAAAAACCATTCATGTCGATCACTCAGAAAACACAAAAAAAGCCTTCGGCTTAACCTTCTCAGGCGGCGCATTCAACAACGCCTGATCCATCAAACTCCCCGCCTTATCCTTATCCGCCGCCCCCGGCAGCACCGGCGGTTTGATCCCGATGCCAGTGCCCGCTCCCGGCGAGCCCCCGGCGTTGATCTTCACTACCGGCCCAACCACCGTCACACCGCCGCCATCGAGCTTGATAAAACTGCCGCCGCCGAGAATCGTCAGCTCAGTTCCCGCCTCGATGACAATCTTGTCCCCAGCCTTGATGTGTATCTCTTTCCCGGCACTGGTCAGTTGCGCCGTACCGAGCTTCACATGCTGGTTCTCACCAATGGTCAGGTGGTCGTCCATCCGTGCTTCGATCTTGCGGTCGCTGATGGTGGTGCGGTGTTCTTCAGCCTTCAGCTCGGTGTAGGTGTTCTTCACCACCGTGTCGTGGCGTTCATTCCCGACGCGAATCTTTTGGTCATGTTCGACGTTTTCATCCCAGTCACGCTGGGCGTGGATGAAGATTTGTTCGGCGCCTTTTTTGTCTTCGATGCGCAGTTCGTTGTAGCCACCGCCGCCCGGGGAGCTGAGGGTTTTGAAGACGGTTCGGGTTTTGTTCGCCGGGAGGGCGTAGGGCACCGGGTTTTCCTTGTGGTACAGGCAGCCGGTGACCAGTGGCTGGTCGGGGTCGCCTTCAAGGAAGGTGACGAGGACTTCCATGCCGATGCGCGGGATGGAGATGGCGCCGTAGCGGTCGCCGGCCCAACTGCTGGAGACGCGCAGCCAGCAGCTGGTCTTGTCGTCGGCCAGGCCTTCGCGGTCCCAGTGGAATTGCACCTTGATGCGGCCGTATTGGTCGCAGTGGATTTCTTCGCCTTTGGGGCCGGTGACCATGGCGGTCTGGCTGCCGAGCACGCGGGGTTTCGGGTGTTCGAGGGCCGGGCGGTAGAACACGTCCCACGGGGTGGCGAGGAAACGGTTGCGGTAGCCCTGGTGGAAGTCGTCCTTGTTGTCGGTGGTGTCGCTGGTCACCGATTCTTCGAGGACTTGCGGCTGTTTGCCTTCGTGGAAGATTTCGGTGAGCAGCCACAGGTCGTTCCACTCGCTGCGCGGGTGGTCGGACATTTCCATGAAGTGGCCGCTAACCAGTCGGGTCTGGTCGCCGCGACCTTCGGCCTGGCGGTAGTCGGCGCGGTGACGTTCGAGGGCGCGCTGGCTGAGGAACTTGCCGCGCGCGCGGTCGATGAAGCGGCCGGGGTAGTCGTAGTCTTCGAGATCCGGTTCAGTGCTCTCGCCGTCCGGTTTGTAGGCCGCTTCCATTTGCAGGCGCGGTTTTTCGAAGTCGTAGTCGCGGCGGGTGGTGCGGCTGGTGCGGGTTTCCAGGCGCAGCCGGAAGCCTTTGATCACCGGCTCTTCGGCGACCATGCCGCTGCCCTGCACATAGGCGGTCGGCTGGCCGAGATTGGGGAACACGGTCTGGTCATCGCCGAACACCAGCAGGTGGCCTTTCTGGCTGTGCTGGAAGTGGTAGTGAATGCCTTCCTCTTCGCACAGGCGCTGGACGAAATGCAGGTCGGTTTCGTCGTACTGCACGCAGTAGTCGCGATCCGGGCACGGCTGGCTGAGCTGGAAGCTGTAGGCGTTGCCCTTGATGCCGTGCTCGTCGAGGATCAGCGCGATGATTTTCGGCGCCGACATCTGCTGGTAGATGCGCTGGTTGGTGCGGTGATGCAGGTATTGCAGCTGCGGCACCAGCGAGACCTTGTAGCGGGTCAGGCGCTTGCCGGCATCGCCCTGGGCGACGCGGTAGATCTGGCCGTGGATGCCCGAGCCTTGCGGGTCGAGGGCGAGGAAAGCCTGTTTGTGCAGAAGTTTTTCCAGGTCCAGATCCGGGTTTTCGCTGACCAGTTCCAGGTCGAAACGGAACGGCTGGCTGATGCCTTCGGTGCCGGTGAACGACAGGACTTGCAGGTCGCCCACGTAGTCTTCGACCGTCAGGCTGAAGTGCGTTTCGTTAGCTGGGTTGAACATAGTGTGCTCCCTGTTCGAATGTCATCCGTTACGCCCTCAGCCGCAAACGCTGCAACCAGGACGAAGTGGCGCCCAAGGCGTCACGCAATTGTTCAGCAGAAATCGTGCGCTCTGCTGCGTCAAAGGCCAGCGCGGTGCGCAGCGCTGGCCAACAGTGTGTCGGCAGATTTGCCGGGGCTTGCAGTTCGCGATCCAGGTGTTCGTCACGGGCCTGGGTCGAGGGCAAGCGGCGGAACGGGTGTTTGCCGCCCGCCAGTTCATAGATCACGCAGGCCACGCCGTACACGTCCGCGCTGGCCGACAGCGGCTGGCCTTCGAGCAGTTCGGGGGCGGCGTAGCCCGGGGTCCAGGCGTTGAAGCGCTCGCGGCTCAGGTGCGGCAGGCCGGGCAGGATGCCCTCCTCGGCTTGCCCGAGACCGAAGTCGAACAGGCGCACGCCGTCTTCGCAGAGCATGACGTTGCTCGGTTTCATGTCACCGTGCAGCACGCCGCGACGGTGGGCGTAGGCCAGCGCGTCGAGCAGCGGCAGCGCGATGTCGCGCAGTTCTTTCCACGGCAGGCCCAGCGGCCGCTCGCAGAGCAGTTTGTCCAGGGTCAGGCCACGCATGAGTTCCATGGTGATGAAGGCCCGCTGGCAATCGGTGTCCACTTCGAACGTGTGCGGTCGCAGCACGTTGTCGTGACGCAGGCGTCGGGTCAGGGCGAACTCGCTGTAGAGCAAGGCACTGGCGTCCGGCGACTCGGCAAATTCTTCGCTGAGGATTTTCAGCGCAATGTAAGGATCGGGATCGCCGAACTGTTCGTGCAGCAGATCCCGGGCCCGGTAAACCGCACCCATGCCGCCGGCCCCGAGCAGACGCTCGAGGTGATAGCGGCCGGCAAGTACGTCCGGCAGTGCACCGATGCTGGCCTTGGTTGGCGCCAGCAAAGGCTCTGCCTTGTTTTCCTTGGCGAAGGCGAAGTAGGTCAGGTTGTTGGCCTGTTCTTCGCTCATCAGCAAGTCGTCGACTGAGGATTCGATTTCAGTCATTGGCGGATCACCACGGCAGTCAGATTGTCGCGAGCGGCACCCCGCAGGGCGCCGTCGAACAGACGTTCCAGCGCCACATGCGGCGCCGCCAGGCTGAGAGCATTGCCGAGGGCGTCGCTGCTCAGGCCTTGATACAAACCATCGCTGCACAGTAGGAACACATCGCCCGGATACACCTCGAGTTCCAGCACATCCAGGGTCAGTTGTTCCGCCGCGCCCACCGCCCGGGTCAAGGCCTGGGCCGCCGGGTGCGCCGCTGCCTGTTCGACGCTCATCTGTTGCTCGTCGATCAGTTGCTGCTGCAGCGAATGGTCCTTCGACAGCTGATACAACCGCTGCCCGCGCCACATATAGCAACGGCTGTCGCCGGCCCAGATGCAGGCCGCACGATTGCCTTCCACCAGCAGCGCCACGACGGTGCTGCCCATGATGCTGTCGTGACGCCCGGCGGTGACGGTCAACTCTTGCCCCAGGCGCCGGTTCAGCCAGTGCAGGCACTGGCGGATGGCTTTGAGGCGTTCGTCGAAGTCTTCGTGCTGCGGCAGTTCAGCCAGGCTGGCGACGATCAACTGGCTGGCGATGTCGCCACCCTGATGACCGCCCATGCCGTCCGCGACCACCCACAGCCCATGCTGCGGGGTGTCGAGGAAGGCATCTTCGTTGCGCGACCGCACCTTGCCCGGGTCGGTTCGCGCCGCGCTGCGCCAGGGACTGGCCACCAGCATCAGAGCTGCACCGGCATACGGAAGGTGCGCATCACGCCCATGTCGAACGGGTTCGGCGTGCGCTGGCTGGTCAGCAGGTAGTTGGCGCGCAGGCCACCTACGTCGGCTTTCAGCACCAGCACGTCGCGACCGGTCAGGTACTCGGTCTGCATCAGGTCGAACAAGCGGAACAGCGACCATGGGCCGGAGTTCTTCTCGATGCCGATCGGGCGGCCGGCCATCTTGTCCATGACCAGACTGGTGCGACCGTCTTCAGCATCGGTCGGCCACTTGAAGTTCATTGGCAGGATCGGACCGTGGCGGTATTCCATGGTCTTGTCGCCGAACTTGAACTCGGAACGGCTGACCGCCGGATCGAGGGTGTACGGCTCCAGTTTGAACTGCACGGTCGGCTCGGCCGGGTTGATCGAGAAGAAGCTCTGGCGAATGTTCAGTGCCGCCGCCATCTGGTCGAGGAAGACCTTGGACACCGGCAGGCTGCGACCGTCGATGCTGCGCATCCGGTAGTTGCCCGGATCACCGCTGACGAACGGACGCATGTAGCTGTCGAAGAAGCGGTCGAGGGTGCCTTGAGCCCGGAAGAACTCGCGGAAATCGCTGATCGCCACATCGCTGGTGCTCGATGCGCTGAACGGGTAACGCTGGTTGATGGTCTTGCCATACACGCTGTACAGCTCGCTCTGATAACGGCCGTTCAGGTATTGGTAAGCATCGTTTAGCACCAGGCGCCACGAGTCTTCGGCCAGCACGTTGAACCACACGCTCAGCGGACGCGGCAGACGACCGGAGGCATTGCGCAGGTTGGTCAGCGCATCACGCTGGCCGCTCATGCGGGTCTTGGCCAGTTCGAACGCGGCCTGCTCCGGCGTGCTGGAACGGGCGAGGCCCGCCAGTTGCAGTTGCAGGTCGTTGAGCGCAGTGAAGGCCGGGGTCAGGTCAGCGGCCGGGCCGTTGTTGTCGTCGAGCAGTTTATGCAGCGGCTCGAAGCGACGTTGCAGGGCCTTCTTGGCGGTGTCCGGCAGATTCTTCGCCACGTTCATGGCCGCAGCCTTGTCCGTCAACGCCGAAGCGAGTTTGCCGACCTTGCCCAGTTTGCCCTTCTGGCCCGCCAGTGCATCGGCGGCGTCACCGGCTTCATCCACCGGCTCAGGAGCCGCCGGGAAGCGGGTGTTTTCGCGAACTTCAGTCAGCAGCGCCAGCACCGGCGAGTTGGCCGAAGTCAGGCCCGCCAGTTGCTCGGCGCCTTCACCGGCATCGCTGATCGGCGGCAGCGCCACCTGGCCAACGGCCTCGCTCCAGTAGTTGGCGTAGTCGCGGAAGTACAGTTGCTCCAGCTCGACCATCAGGCGACGCAGATCCATGTCGCTGATGCCCGCGCCTTCGCCCAGCACCCAGTTGTCACGCAGGATGTCGGTGACCAGCGCCGAACCCTGCACCGAGAAATACTGCTGATAACCGGTCTGGGTGTAGAAGCCCGGGATCACGTATTCGGTGCCGATGAACAACGAACCTTGCGGGCCGAGGTGCTGGCTGAAACGGTAGTCCGGCAGGTTGCGCGCCTGTTCGCGGAGCATGCGGTAAACCACAGCCGCCAGCGATTCACTGCGCAGAACCTGACGCGCCTGAGTCACCAGTTGCTCGTTAAGCGGATAGATAAACGGTAGCTTCAGCAGACGCTCAAGGTGCGCGTTCAAACCGTTCTGCACAGCCGTGTTGCCGGTGTAGCGTTGCGACCAGTCGGTAGCGACCCAATCCTTGAGCCACGCCGCATCGCGACGATCCTTCATGTTCAGCATCAGGTACGCGCGCAGGCTGTTGATCAGCTTTTCACGGTCCTTCATGTTGGCGCGGATCTGGCCTTCAAGCATGGTTGCAACACGCGGCAGCAGTTGCTTTTCAAGCTCGCGCTCATAAGCCTCCTTGACCACCGGATTGACGTCCTGGCCCTGATACAGACCGACGCGCTCGTGGTACGCAGCGTCGCCCTTCTTCGGGAACACCTGAGTCGCGGCGTAGCTGGTGTCGAGGGTTTTCAGCGTGCCCATGGCGTCATCGCGCGGCGACAGTGCCGTGCGCTGCTGCGTCCAGTTCTGCGCCAGATTGCGCAGGTTTTCCAGACGTTCCCAGTTGGCCGAGAAACCGCCGGCCCAGAGCATGCCGAACAGCACCAGCGCGCCCAGTGCACCGACGTACAACGCACGCTGGCCCCAATGGATGCGGCTGCGCTCGCGCTTGTCCAGACCGGCCAGATCGGCCTCGGGGAAAATCACCCGGCTGAGCAAGTGGTGGATGAAACGCGAACGACCGCTGCGCAGGGTCGGCAGTACGCCGGCGCTCATGCCCAGACTCGCGCCGATGCCGGCGGTGGTCGAATCCATTTCCTGGGTCAGGTGCGGTGCGCTGGTCAGGTAGAAACCACGCAGTTGCGTCGCACGCTGGTAGCGGTTGCCGGTGAACGCCATGTCGACGAACAGGCACAGACGCTCGCCGATCTGGCCCATCTGGTGCGGGAAGTCGAGGATGCGGCCACGGCGCTGGGTGTCGCGCTCGGAATGCATGCGCATGATCACCTGGCTGTTGAGGCGACGCAGCAGCTCTTCGAACTCGCCGCGCAGCACAGCCACGTCGGTGCCGACCTGATCCTTGCGGAAACTGGTACCCAGCACCTGATCGCTTTCTTCGCGGGTCAGTTGGTCGAAGAACTCGTCGAAGCCCAGCAGCTTGTCAGCCTTGCTCAGCACCAGATACACCGGCACGTCGACGTGCAACTTCTGATAGACGTCTTGCAGACGCGCGCGCACCTGGCGGGCCAGGGTATCGATGTCCTGCTCGCTGCCACCGGTCAGGGTTTCTACCGGAATGGTCACCAGCACGCCGTTCAGCGGACGACCGCGACGACGCTTGCGCAGCAACTCCAGAAGAGTGGTCCAGGCGCTGCCGTCGACTTCCGAATCCGGTTGGGTCAGGTAGCGGCCGGCGGTGTCGATCAGCACACCGTGGTCGGCGAAGTACCAGTCGCAGTGACGGGTGCCGTGGGTGTCGCGGGTCAGCTTGCGGTCGATCTTGTTGATCGGGAATTCCAGCCCGGAGAAGTCCAGCAGGCTGGTCTTGCCGCTGGCCTGCGGGCCGATCAGCAAGTACCACGGCAAGTCACTGCGCCAGCGCTCGCTGCGGCCGCGATACAGGCTCGAAGTCTTGAGGGTTTTCAGGGCGTCCTTGAAACGCTCCTTCAACTCCTTCTGCTCTTCTTCGATCAGGTCGTCGCGACGGATACGGTCCTGGCCGTCTTCGGTTTCCTCGACGGCTTTCTTGCGGATACCGGCGCGCCAGCTGACGAAGACCATGGTCAGGCCCCAGATCAGGAACAGCACGGCGATGGTCAGCAAGCGCGAGGTCGAACTCTCCCAGAACTTGTAGTCATCCACCGCCAACAGCGGGCCGACGAACCACACCAGCAGCGCCACGAACAGCACCAGCAGCAGGGTCCAGACCCAGGTCTGGCGCAGGAAGGCGCCGACTTTCTTGAAAAACTTTTTCATCACACGTCCCTGTTTACGGCTGCGACTGCGGCTGGACCGCGGCCGGATCAAGCGGCTGATAAGGTTGCAGAACGGTGTCGCGCTGCTCGCCCAAGACCCAGGCGAAGCCCGAATACATCATCACCAGGCAGACGAAGGTGAACAGCACCACCATCCACGCCGGCACGATGCGCACCAGGTTGCGGCGCTGATCGTTGAGGCCTTCCCACTGCGGCGACAATTCGCGCGGCACGTCGCCACGCAACTGACGGATCTGCCGGTACAGGGCGTCGCGGATGCCTTCGAGTTCCAGCATGCCGCGGGCCTGCACGCGGTACTTGCCCTCGAAGCCGAGGGACAGGCACAGGTACATCAGCTCCAGCATCGGCAGGTGCTTGACCGGGTTTTTCGACAGCCGATCGAGCAGCTGGAAGAACTTCTCGCCACCGAAGGTTTCGTTGTGGAAGCTGCTGAGCAGGCTCATCTGCGACCACTCGCTTTCGTTGCCCCACGGCGTGGTCACGACAGCTTCGTCGACCACGGTGCAGAGCACGTAACGGGCGGCCATCACCTGGCTGCTTTCGGCGCCGTTGTGCAGGGCGCGCACTTCGAACAGCTTGAGCCCGGCGGTCAGGCGCTCGTTGAGCGCGTAGAGGTCTTCGCGGGTTTCGCTGTGCTTGAGGCGCACCACTTCCGACAGCAGTTCGGACGACGCCGCCACCAGCGAATTGAGGCTGATGTTGAAGGCTTCCGCCGGGCGCAGCCGCGCGGCGTAGATCATCCGTTCTTCCAGTTGTTCGAAGCGCGGCGGCGCGGCGAAGTCGGTCAGCGGACTCGCCGCCGGGCCATGGCCCTGACGGTCGAGCAGGACGGTTTTGTCGTCCTGGTTGTGTTCCATGTCCTTGATCATGTCGGTCAGTTCCTGATGGCCCAGAATTTCAGTTCAAGCTCGGCGAATTCGCCGGACACGTGGAACGCGAAGCCGCCGGAGCGCTCGAGTTGCGCCAGGTCTTCGGAACTGAGTTCGAGGATGAAATAGGTTTTGTTGGAGTGGAACGCGATCTGCCGCGGGGCCACCGGCAACGGTTTGACCTTGATCCCCGGCAGGTGCAGGTTGACCAGTTGGCGGATGCGCTCCACCGGGCCGACCTTGAGGTGCGCAGGCAAGCGGTTGCGCAGCTCTTCGGAGTCGCAGTTGGCACTGGCTGCCAGCACGAACGACGCCGAGCCCAGCAGTTTGTGGTCGTGCAGCGGCGACACGATGATCCCGTACTGACGCGCCTGCAGGATCAGTTCGATGGCGTGCTGTTCCAGCACCATCGACAGCACCTGACGGATCGACTCCATCAGTTTGCGGAAACTCGCACCCTGGTCGGCGTGGGAGTAGCGACTGTCCAGACGCGGGCGTTTGCTGTCGCTGGAGAAGGTCGCCAGATCGCCGAGCATGGTCAGCAGCGTGCGGTACAACTCTTCCGGGTGAACCTGCTCCAGCCCCAGGTAATGGCGCAGCAGCAGTTCGGTGCGGTTGATCAGTTGCAGCATCATGAAGTCGCCGATTTCCGCGCCGCCGACCTTGCCGTTCGAACGAATCCGCTCGGCAATGGTGTCGCCCCGGTGACCGAGCATGCTGATCACTTCTTTCAGGCACGACAGCAGGTAGCTGGAGGCGTGGGCCTGAATGTAGGTCGGCACGAAATCCGGATCGAGGCTGATCACGCCGTCCGGCGTGGTGTCGAGCACGTCGCAGATCTTCAGCTTCACGTAGGCCTGGTCGCTCTGTTGCTCGCCGAGCAACAGCTTGAAGTCCGGGCGACCGCATTTGACCTGGCTCGCCGAATCGTCGCCGGCGTTGGAGTCGGCCACTTCGGTTTCATAGGCGGTGTAGCGCGCCAGCACGTCGGACTGCTCCGGACGGCGGGCCTCGATGTGGTTGCCGGTGACCAGCGGCAGCGCCAGGTAAATCGGCGTATTACCGGTGTTCGGCGGAATGTCCAGGGCCAGCGGTTCGGTGTTGCCGCCGAGCTCGAACAGGCTGCCGTCCGGCAGGATCCCCGAGGCTTCACTGATCACCAGTTTGCCCATGTTGAGGAACTGCAAGTCGATCTCCAGATTCAGGAAACCCCAGGTGTAACCACCCAACAACTGGGTGCGGGTCTTCATCTGGTGATCGTAGTAGCGGTCGTTGTGCTGGAAGTGCTGCGGACGCAGCAGCATGCCTTCCTGCCAGATGACTTTATGGGTATTCATGATCAGTCATCCGCCTTGGCGAGCACTTCGTTGGTCTTGCGGATACCGGCCTGATCCAGGGTCAGATCGGCTTCGGTGACTTCCAGCGGCGTGATCGGGAACGTGTGGCGCCATTTGGTTTCCGGCAGGTCACGGTACGCGGCGAGGATGCCGATGTAGCGGCTGCCCTCCTCCACGCTGAGTTTCAGTTCCACGGTTTCACCCGGGCGCAGTTCGAGTTCTTCGCTGGCCACAAGATCCGGGTTGAGGGATTCCTTGGCGCGCTCGTAGAGGCTGAAGAAATCGGCGTTCTCGAAAGTCACCGGGTGCTTGAGTTCGAACAGGCGCACCACGATCGGCGACGGACGACCGTTGAGGTCCGGGTTCAGCTGATCGCTGCCGGTCAGCTTCAGGTTGATCTTGGTCACTTTCGAATACGGCGACAGCGACGAGCAACCGGCGAGCAGCACCAACAGGGTGAGCGCGGTCAGCGTCTTGAAAAAAGCGGTCGAGCGGCGAGACATGCGCATCATCCTTGGTGGTCGGTGTGGAGGGTGGAGATCAGGCGGATCTGTTCTTCGTAGGCCT
The DNA here is from genome assembly GCF_003576265.1 of Pseudomonas sp. 91RF. Taxonomy (NCBI): domain Bacteria; kingdom Pseudomonadati; phylum Pseudomonadota; class Gammaproteobacteria; order Pseudomonadales; family Pseudomonadaceae; genus Pseudomonas; species Pseudomonas sp. 91RF. The sequence goes on from NZ_QWFC01000015.1 coordinate 113,585, forward strand.
GGGCGAAGTCGCGGGCCAGCAGGCGCTCGCTCCAGTCGTCGTCCTGACGCAGCGCATGGTGGTAGCGGTTGAACGCTCTCCAGCGGCCGCCGGCGGTGGCGAGCAACGGCTTGTTGTCGCGCTCGAAACGCAGGGTCAGCTGCTCCGGCGAGAAGTGCTCCAGGGTGCCGCGCACCGCCGCGCGGCTGGCGGTCAGCAGCGCCACCTGATGCGCCTGCAAGTCGCGGAACGCACGGGAGATCGCCTGCTCGGCCGGCAAGTGGCCCGGCTTGTGCGGCTGCAACAGGATGTCCAGCGCTTCGCTCGGATCGACGGCGAATTTCAGCGGATTTTTGTTGGTGCCTTGCACGGTGGTCTGGGCCAGCCGCAGTTCGTTCTTAAGCTCCGAACGGGTGCGCAGGCTCTGTTGCAGACCACCGATGCTCTGGCGCAGCAGACGTGCAGCATTGACCGCCAGCGCCTCGCGCTCGTCATGGCTCAGGCCTTTCAGATCGACACCCAGTGCCGCACCGAAGTGATCCCAGAAACCCTGTGGCTGACGCTCGACTTCTTTCGGAGCCGGCGCAGGTTCCGGCTTGGGCTCGACGATCAGCTCCGGCACCATCAGGCTTTCCATGTCGATGCGCGCGTAGTCGGCGCGCTGACGGGAGTCTTCCGGGTCGGTGGTCGGCGCGAGCATTTCCTCGAATTCCGAGTACACGCGCTCTTGCTGCTCCAGCGATTTCAGCGGGTCGAGGTCGAGGAACGCGTCATCCGGAATGATGGTGCCGGCGGCCCGTGGCAGGCCTGCTTCACCGTCAAAGGTCGCCGGATCGCGCACCAGTCGCGCACGAATCTCGAAGTCGCCCAGCACGTAGGTGCTGCCGTGCTCGATGCGCACCGGTTCGCCCTTGTGCAGGCGTGCGCCGCTGTCGCCGTCCTGGACACCGTTGCTGCTGGTGTCGGTCAGGAAGAACGTGCCCTCGCGATAACTCACGATGGCGTGGTGGTTGGACAAGTGACGCTTGCGGTCAGGGATGATCCAGTCGCAGTCCTCACCCCGCCCGATCACGCCGCCGGCCTGTTTGAAGGTCCGCTGGCACAGCTCGGTGGGCACGAACTGCTTGGTGTTCAGCATTTCGAAAACCAATTCCATGTTTGATGCTCCTTGCGGTCACTTGCCGCGATTGACCGCCTGCGGATCACCCAATGGGCGGTAATCGTTATCGTTGAATTTGTAATTGCCGCTACAGCCGCCGAGGCCGCATAGAACGACGAGGGTCAGCAGGACAGCGTGCCAGTGACGAACAGACATCAGAGGGTCTCCAGGTGTAGACAAAGCACAAAGCGCCGACCCTTTCGGGCGGCGCTGATAGAAGCGGACGAGGTGAAACCGACGGACTTTTGCCTACCCATCGAAGTCACCCAGATTGATGTTCAAACGGCCGAGCCGATACAGCAGCGTGCGCCGGGGCAGGCCCAGTTCGCGGGCGGCGAGCGTCTGGTTGCCGTCGTTCTTGCGCAGGCAATCGAGCAGCAACGTGCGCTCGACTTTCTCCAGGCGTTCGCGCAGGTTCAGGCTGCTGTCGTCCTCCAGCATCGGTTCCATGCGCAGGGCAAAATGCTCGGCCAGCAGCTCGCCGCCTTCGCACAGCAGTACGGCACGCTCGACCAGCGCCTTGAGTTCACGGACGTTGCCGGGAAAGGTGTAACCGGACAGATGCTCGAGCGCCGAATCGGACCAGCGCACCGGGTCCCGCTGCAAATAGGCACAGGCCTTCTCGGCGAAATGCTTCGCCAGATCGAGGATGTCGCCTTCGCGTTGACGCAGGGCCGGCAGGACAATCGGGAATTGCGCGAGGCGGTAATACAGGTCCTCGCGGAATTTGCCTTCGCTGACCAGCACCGACAGATCGCGGTGGGTGGCGGCAATGATGCGAACGTCGATCTTGTGGGTATCGTTGGAACCCAGCGGGCGGATCTCGCCTTCCTGCAACACGCGCAGCAGTTTCGATTGCAGCGATAGCGGCATGTCGCCGATTTCATCGAGCAACAGCGTGCCGCCGTTGGCTGCGTCAAACAGCCCGGCGCGGTCGCGGTCGGCGCCGGTGAACGCACCTTTGCGATAGCCGAACAGCTCGCTTTCCAGCAGGTTTTCCGGGAACGCCGCGCAGTTCTGCACAATGAACGCCTGGGAACGGCGCGGCCCGCAATCGTGGATCGCCCGCGCGACCACTTCCTTGCCGGTGCCGGTTTCGCCGCGCAACAGCACGGTGTACGGGCTGTGCAGGACCTTGCTGATCAGTGAATAGGTCTGGCGCATGGCCGCGCTTTTACCGATCAGGCCGTAGCCGCTGATGCTCGGCACGCTGCGAACCGCCGGTGCAACGGTGTCCACCGGCTGACGCAGGCGTTGCAGCAAATGCAACTGACCGAGCACGAAGGAACCGAGTTGACCGAGGGAATCGGCGAAGCCTTGCAGGTCGGTATGACGACGGCTGGCGCACAGCAACAGACCCTCGACGGCCTTCTGCTGATTGACCAGCGGCACGCACAACAGCGACTGCCACGGCGTGGCCGACGCCGGCAGGAAACTGGTTTCGTGCAGGCTGCCGCCCAGGTCGTCGAGGCACACCACGCGGTTCTGGCACAGGGCGAACTGCAGCAACTGCTCGCCGTTGTAGTCCGCCGGCAGGCTCGCCGCGCCGCGTGGTTGCAGCAAGCCGTCGAGGCACTCGGCGTTCATCCCCAGGCACGTGTGGGTGGCATCGAGCAGATACAGTTGCGCCAATTCGCAGCCACTCAACCCGGCCACGCCGCGCACGAAGTCACCCAGCAGCGCAGCACCGTCCGCCGAACGCGACAGGCTGGCGAACTGCGCCAGCAACGCTTCGGCATAGAGCAGTGGCTGCGGCACTTGAGTGAACATCACACTCACCTCAGGCGAACTCGCAGGTCACGCTGGCTTCACCATCGAGCGTCGCATGCACACGCTTGAGGCTTTCACCGGTGGCCATGGCGTCGAGCAAGCGGTCGGCCACCAGCGGCAGCACGTGCTGGTCGAGCAAGTGGTCGATCAGACGCGCACCGCTTTCGCTCTGGGTGCAGCGCTCGGACAGGTGATCGACGAGGTTCTGGCACCAGCTGAAATCCAGCTGACGACGGTTCAGGCGCTCGCCCAGACGACCGAGTTTGATCTCGATCAGTTCGCGCAGCACCGGGCCGCCCACCGGGTAGTACGGCACCACTTTCATCCGCGCCAGCAGCGCCGGTTTGAAGTGTTTGCTGAGCACCGGGCGAATGGTTTCTTCCAGCACTTCGGCGGTCGGGCGCGCGCCGTCTTCGCAGAGGTCGCTGATCTTGTCGCTGCCCAGGTTCGAGGTCATCAGGATCAGCGTGTTGCGGAAGTCGATCTCGCGCCCTTCGCCGTCGTTGGCCACGCCTTTGTCGAAGATTTGGTAGAACAGGTTGAGCACGTCCGGGTCGGCCTTCTCGACTTCATCGAGCAGCACCACCGAGTACGGCTTCTGCCGCACGGCCTCGGTGAGCATGCCGCCCTCGCCGTAACCGACGTAGCCCGGCGGTGCACCGATCAGGCGGGAAACGGTGTGCTTCTCCTGGAACTCGGACATGTTGATGGTGGTGATGAAACGGTCGCCGCCGTACAGCAGGTCGGCAAGTGCCAGGGCGGTTTCGGTCTTGCCGACACCGCTCGGGCCGACCAGCAGGAACACGCCGACCGGTGCGTCAGGCTTGTTCAGGCCGGCAGCGGTGGCGCGCATCGAGCGATCCAGCGCGTGCACGGCTTGTTCCTGACCGCGGATGCGGGTGCGCAGGTCGGTGGCGAAGCTTGCGACCTTGGCGTTGTGTTCGCGGGCCAGTTGCGCCAGCGGCACGCCGGTCCAGGCGCTGATCACTTCGGCCACCAGACGCGGGCAGACTTCGAAGCTGACCAGACGTTCCTTGACCTGAGCGGCGGTCAGGGCGCTGTGGGTTTCGTTGAGTTGGGCTTCCAGCGCTTCGACGCTTTGGCCTTCTTCAACCTCAGCGACCACGGTTTCGATCACCGTGCCTTCGGCGTCTTCCTCGACGCTGACGGTTGGCTCGATGGCGGCAGCTTCACGAGCCTTGGCCAGTTGCTGACGCAGCTCCAGCAGGCGCTCGGCCAGTTGTTTCTGCTCGGTCCACAGGGTTTCCAGTGCGACCATTTCGGTTTCCGCTTCGTCCAGACGCGCTTCCAGTGCCTCCAGCGCTTCGTGGTCGATCAGCAGACCGGCTTCGGCGTCGCGGCGCAGGGCCTGACGCTGACGGCCACCTTCAGCCAGTTCACCACGCAGGCGCTCCAGGCTTTCCGGGGCGGCGGCGAGGCTGATGCGTACGCGGGCACAGGCGGTGTCGAGCACATCGACGGCCTTGTCCGGCAGTTGCCGACCAGCGAGGTAACGGGCGGACAGTTCCGCTGCCGAGACCACCGCGTCATCGCGCAGGTAGATGCCGTGGCTCTTCTCGTAGACCTGAGCCAGGCCACGGAGGATGGTCACCGCCTCGCTCACGGTCGGTTCGTGCAACTGAACCGGCTGGAAACGACGGGCCAGCGCCGGGTCTTTCTCGAAGTATTTCTTGTACTCGGCCCAGGTGGTGGCGGCGATGGTGCGCAGTTCGCCACGGGCCAGCGCCGGCTTCAGCAGGTTGGCCGCATCGGAACCGCCGGCATTGCCGCCCGCACCGATCAGGGTGTGGGCTTCGTCGATGAACAGGATGATCGGCTTCGGCGAGGCTTTGACCTCGTCGATCACGCCTTTCAGACGACGTTCGAATTCACCTTTTACGCTGGCGCCGGCCTGCAGCAAACCCATGTCCAGCGACAGCAGTTCAACACCTTTCAAGACCTGCGGCACTTCACCGGCGGCGATGCGCGAGGCCAGGCCTTCGACGATGGCGGTTTTACCGACACCGGCCTCACCGACCACGATCGGGTTGTTCTTGCGGCGACGGGCGAGGATGTCGACCATCTGACGGATCGCGCCATCGCGGCACAGCACCGGGTCGAGTTTGCCGTCGCGGGCCTGTTGGGTCAGGTTGTGGGTGAAGCGCTCCAGCAGCGATTCGCCCTGGGCGGCCGGTTTGCCGTTGGCCGCGGCCTGAGGCTGTTGCGACAGGGCAAATTCTTTCAGGCGATCGATGTTCAGTTTGGCGAGCAACGGCTGGTAGCGGCTGCCGGCGTATCGCATCGGGTTGCGCAGCAGCGCGAGGATCAGCGCCGCGTCTTCCACCGAGGTCTGGCCCAGTTCAAGGTTGGCCACCAGCAGTGCGTCCTGCAGCCATTGCACCAGCTCCGGGGCGAACACCGGGTTGCGCGAAGCGCTGTGCTCGACCCGCGATTGCAGCGCGGCGCTCAGTTCGCCAGCGTCAACGTCGGCATCCTGCAACGCGCGGGAGAGCAGACCGTTCGGGCGCTCCAGCAGGCCGAGCATCAGGTCTTCGACCAGAATCTTGCTGCCGCCACGGGCGACGCAGCGCTCGGCCGAACGCTCCAGATCGCGACGGGTTTCGGCGTCCAGCGCCTGGATGAGTTGTTGCAGGTCTACGTTGATCATGGCTCACGTCCTTAATGAATTTTGCTGCCCAGGGTCACCACGCCGTCTGCTTTTTCGCAGCCCAGCCAACTGGTCCAACCCAGGCGACAGTCGTTCTTCTCGCCAATGCGCAGTTCGCGGATTTCTTCCGGGCGCAGCACCAGGCGAATGTCGTAATCGAGCGGGTCACGCAAGGTGAACCGCACCAGCGCGCAGAGCGGCTGGTAACCGAAACCGATGGGCAGGAATTCGTGGAAGCGTTCCCAGTCGAGTTCGGTGATGTGAATGCGGAACTTGCCGCTGCGGTCGCGCACGTGCTCGCCCAGCACCAGGTCTTCACCCAGCACGCTGTTGGCGAAGCCGAGGCGGTTGCGCTGTTCTTCGAGGATTTCCACGCGGCGCTCGATGCACTGCTCGATGACCAGGTCTTCGTGTTTGAAGTAGTAACGCAGCACCGCTTCGATCAGCGCCGCCGAGTGGGCCCGCAGGCTGAGCAGGCCGAGGTACGGCAGCAGGCGTTTCCAGTTCAGCTCCTTGGCCCGACGAATCTCGTCGCCACCGAGGCCGATCAGCGCAAACAGCTGCGACGAAAACGGATCGACCGCGCCGCTCTGGAAGCTGGCGCGATAGCGGTATTTGCGCCAGATCGGCAGCATCAGCCGTTGCAGGCGATGGTGGAACAGATCGAGGAAATTGCGCGTCGGGTTGCCGTCTTCGCTGTCGCCCAGGGCTTGTTCGCCGTAGAACGCCGGCAGCGGCGAACCGGAACCGACCAGGCCGATCAGGTTGAAGCGCAGGCGCGCACGCATCTGCCCGTGCTCTTCGAAAAACTCCACGCGGTCGACATCGCTGCGCGGAAATCCAAGGCTCGGGTTGGCCTGGAATTCCACCTGGTCGTACAGATCCTCTTCGCTCAGGTACGGGTGCGCCTCGCGCAGCCGGTCGATCACCAGCAGCACGGCCTGAAACAGCGAGTACTCGCGTATTACCTTCGTCAGCCCGCTTAAAGCAGGGGCTGCAGGCCCATACGTGGTGTCCATTGGTACACCTCTCCCTGTGTGCTTTTTACCCGCAGCTCGTGGAATGAATTGAGACTGGCGTAAAGCGCGAAAAACTCGTTGAGAACCGAGGCGAAGACGAACAGGTCGCCCTCGCCGATATACCCTTCCGGGTCGATGGTCAGTTCGGTGCGCAGACCACGCACCGGCAGGCCACGGTGCAACCGGTCGACGTGGTGATGCTTGATCAGTTTCAGACCGCCGAGCAGGCGTTTGCTGACCTTCTCCGCGTGCTGGTCGTAGTAGCGCGGCAGGTCGTAGGTTTCGAGAATCACCTTCAACGCATTGACGTCGGCCAGCGACAGATAGTTGAGCGACATGTTGCTGATCAGCTTCCACAGGAAGTCACGGTTCAGCGGCGGCGCGAAACTGGAAGTGGCCGGGGTGATGTTGCGGAAACTCAGGAACTCCGGGGTCTCTTCGCAGGCCATGCAGATCTGCCCGAGCTTGAGCTTGCGCGGCAGGTTCTGGTTGGTGCAGACCAGCTCGATCGACAGGGTTTCGTGCGCTTCGGTATGGCGAATGCCGAAGGACAGGTAGGTGTCGAGACCGTCGTGCAGCAACGACGAACGCTGGCGGATGCTGTAATGCGGACGGCTGTTGGGCACGTCGAAACTCGGGTCGTGCTCGAAGGATTCGAACGGCACGTACTCCTGATAACCGAGGCCGCCGGGCTTCCAGCCGGTCACGGTTTCCACCGAGAACACGCCGCAGTTTTCCAGATCGAATTCCGCCGGCAGCAGCAGGTATTCGTCCTGCTTGCCGTCGAGGCGGATCGGCAGTGCGTCGTGCTTGAACAGGTTGACGATCGGCGTGCAGAACAGCTTCACGTTATCCGTCGTCGGACGCATGCGCATGATGCCGCTCTTGCGGATATCGAAGCGCAATTCCAGACCGCGCATCTGCTTGAGGGTGTCTTCCGGCAGCGCCTTGAGAATGTCCAGACCGTGGACATCGACGAACAGGAACTTGTCCTGGAAGGCGAAGTATTCCTGCAGGTAGCGATAGCCCCGGAAGGTGTTCAGCGGATACGGGATCAACGCTTCTTCTTCGGCAAAACCCACCGGTTTGACCCGGTCACCCGGAATCTTGAACGCCATCGGCTTGCCGCTCACGCCGTCGATTGGCTTGCCGGCGCCGTCGAGGGGGATAAGTTCGATACCGTCGAGGTTGCGCAGCAGGCTCAGGTAGAGCATCTGGCTGATGTAGCGCTCGCCGGCAAAGTGCAGGCGCAGTTTGCTCAGCTCCAGCTCGCCGAGGTGGCCGTCGGCACTCATCTCCAGGCGCAGGCTGAGCAACGAGCCGTCGCCCTTCACCGAGTAGTTCAGCGCGGCCAGATCCAGCGCCATGACTTCGGTCGGGTAGCACGTGCGGAAGCGGCAGCGCACGTCTTCGATCGGCACGCTTTCAATCGGCGTATCCCGCTCGACCTTCAGCGCCGGCCCCGAACGCTTGAGCGGATCGAACTGCAGAATGCTGAACGCCGGCAGCGGCCGCATGTAGTTCGGCCACAGCAACTGCATCAGCGAATGGCTGAGCTCCGGCAACTCGTCATCGAGCTTCTGGCGCAAGCGCCCGGTCAGAAACGCAAAGCCTTCCAGCAACCGCTCCACATCCGGATCCCGCCCAGCCTGCCCCAGGAACGGCGCCAACGCCGGACTACGCTCGGCGAAACGGCGGCCCAGTTGGCGCAGTGCGGTGAGTTCGCTTTGGTAGTAGTGGTTAAAGGACACGGGTTACCTGCCTGGTAGTGGATTCACTGTGCATCACGACTGCCCATCAATTTTCCAGATGTACATATGGCGTATTGCTGATAAAAAGATTTAACCAATGCCACTCCCACTGCGGCATGGCTATCTCAAATGTTTTTTCTTCTTTATTGAAATACAGCCAATAGACACCCACAGATTTATCATCTTCAAACAAGCGCATATCCAGCGACTGGGTGGAATACAGCGGCGTCCGATAAGCTCTCTCTGGATGTTCCTTATCAACAACCCGAAGATAAGCCATTCCCCCCAGGCCTAAAATCCCGCCAACGGGCACATTCTGTAAAATGTAACGGCCAGAAGTATCGATATTTGTAACGTTAGCGGGAAAATTGCAGATCTTATTGACAACGACGATTAACAAGGCCACCAACACAACCAACAACAACGCACCACGAAATATTGCGTTCTTGTGTTTTGAAAGTCCTACGCCACTCAAAAACATAACTTACTTTCCACTCTCGACAATTGGCTCAACACTATAAGGTGCATTAGCAACAAATCGATTCAGCCAATGCTCCCTCAAGTAGGTCGAATGAATAACAAAAGACTTTTTTTCGACACTGAACTCAAGGAAAGGTGTTCCAATCCTGCCTGAACCAAAGGCCTGTTCCATATCAATTTCCTTTATTTCAAATAAAGGACTTCGATATATTTTTCTGGGTTCATTCAAATCGGTCACGCGTAGAAACGCCAGATTGTCATCGAAAGGAAACAGCCGAAACGGAACTCTCTCCAGGACATACTGACGCGTCGCGCTTAAATCAATGACATCGGGTGAACGTTGGGAGAGTCCGTCCACGAAAATGTACGGCACTATTACCGCCGAAAGTAAAAATGTAAAAATACCAAGACAAATCCATTTCAAACGCATGATCAGCTCGATATCGCAATAGTTGTGGGCGAGATGGTTTCGTACTTGATGTCAGACAGCACCCTGAAATCCCCGCCTTTACCATGGCACTGCCGATAATCTACAAAGTCACTGTTTTGAATCAGGTAGAAACGAGCGCCCTCCAGTTCTTTGAACACCTCTGCCACGTCGGCAGGGCTCACGGCGCCTGTTTCCATCATTGCTGTCTGGTTGGAATTGATACTGATATTGCGCGCAATTGCCTCAGGCGGAATTGCAGTCCCGTCAAAATTCCAGAAGCCAAGAGGCTGACTGATGAAATCGGAGCCATCTCCAAAGTCATAGCTGTCTTCAATATAGAATCCAAGCTTGCTTACCAGAAATTCAATTTTCTTTGAAGCGATGACAACTTCACCTTCTGCTATCACCCTCAAATTAAAATTCGCGAGCGCCCCTCTTAAATCATCCAATACATCTATCCGCCACTGCGCCATTTTGACGGACACTGTATTACTGTACCCAAACTCCTCAGCTTCCCGAGCACTACCAAATGCCAATGGATATTTCCCATCGGGCTTATCTTTAAATTTTTTAAGTATTGCTGCGCGTATTTGCTTTTGCCCATTTGGGCTATTCCACACTGACTTTAAATGTGCGTACTCTTTACTGGCTCGTTCAAAGCTCAAGAGCCAGCTCATCTTGACTATCGCGTCGTCGATGTACTCCTGTGGCGCTTGTTTAAGGTGATTCTTGGTGAGCTCATCCATCCCTCCATCGGAGGTAGACCAAGGCTTACCAGCAAACCATCGACGCATCAGAGCGGCAGATGTCGGCCACTTCATCTTGTCCATAGCTGCAGGAATGTCGGTGACACCAAATTTGCGCTTTGCAATTGCACACTGGCCAGTCTTGTTACTAGCAGGAGTCATGCTTGCAGTTACTGTGGCACCCGTCATATCAACATCCTTGCAAAATAGATTCGACAACCCTCAGGTATGGCGCTTACCTGAGAAACAATGGGCTGATTACGCAATTGCAACCTTTGTCTGCTTCTCGATCACCAGTTCGATGGTTTCCGCTGTCGCAGAGAAAACGCGCTGTGTCTTCCCATCCTTATCGGTGACTCCATTGATGATCTTTCCTGAAGCGGTTTTCAGCGTGTATTCCACGCCAGCCAATGGCACTCCAGTGTCCTGACAATTGATCACGAAGTGCTCGTTGAAGGGCCACTGAATCTCCACCGGCAACGGCGGCACAAACGGCGCCGGCGAATGCGAATTGCCGATAATCACCGTCCCTGATCCGGCCGTGACTTTATTGCCGTGAGAACCAACCGAACCAACGGTGGCAGCCGGCTTGCCATTGATCAGAACCGTCGTCGCCAGATCGCCTACCAACGCACCACCACACGCGGAGGCATCGCCTTCGCGGGCGGCCGCGAGGCCGTCGAAGAATACGTCGCCGGAACCGGCGGCAATCGGGTTGGTGCCGTGGCCGGGGAGCGGGCAAGCGGTGGGGTCGGATACGCGTGCTGCGGGTTTGCCAGACATCGGGGTTCTCCTTAGGTGACCTTCACTTGACCGCTGCCATCCAGGCGCGCGGCGAAACTGACCTGACGCTTGAAGCCCTCGACTTCCAGCAGGCCTTCGATGCTGAAGGCCAGGCGGAGCTGGTCGTGGTCTCGCGGCAGGGAAATGACACGCACGTTGCTCAGGCGCGGTTCGTAGGCTTCGATGAAGCTTTCGATGGCCAGGCGGGCCTGACTCAGGGAGTCGTGCAGGCTCAGGCGCATGTCATTGAGATCGGGCAACCCGTAGTCGGACAGCGTTTGCACGCTGCCGGCCCGGGTGCTGAGCATTTTGGCCAGATGGGCAGCCACCGACGCCATGGCAGAAGCCTCGAGGCTCTTGCCCTTGCGTAGTTCCGCATCGCCGTTGAGGCGTTCGAAAAGGCTGCCGTATCCGTCCATGAGTCGCTCTTACTCTTTGTCCAGCTTGCCAACCAGCGACAGGGTGAAATCGGCACCCATGTACTTGAAGTGCGGACGCACGTTCAGGCTGACGCGGTACCAGCCCGGCTCGCCTTCAACGTCGCTGACGATCACTTGCGCAGCGCGCAGCGGACGACGGCCACGTACTTCGGCGCTCGGGTTTTCCTGGTCGGCCACGTACTGGCGGATCCACTTGTTCAGTTCCAGCTCGAGGTCGGTACGCTCTTTCCACGAACCGAGTTGCTCGCGCTGCAGCACTTTCAGGTAGTGAGCCAGGCGGTTGACGATCATCATGTACGGCAGTTGGGTGCCGAGCTTGTAGTTCAGCTCTGCAGCCTTGCCTTCTGCGCTGATGCCGAAGAACTTCGGCTTCTGCACGGAGCTTGCGGAGAAGAACGCCGCGTTGTCGGAGCCTTTACGCATGGTCAGGGAGATGAAGCCTTCCTCGGCCAGTTCGTATTCACGACGGTCGGAAACCAGAACTTCCGTAGGAATCTTGGTTTCGATTTCGCCCATGCTTTCGAAGTGGTGCAGAGGCAGATCTTCAACGGCGCCGCCGCTCTGTGGGCCGATGATGTTCGGGCACCAGCGGAACTTGGCGAAGCTGTCGGTCAGCTTGGTGCCGAACGCGTAAGCGGTGTTGCCCCACAGGTAGTGCTCGTGGCTGTTGGCAACGTTTTCCTTGTACACGAACGATTTGACCGGGTTTTCTTCCGGATCGTACGGGTTACGCAGCAGGAAACGCGGAACGGTCAGGCCAACGTAGCGGGAGTCTTCCGAGGTACGGAAGCTCTGCCATTTGGTGAATTGCGGGCCTTCGAAGTGATCTTTCAGATCCTTCAGGTCCGGCAGGCCGGTGAAGCTTTCCAGACCGAAGAATTTCGGGCCGGCAGCGGCGATGAACGGCGCGTGGGACATGCAGGATACGCTGGCCACGTACTGCATCAGTTTCACGTCCGGCGAGCTTGGGGACAGGTAGTAGTTGGCGATGATCGCGCCAACCGGCTGACCACCGAACTGGCCGTATTCAGCGGTGTAGATGTGCTTGTACAGGCCCGACTGCATCACTTCCGGCGAATCTTCGAAGTCGTCCAGCAGGTCGTCCTTGGAGACGTTGAGGATTTCGATCTTGATGTTTTCGCGGAAGTTGGTGCGGTCGACCAGCAGTTGCAGGCCACGCCACGACGATTCCAGCGCCTGGAAGTCCGGGTGGTGCAGGATTTCGTCCATCTGACGGCTGAGCTTGGCATCGATCTCGGCGATCATGCGGTCAACCATGGCTTTCTTGACCGGCTCACCGTTGTTCTGCGGCTTGAGCAGCTCTTCGATGAACGCCGACACACCGCGCTTGGCGATGTCGTAGGCTTCGTCGTCCGGCGTCAGGCGGGTTTCGGCGATGATGCTGTCGAGAATGCTGTATTCGCCGTTTTCGGCGGCGTTCTGTTGTGCTGCGCTAGTGCTCATTGTGTTGGCTTCCTTGGCTGCTGTGGGCTCAGGCGTCCGGGGCTGCGGCGTTCAGGCCCAGCTCACCGAGTACGCGACCGCGGGATTCGTCGTCGGCGAGCACGCCTTCGATGGCTTTACGGAACGCAGGTGCGTTACCCAGCGGGCCTTTGAGGGCCACCAGCGCATCGCGCAGTTCCATCAGTTTTTTCAGCTCAGGCACTTGCTCGACCAGGCTGGCCGGGTTGAAGTCCTTCATGGAGTTGACGCGCAGTTGCACGGCCAGCTCGTCGGCCTCGCCATCTTCCTGCAGACGGTTCGGCACGCTCAGCGTCAGACCCAGCTCTTGCTTGGCCAGCACTTCGTCGAAGGTCATCTTGTCGATGCTGATCGGCTTGCGATCCTCGATCTTGCGATCGTCCTTGCGGTGGGTGTAGTCACCGATTGCCAGCAGCTTCAGCGGCAGTTCAATCTCTTCCTGAGCACCGCCGGTGGCGGGTTTGAAGGTGACGTTGATGCGTTCCTTGGGGGCTACCGAGCCTTCTTTGGCCATGGCTTTTCTCCTTGCGGTTGTGGCCCTGGGGCCTATTCGAGTACCACTTCGAGGTCGAGGTGGCACAGCCTGCGATAAATCTCTTCCTTGCGTTCACGTACGGCATGGTTCTGCGGCAGCAACTCGCAGCAACTGTGCAGCAGGTGCAGCACTTCCAATGCAAGATCGGGCTCCCAGGCGTGCAGGCCTGAGTCCTGTAATGTCTGATCGAGGGTTTCGAGCTGGTTCTTGGCGAGTTCGTATTTCTTGGCCAGGAAACACAGCCGCGCGAGAGCGAACTGCCAGAAGAAGCGTTCGCGGCCGCCGTGCGCCGATTGCAGACCCTGTTTGAGGATCTGTACCGCCGGCTTGAGGCCTTCCTTGCGCAGGATCGGCTGGACTTCTTCCAGGGCCTTTTCCCAGGCCGGCTGGGTTTCGACGTTCTCGGTTTCGACCTTGCGCGGCGCGCTGGCGCTTTGCAGGTGCGGCATGACGTTGCCGGCGATCCACGCCCGGGTGGACGGATCGGCGAACGGCGCGCCGTCATGGAAACGCAGCTCGATGATGCCGGGCAGGCGCTGAATCAAAAGCGCGAAGTGGATTTCCACTTCGCGCATGGCCAGCTCGGCGTTGAGGTTCTGAAGACACTCCCAGACCATCCTCTGGCCATCGAACCAGAACGGCGCCTTTGCCAGGCTCGCCTCCAGCTCCACCAGCAGGTCGGCGTATTTGCCCTGATCGAAACGGTCCTGATACTGCTTGAGCTTGTCGACCGGCAAGCCGCGCAGCACGGTGATCTGCTCGGCATTGCGCTCGGGCACCGCGTCGATGGTCATCCACAGCAAGGTGCGGTTGAGGCGCAGGGCACGCAGGTCTGTTGCCTTCTGCTTGAGCCACCAGGCGCACAACGGACGGGCGCTTTCCTGCTGGGCGCGCAGGGCCTTGTGGGCTTCTTTTTCGTTGTCGATGGGTGCGCCCGGCGCCAGCAACTGGCTGGCAGCCTGCTTGACCTGAGCCACCGCCGCGCCCACCACGCCGGGAGCCGGCTGGTTGTCGGCGGCGCGCTGGATCATGGTTTTCAGGCGGCGGGAGAGCGGCAGCAACAGCGGCGCGTCATCGCCCAGATGTTCGGTGCAGGCCGCGTCCAGGCCGGACAGGTGCTCGGACAACTGCCGGAACATCGGCAGCTGTTCCTTGATCGCGATGTTCTCGGTGATCACCTGCTCCAGACGCGGCACCAGCCAGCCGATGGCGGCGGCCCGGGTGCGGGGCTTGAGCGGGTGAACGTCGGCCCAGTTATTTTCCGACAAGTGGTGCAGCAAACCGAGGCCGGCGAGGAGCCCGGGGAAGGATTCACGCTGGTACAGCGACCAGGTCAGCCAGGCGCCGACCCGCAGATCCTTGGATTGGGTGCGCAGCAGGTTTTCGCTGTTTTCGCGGATTTTCAGCCAGTCGACCTGCCCGCTTTCGTGCATCGACGAGGCTTTGGCCAGCTCGCTTTCCAGCGCCTCGAATTCGCTCGAGAAACGAACGTCTTCGCCCGCAAAATTCTCTTTGGAAACAGAGACTTTAGCGAGTTCGAGGTAATGGGCGGAAAGTTTGCTTGAGTAGGACATCCATGGCCTTTATTTGGATTACGGTCGTACGCCTATTGGAGTTGCAGCGGCGCGGGGACAGTATCGAAGAGCATTGGGGAAACTCATCCAATTGAGTGTGTGCTCTTTCAAGTGCGCGCATCGTAATCACTATGATGGCCACTAGCAAGCATCCGATTAAACAACAAGACGAACTGTTCATTGGGGTGTGTAGGAGATCGCCCTATATGTCGCAGGGGTTTCCCTGATATCGGTTTATATTTCACATTTTCGGCCTGCTGCCCCGTAAGCATTGATCTAGAGCGCCCGGTGAAAGCCATCAACAATGATGGCACGGCCGTTCCATAAATACGGATGAAAGCATGACAAAAACGGAAAAAATTTGAAGTAGGACGCTTCCGAAAATACACGCTCATCTATTAACAAATGACTGGCGACAACTGCAAACAATAAAAGTGCCATCAAATTGATGGCAATTCATATGTTGAATATTGTTGGAATACCTGCACAGACAGGACTATCGCAGGGTCTCCTTATCGCCTTGAATCACTTTC
Source organism: Pseudomonas sp. 91RF (assembly GCF_003576265.1). Classification (NCBI taxonomy): domain Bacteria; kingdom Pseudomonadati; phylum Pseudomonadota; class Gammaproteobacteria; order Pseudomonadales; family Pseudomonadaceae; genus Pseudomonas; species Pseudomonas sp. 91RF. Next base: position 128,934 of record NZ_QWFC01000015.1, read on the forward strand.
CGACAGGCATTTCCCACCATCCTGGCGCTGTTTTACAACGCGGAATGTTCCGACTTAAACCAAGGACTCTTCTTACATAAATTTGTTTCACGCCTTGTTAGCGTGCCGGGCAATGTTCGCGTGCGCTGACCAGGGAGGGTTTCGACATCACGCCAGATTTCCCTCTCTGCTTAAGGACAAGCGTATGTCTGGAGCTGTCAGTTCTGCGCGCTTTACGCTGCAGATTCCCGCCGTTCGCAACGACTTCAAGGTGCTGGCTTTCGAGGGTTCCGAGGCCGTCAGCACGCTTTATGCCATCAAGGTAAAACTCGTCTGCGAGGTTCATGATTTCGACATGGAACCTTTGCTTGGTCAGCCGGCGTTCCTGCGCTTCGGACTGGATGGCGAAGGTATTCACGGGTGCATCGAGGACGTACAGGCCGGCGAGTCGGGAAAGCGCCTGTCGCACTATGGCCTGACACTGGTTCCAGTCCTCCACTATTTGCAGTTCAGTCGCGATCAACAGATTTTCCAGAACCAGACTGTCCCGCAAATCATCACCCAAGTGCTCAAACGTCACGGCATCCTTGCCGATGCGTTCAGGTTCCATGTCCAAACCTTGCCACCACGCGCGTACTGCACCCAGTACGGTGAAAGCGATTTCGAGTTCATCCAGCGCCTGTGCGCCGAAGACGGCATCACATGGCATCACCAGCACTCTGTGGAGAGGCATTTGCTGGTGTTCACCGATGACACGGTGTTCCTGCCGACATTGCACGCAACAACCTACCGGCAAGACAGCGCGATGGTGGCGGAGCACCCGGTGGTCCACCGGTTTTCCTGGCACGCCCGAACACGTACCAGCCGCGTCACCCGTCGGGACTACGACCTGAAGCGCCCGCACCTGTTGCTTGAAAGCCGCTTTGTCGCCGATTTCACACCCGGACTTGAGGACTATCGCTATCCGCTGGCGATGGAGAACGAAAAGCGCGGCAAACAACTTGCCCGTCAGGCCCTGGAACGTCATCGCGCCGATTATGAAACGGCCGAGGGTCAGAGCAACCAGCCAACCCTGCGCTGTAGCCACCTGTTCGAACTGACCGAACATCCCCGCAAGCAATGCAACGGACTGTGGCAATTACTTGAGGTCACTCACACCGGGCGACAACCTCAAGTTCTGGAGGAACACGCTACACACGAAACCGCTTCTGCAGACGGTTTTACCCAGGGATATCGCAACAGCTTCCGCGCCATACCTGCCGAAGTGGTTTTCCGCCCGCCTCTCTCTGCGCGCCGTCCTCCGTTGGTGAGCCAGACGGCTCGGGTAACCGGGCCAAAAGGTGAAGAGATCTACTGCGATGAGTTCGGTCGCGTGAAGATCGAATTCCACTGGGACCGGGCCGAGCTGAACAGCGAGCGCAGCAGTTGCTGGGTACGAGTGTCGTCGAACTGGGCCGGAAACGGTTTTGGCGCAATGACCCTTCCCCGCGTGGGAATGGAAGTCGTGGTGACCTTTCTGGAGGGCGACCCCGATCAACCACTGATTACCGGTTGCGTGATCAACAAACTCACGCCCGCGCCTTACAGATTGCCCGAGCACAAGACCCGCACCGTGCTGCGCAGTCGCAGCTCGCCCGACACCGGCGGCTACAACGAACTGACGCTAGAGGACCGTGCCGGCCAGGAACTGGTTTACCTGCGCGCCCAACGCGACATGGAGCTGCAGATCCTCCATGACAGTCGACTGGAGGTCGGACGCGATCGACGGGAAAGCATCCAGGGCAGCAGCCAGACATCTGTCGGCAAGGTCATTGCCGTCGAGGCGGGACAGCACGTGCAGATCAAGGCCGGTGCCAATGTGGTGCTGGATGCGGGCGCCAGCATCACGCTGAAAGCGGGCGGTCATCACATCGTGATCGACGAGGGCGGGATCTTCAGCAGTACCGAGATTGTCATGGGCGGCGAGGTATCCAGGGATGAATCTGCCAAGCGTTTTGCGTCGCAGGCCACGGGTAATCCGGCAGCGAGACAGACGAACGCCTCGCAACCCTCCCCAGAGGAAAGCGAGCTCGAAGAAGAGGAAGAAGAAGTCGAGCTGGAGGATGAAACGCCTGCCGGGATTACGTTGAGGATTGGCGTGTTTTTCGATGGAACGGGGAACAACAAGGCCAACAGCGAAACGGTCGCGGCTTGCTATGCGCCAGATGCCAATCTGGCGGAGGCAGCCGAAGAGATCCAGAAGCACTGCGCCGCCCATGGGTACGACGGGAATGGCAACTCGCCGGATAACAGTTATGGCAATGATGTGAGCAATATCGTGCGGTTGCATGAGCTGTATACGGACCATGCGTTCGAGGTACTGCCGGAGAAAACGAAACAGGCTTCCTTGCGCGTATACATCGAAGGCATTGGTACGACAGCTGATGGAGGCGATTCACTTTACACCCAGGCAACCGGCCGAGGCGAAACGGGTGTCCTGGCTCGTGTGGAGCAGAGCCCGGAAAAAATAATGGAGCAAATTCGATCACTGATTGATAGCAACCCCAACGCGCTAATAGAAAAAATCGAGTTCGATATTTTCGGCTTCAGTCGAGGCGCCGCCGCTGCACGGCACTTCGCAAACGAAGTGCTCAAAGGCAAGCGCAGCATTCTTGCAAAGGCGCTGCCAGCGGGCTCTCCGTCTTTATCCAGTAGCTTTGACTGGGATCCACAATCCTGTATCGGCATCAATTTCATTGGTCTGTTTGATACCGTCGCGGCAATCACCAATCCATGGTTGCTCGACTTCACAGGCGCCAACAGCAGAAATCCCGGGCTGGACTTGAAGCTGCCGGAAGGTTGCGCCAGCAAAGTGGTGCACCTGGTGGCTCGTGATGAATATCGCGAGAACTTTGCCCTTAACAGCCTGGGTGAGATTGATCTGGTATTACCCGGCGCCCACTCGGATCTGGGAGGTGGTTATCTGCCCAGAGCCAGGGAGAAACTTCTGTTGAGCAGTCCGGTCACCAGCACCATCAGCCGAAGCCACGAAGCGACCCGTAGCGCAGCCTATGTCGCTGCCGAAAAGGAGGCGTTTGCCTGGTATACGAAAGGCGTCATCGAAGATGACGCTCCAGGCAATCAACTGCGGGTTGCACTCTGGGAGACCCCTGTAATTCAACGATTGGAAAGGGGCCGATCCACACCGGATCCCCAGAAGCGGGTTTATGCTGCGGCCATGATTGAACGCCCGGTACACGGTGAGTTGTCGCTGGTGTATTTACGCATCATGCGTGAGCTGGGGGTCAGACATGGTGTGCCATTTGAAGCGATTGACAAAAACGATTCAAAACTTTCGCTGCCTGAGGAACTGATCCCGATCCACACCAAGCTTGAGGCTTATGCGCTTGGAAATTCATCCGTTGAGGGACTGACCATCAAAGAACGGGCTTTGTTACGCAGTCGCTATATCCACCTTTCTGCGCACTGGAACGCAGCCAAAGATTTCAACAGCAGCGACATAAGCATTGTTTTCATAAACCGACCGACAAAAGACAAACAACGAGTGATACACCCCCATGAATAAATTCACTCGGTCCATCAAAAAAAACACGGGATTCGTCTTCGGATTGCTGTTGGTGCTTTGCAGTCAAAGCCACGCACAACCAATCCCCAAACGGCCCTGGTACCTCGGCTTCGGAGCACCTGCCTACATGGAGGTCTGGATTGAAACGGCAGACGTGGTGGATATACGTGAACGTGTGTTCAAACGCGCCGGCGCCGGGATTGTCTCGGTAAACACCCCAGCCGACAACAAGGGCAAGCCTGCGGGCTGGCCAGAAAGCCCCGGTAGCGGCTCGGGGCGTCACGTCACCGGAGCCGATCTCCCCCGTTTGATCTATGTGCGTTGGCAATCCTTGGCAGAGCCTCAAACCTATGAGGCCTACATTGTGATTCCCGAATCTGCGCGGGAAATCATGCACAAACCGGAAAAGGCGTACTGCAGACTGGATGGTAAATGGATCACGGATTACCGCGACCGCGTAACTATTGGCTTGGCGCCCGGGGGAATTGCCAAGGTGTGGCTGAGGGGGCCGTGCTTGAAGCCAGTAGAAATTACCCGAGTCGAAGGAACTATCAATCCCAAAGGTCCCTATGACGGTAAATCCGGAGGTAAACATCGACCTCTCAAAGACGCATCCAAAACCTACATCGAAAAATACGGCATCCCCTTCGGGAGCTGGTAAGGCATCACATCCCCTTCAGTCAGTGGTGCGACCGTTCATTGTCGTTACGCAGTCGCTATATCCATCTTTCTGCGCACTGGAACGCAGCCAAAGATTTCAACAACAGCGACTGGAGCGTTGTTTTTATCAACCGCCCAACAAAGAACAAACAACGAGTGGTGCACCCCCATGAATAAATTCACTCGGCCCGTCAAAAAACACACGGGGTTCGTCTTCGGATTGCTGTTGGTGCTTTGCACTCAAAGTCATGCACAACCGATCACCAAACGGCCTTGGTATCTCGGCTTCGGAGCACCCGCCTACATGGAGGTATGGATTGAAACGGCCGACGTGGTGGATATCCGTGAACGTGTGTTCAAACGCGCCGGTGCCGGGATTGCCTCGGTAAACACCCCCGCCGAAAACAAAGGCAAGCCCGCAGGCTGGCCTGACAGCCCCGGCAGCGGCGCCGGACGTGACGTCACCGGTGCCGATCTTCCCCGCTTGATCTATGTGCGATGGCAATCACTGGCTGAGCCTCAAACTTATGAGGTCTACATTGTTATTCCCGAGGCCGCGCGGGAAATCATGCGCAAACCGGAAAAGGCTTTTTGCAGACTGGATGGCAAATGGATCACAGACTACCGCGACCGCATAGGTATTGGCTTGGCTCCCGGCGGCATTGCCAAGGTCTGGCTGGGGGCGCCTTGTCTCATGTCTGTCGAGATTGCTCGGGTTGAAGGGAGCATCGTCAAGCAGGGGCCGTATCAAGGGAAAAATGGAGGACGCTACGCGCTACCTCTTTCTCCGGAGTCCAAAGCCTATATCGAAATGTTCGGGATTCCATATGGCTCTTGGTAAATCCGATGACCAGATTAAAGATTGGTACTTCGTTTCTACCTGATCAGACAAGCGCCTCACCGAGATAGAGACGATGCGTCTTCTCGATCTCATCGATCAATCGCGGCGCAACGCCTACCGATCCCGCGATCTCGCGCCAGCGCTTAACCGCCGCGCAAACCTCCTTGATGATGGCCGGCGCGTCGATGCCCCGGATCTGTCCGGCCACCGCCTCCAGGTCCGCGAGTTCGAAGTTGTCGCGCTTGCCGTTGATCGTCATCTGGTGGGTAGCCACCCAAAAGCTGCCGGGCTGGTACGACCAGGAAACGTCATAAGCCGGGGAAAGAGACCAGGTGCCTGTCCGATCCATCAGGAAGCTGGTGTTCTTGGTGTGGTCATCCTGATTGCGGCCCACCACGTTGAAAACCATGCGGCGGAAGTACTCTACGGCGTCACGGCGCGGCAAACCAAGAACCCGCATGACCCCGAACGCCTCCTCGTAGGAGTAGCCGCCCGGCTGTTTGTAGTCGGCATGATCCATGGCACACAGAGTGGCCATGTGGATCTTTTCTCCATCATCGGTACGATCAAAGCGTTTGGTCAGAAAGTGCGCGCGGCCACCCTCTTCCAGCAATTCACACGGGCTCATGGTGATGCCGGCAGCTTTGGCCATGAGCGAATAGGCGTACTCAACGCGGCCGAAGCCTTGCGAGTCGGCCAGAACGTCAGTGTTCTTCGCAACGTCGAACTTCAGCAGCCAGTAGGAAAACCCTTTGGGCGCCTTGACTTGCCCCGAGCGGATCTCGCCAGCCGCATTCATCGCGATAACCGCTTTGGCCCGGGCACCGCCAGCGCTGGTACCGACCTGGATCAAACGTTTCAGTGCCTCGTCATCGACTTCGGTGTCGTGATGGGCGAGGCGATCGGCCAGACTTTCCCGTTGCGAGAGCACTTCGCTGGCGAGCTCTACCAGCGCATCAATCTGAATACGTTCACTGGCATTTACTGAACCGCTGAGAGCGGGCCGGTATTCGAGTCCGCCCATTCCGCGCGAGCCCTGATACAGAACCCTTTCAACCGGGGTGAACGTCGCTTTGTCTCGGCCCTCCTTGGCGAGCCAGGCATCGATCAGTGCGTTACCGAAATCATCCGGCAAGGAGTCCGCCAGGATGGCCGGAAGGCCTTTGTAGGTTTCCCGGTTCAGGCCGGGAAAGGCGTATGTCTGATTGGCGGCCAATGGCATATGGATGGGCGAGATTTCGATACCGGTCTTGACGAATTCAGGATCGTATTCGAACAAACCCAGCTGGGTGCCCTCATCCCAGAGCAGCCCCCCGACAAACCGCTCGAAGAGATAGACCTTTGCCGTAATCACCAATCAACCTCCTTTTTGACTTCGCTGCCGGACACCGGCTCGCCTGCGCTCCCCGCCGAGGCCTTGCCCACCGCCCGCGTGCCGGTTGCCCGCATACGCCGGGTTCCGGCCATCTTGATCACTTGCAACGGGCTCGGTCGAACGGGCTCCACGAGCGAGGCTGCTCTTTCCAGCTCGCCGATGACACGCAGGACGGCCAGCAGATTCACCAGGGTGCCTTTGCCATGGAGAAGATTGATCAAGGTCTGGCGGCTGATGCCGGCTTCCCTGGCGACATGCTCCTGGCTGAGATTTTTCTTCAGGCGCAATTCCTGGAGCCGGGCACCAATGGCACTGGCAATCGCATCGTCGGTCATGGCTTGAAGGCGCATAGTGTCTGAATTCCTGGAGCGAATGTGCAAATCACGAAGTGTGTGTATTCAATACTAGACATTGCAGAAGGATCGATCTGCATGACAGCCAACGCCAACCCTGCGTACGTGAATCTGGTCACTAACTGATGAAACGTACCTTATGTCTCGATTCAAAGGCATTGGGTTTAAGCAATATCTACGATACATGCAACATCATCAACGCCTAGATAGCTAGACAATAAAAAGGATAATGGCTGATAACGTATGCATATCAAGACAAAAATAGCTCGATCGATACATGTATGAAGGCAAGAAGAGAACCTGCGGCCTCGGGATTCTCCGGACACAAAAAATGGGCACCCGACCGCAATCGGTGTGCCCATTTTTTTTACGGTTTTCCCCGCTATTCAGGGATGCGCCGCAATTATGGATTGACGCTGTCTTTCAACGACTTGCCCGGCTTGAACGCAACAGTGTTGCTGGCCTTGATTTTGACGGGCTCACCGGTTTGCGGGTTTTTGCCGGTGCGGGCACCGCGATGGCGTTGCAGGAAGGTGCCGAAGCCGACGAGCGTGACGCTGTCCTTGCGGTGCAGGGCGCCGGTGATTTCTTCGAGGACGGCATTGAGAACGCGGTTGGCCTGCTCTTTGGTCAGATCCGCTTTTTCAGCGATTGCAGCGGCGAGTTCTGGTTTACGCATTAGTGAAGCCCCTTTGAGTCGGTTTTTTGTTGTTATGTCCGTGCTGCTCTCGTTGGAACAGCGCCCAAGGCGCCGCAGGCTCTACTCTGCGGCAGACGGGAGTGAGAATGGCACGCGGATAAGGGCGGCGCCAGTCTCCCCGCGACCTTTGTGGGGGCAAAAGCGGGGTGATTCCGACAGAACGACCGGTATTTACGCCAGCAAGGCCGGAAGCTGTTTGTTCAGCGCGAGTTTTTCCATCACCGCCGCGCCGGTCAGGGCGTAACCGAGCAATTGCCCTTGCGCGTCGTGACACAGCGCCTTGACGTCGGCGCCCTGCCCTTCGACAGTCCAGACGCCTTCGCGGCCCCGTGGCGGCGGCGAAACCACCAGCGGGCAGACCGGGGTTTTCACGGTGATCGGCATCGGTCCGTAGTTCACCACGGTCGGGTTGCCGACCAGGGTCTGTGCCAGCGCTCGCGCACAACTCATGAGGGGCATGACGTACAGAAGATTCAGCCCGTCGACCTCGGCGCAGTCGCCCAAGGCGTAAATATTGGCGTGAGAGGTTTGCAGATGACGGTCGACCACCACTCCGCGGTTGGTCTGGATGCCGGCAGCCGCTGCCAGATCGATACGCGGGCGCAGGCCAATGGCCGACACCACCACATCGCACGGGATGACCTGACCGTCGGACAGGTGGGCTTCCAGTCCATCGGCGACTTTCTGCAAACGGGTCAGCACCGGACCGAGGTGGAAACGCGCGCCCAGGCTTTCCAGCCCGGCCTGCACCGCTGCGGCAGCGGACGGGTGCAACAGGGTCGGCATCACCTGCTCGCACGGCGCAACCAGTTGCACTTCGTAGCCGCCGAGGATCAGATCGTTGGCGAACTCACAGCCGATCAGACCGGCACCGAGCAGCAACACCCGACGCTTGCCTGCCGCCGCGGCGCGAAAACGTGCGTAGTCTTCGAGATCGTTGATCGGGAACACCAAATCCCCTCCATCGCCTTCGATCGGCACACGCACGGTTTCGGCGCCCCAGGCGAGGATCAGGTCGCGATAGCTCACCGCTTCCTCGCCGATCCACAGCCGCTTGTGGCCCGGATCGATGCCGCTGATGCGGGTGTGGGTGCGGATCTCGGCCTTCAACTGCTCGGCCATGGCGCCCGGTTCGGCCATGCTCAGGCCGTCGGCGTCCTTGTTCTTGCCGAAACCGGTGGAGAGCATCGGCTTGGAGTAGGAACGACCGTCATCGGCAGTAATCAGCAGCAGCGGGGTTTCGCCATCGAGTTTGCGAAACTCGCGGGCCAGGTTGTAACCCGCAAGCCCGGTGCCAACGATTACGACAGGTGCGCTCATGCCCTACTCCTCAGTGTTTTCTCAGTTGATTTCGATCATTTCGAAGTCCATCTTGCCGACGCCGCAGTCCGGGCACAGCCAGTCTTCCGGCACGTCCTGCCACAGGGTGCCCGGCGCAATGCCGTCATCCGGCCAGCCGTCGGCTTCGTTATAGATCAGGCCGCAGACCACACATTGCCACTTTTTCATTCAGGTACTTCCTCAGGATTCAGGCTTTAGCCGGCGCGGACGGTCGATGGTGCAGCGCTGCCATCCGGCTCAGGGCGTTTTGTACTGATGGTACCGGCCAGATGCAAGCCTGTTCGGCGCAATGGCGGCCCGGATCAATCAAATTCGCGGTGCGCCATGGTAAGCTCGCCGCCTCATTTGCTGCCAATAATGACTCATTGTGCAACTCAAAAACGCCCCGCTGTGGCGCCCGCAAAGCCACCTGACACCCCTCCCCGACACGTCCACGCTCGACTGGCTGTTCGACGAAGGCTCCCTGACCCGCCGCCTGACCCGCCTGTCCGATGACGGCTTCAGCGTCACGCCGCTGTTCGAAGGCTGGCAGACCCTGCGCGACGACGAATGCGCGGCGCTGGAACTGGCCGAAGGCAGTGAAGGCTGGGTGCGCGAGGTGTATCTGCGCGGTCATGGCGAGGCCTGGGTTTTCGCTCGCAGCGTGGCGTCGCGCAGTGCCTTGCAGGGCGACGGGTTGCATATGGATGAGTTGGGCAGCCGCTCGCTGGGCGAACTGCTGTTCTGCGATCACGCGTTCCAGCGCCGTGCCATCGAAGTCTGCCATTACCCGGAACATTGGCTGCCCGAGGATTCTCGGGCCAACGGTCTGTGGGGCCGCCGTTCGCGTTTCGACCGTGGTGCATTGAGCGTACTGGTGGCGGAGATTTTCCTGCCTACGCTGTGGGAAGCCGTCCGCGCCCGTCCGGAGAACTGCTGATGTATCAAAGCCTGCTCAAATCCCTGAATCGCCTGAACCCGCGCGCCTGGGACTTCATCCAGTTGACCCGCATGGACAAGCCGATCGGCATTTACCTGCTGCTGTGGCCGACGCTCTGGGCGCTGTGGATTGCCGGCAAAGGTTCGCCGTCGCTGGCCAACGTCGTGATTTTCGTCCTCGGCGTGGTGCTGACCCGTGCCGGCGGCTGCGTCATCAATGACTGGGCCGACCGCAAGGTCGACGGCCATGTGAAGCGCACCGCCGAACGCCCGCTGGCTGCCGGCCGGATCAGCTCGAAAGAGGCGCTGGTGTTCTTCGCCCTGCTGATGGGCGTGAGTTTCCTGCTGGTGCTGTGCACCAATGCCGCGACGATCTGGCTGTCGCTGGGCGGTCTGGCGCTGGCGTTCACCTATCCGTTCATGAAGCGCTACACCTATTACCCGCAAGTGGTGCTGGGTGCGGCGTTTTCCTGGGGCATGCCGATGGCGTTCACCGCCGAAACCGGTGAGCTGCCAGCGACGGCCTGGCTGCTGTGGATCGCCAACCTGCTGTGGACGGTGGGCTACGACACCTATTACGCGATGACCGACCGCGACGATGACTTGAAGATCGGGGTGAAATCGACGGCGATCCTGTTCGGCGAGGCGGACCGGGTGATCATCCTGACCTTGCAGGCGCTGTCACTGGGCTGCCTGTTGCTGGCCGGATCAAAGTTCGAGTTGGGGATGTGGTTCCACCTCGGCCTGCTGGCGGCGGCCGGGTGCTATGCCTGGGAGTTCTGGTACACCCGTGACCGGGACCGGATGCGCTGCTTCAAGGCGTTCCTGCACAACCACTGGGCCGGTTTGGCGATCTTCGTCGGGATCGTGCTGGATTACGCGTTGCGCTGACCTCAAGGCATCGCGGCCCGAGGCAATGCCTGCGGGCCGCGATGCTGTTTCACTGCCGATGGCTTACTTGTGCTCGTGAACCACGTGCCACGCGTCCATCTTGCCGTCACCCATCATGTCACCCGGCTTGGCGTCCATCTTGAAGGTATACAGCGGCTTGCCGTCGTAGGCGTACTGCATCTTGCCGTCATCGCGCTTGATCACCGTCCACTTGCCTTCCGCCTTCGCACCGGCCGGCGCCATCATCGGAGGCCAGTTTTCGGCGCACTTGTCATTGCACATCGACTTGCCGCCAGCGTCCTTGTCGAACGTATAAACGGTCATGCCTTTGTGATCGACCATCATGCCGTCTTTCATCATCGCCGGCTCGGCCGCCATCGCAAGGCCGGGCAGGGTCACGGCAGCAGCCATCAGCAGAGCTTTAAAGGAAGCAGTCATTTGAGTCATGGAAACCTTCTTTTGTGGTTGTCAGGATTCGGACTTAGAGCTTAGTTCAGGATTTGCACAATCGCCGCTGGACTAAAATACTGTCACACGACTGCAATAATTCCGTTATCTAATGCGGCGCAAGACAGTTAAATGACAAGAGGATTAAGGCATGGTTGGCAGGAGCATTCTGATCGTCGACGACGAAGCGCCCATTCGCGAAATGATCGCCGTTGCGTTGGAAATGGCCGGCTATGACTGCCTCGAGGCAGAGAACTCGCAGCAGGCGCACGCCATTATCGTCGACCGCAAGCCGGACCTGATCCTGCTCGACTGGATGCTGCCCGGCACCTCCGGCATCGAGCTGGCCCGCCGCCTCAAGCGTGACGAGCTGACCGGGGACATCCCGATCATCATGCTCACCGCCAAAGGCGAGGAGGACAACAAGATCCAGGGCCTGGAAGTCGGCGCCGACGACTACATCACCAAACCGTTTTCCCCACGCGAACTGGTGGCACGCCTGAAGGCTGTGCTGCGCCGCGCCGGCCCGACCGATGGCGAAGCGCCGATCGAAGTCGGCGGCCTGCTGCTTGACCCGATCAGCCACCGCGTGACCATCGATGGCCGTCCAGCCGAAATGGGCCCGACCGAATACCGTCTGCTGCAATTCTTCATGACCCACCAGGAGCGCGCCTACACCCGTGGCCAGTTGCTGGACCAGGTCTGGGGTGGCAACGTCTATGTTGAAGAGCGCACCGTCGACGTGCACATCCGGCGCCTGCGCAAGGCCCTCGGCGACGCCTACGAAAATCTGGTACAAACCGTGCGTGGCACCGGCTATCGGTTCTCCACCAAGGCCTGAGCCGACCGCCAGACTCGCTGACAAGGACCGTATTTCCCGTGAATCAAAACTGGCATGGCACCCTGATTCGCCACATGCTGTTGCTGGTCACCGGCTGCCTGGTGATCGGCCTGATCACCGGCTATTACGGCTGGAGCCTCGCGGCGGGACTGGGCCTGTACCTGGCCTGGACGCTCAAGCAACTGCTGCGCCTGCACGAATGGCTGCGCCTGCACCAACCCGATGAAGCACCGCCCGACGGCTACGGTCTGTGGGGTGAAGTGTTCGACAGCATCTACCACCTGCAACGCCGCGACCAACGGGTACGCGGACGCCTGCAAGCGGTGATCGACCGCGTTCAGGAGTCCACCGCCGCGCTGAAAGATGCGGTGATCATGCTCGACAGCGACGGCAACCTGGAATGGTGGAACCGCGCCGCCGAAACCCTGCTCGGCCTCAAGACCCCGCAAGACAGCGGCCAGCCAGTGACCAACCTGGTCCGCCATCCGCGCTTCAAGGAATACTTCGAGCAGGAAAACTACGCCGAGCCGCTGGAAATCCCCTCGCCGACCAACGACCGCGTGCGCATCCAGATGTACCTCACGCGCTATGGCAACAACGAACACTTGATGCTGGTGCGCGACGTCACGCGCATCCATCAGCTGGAACAGATGCGCAAGGACTTCATCGCCAACGTATCCCATGAGCTGCGCACCCCGCTGACGGTGATCTGCGGCTACCTGGAAACCCTGCTCGACAACGTCGAGGAAGTGAATCCGCGCTGGAGCCGCGCCCTGCAGCAGATGCAACAGCAAGGCGGACGCATGCAGACCCTGCTCAACGACTTGCTGCTGCTGGCCAAACTGGAAGCCACCGATTACCCGTCGGACAACCAGCCCGTGCACATCGACACCCTGTTGCAGTCGATCAAGAGCGATGCACAGCAGCTGTCGGGGTCGAAAAATCAGAAAATCACCCTGGAAGCCGACGCCAGCATCCTGCTCAAGGGCAGCGAGGCGGAACTGCGCAGTGCGTTTTCCAACCTGGTGTTCAACGCCGTCAAATACACCCCGGCCGAAGGCAACATCCGCATCCGCTGGTGGGGCGACGATCAGGGCGCACACCTGAGCGTGCAGGATTCCGGGATCGGCATCGACAGCAAACACCTGCCGCGCCTGACCGAACGCTTCTACCGCGTCGATTCCAGCCGCAACTCCAACACCGGCGGTACGGGCCTGGGCCTGGCCATCGTCAAACACGTGTTGCTGCGCCATCGCGCGCGGATGGAGATCAGCAGCGTGCCCGGCCACGGCAGCACGTTCACCTGCCATTTCGCCCCGGCGCAGGTCGCCCAGGCACGGCTCATCAGCGCCGCCGAGTAATGCCGGACTAGGCAATCGCCAGGTCAGCCGCTACATTGGCAGACTTGCGCCTGCCTTTCAGGCGCGATTTCTTCTCTCTTACGAATCACACGGAACCCGCAAAACTCCATCATGGACCCTTCCCCTGGCTTGTCCCTCGCAACAATATTCGCCGATTTCGGCATGATTCTTTTCGCTCTGATCCTGGTTTTGCTCAACGGCTTCTTCGTTGCGGCGGAATTCGCCATGGTCAAACTGCGCTCGACCCGGGTCGAAGCCATCGCTGAACAACACGGCTGGCGCGGGCACATCCTGCGCACCGTACACAGTCAGCTCGATGCGTACCTCTCGGCGTGCCAGCTCGGTATCACCCTCGCCTCCCTCGGCCTGGGCTGGGTCGGTGAGCCGGCGTTCGCGCACATTCTCGAACCGCTGCTGAGCGCGGTCGGCGTGCAGTCGGCGGAAGTGGTCAAAGGCATCTCGTTCTTCACCGCGTTCTTCATCATTTCCTACCTGCACATCGTGGTCGGCGAGCTGGCACCCAAGTCCTGGGCGATCCGCAAACCCGAGCTGCTGTCGCTGTGGACGGCGGTGCCGCTGTACCTGTTCTACTGGGCCATGTACCCGGCGATCTACCTGCTCAACGCCAGCGCCAACACCATCCTGCGCATTGCTGGCCAGGGTGAGCCCGGCCCGCATCACGAGCACCATTACAGCCGTGAAGAACTGAAACTGATCCTGCACTCCAGCCGTGGCCAGGACCCGAGCGACCAAGGCATGCGCGTGCTGGCCTCGGCGGTGGAAATGGGCGAACTGGAAGTGGTCGACTGGGCCAACTCCCGGGAAGACCTGATCACCCTCGAATTCAACGCCCCGCTGAAAGAAATCCTGGCGATGTTCCGTCGCCACAAGTTCAGCCGTTATCCGGTGTACGACAGCGAACGCAAGGAATTCGTCGGCCTGCTGCACATCAAGGACCTGCTGCTGGAACTGGCGGCGCTGGACCACATTCCCGAGTCGTTCAACCTTGCCGAACTGACCCGCCCGCTGGAGCGCGTGTCGCGGCACATGCCGCTGTCGCAGTTGCTTGAGCAGTTCCGCAAGGGCGGCTCGCACTTCGCCGTGGTTGAAGAAGCCGACGGCAACATCATCGGCTACCTGACCATGGAAGACGTGCTGGAAGTGCTGGTCGGCGACATCCAGGACGAACACCGCAAGGCCGAGCGCGGCATCCTCGCCTACCAGCCGGGCAAACTGCTGGTGCGGGGCGATACGCCGCTGTTCAAGGTCGAGCGCCTGCTGGGTATCGACCTGGACCACATCGAAGCCGAAACCCTCGCCGGGCTGATCTACGAAACCCTGAAACGGGTGCCGGAAGAGGAAGAAGTGCTGGAAGTCGAAGGGCTGCGCATCATCATCAAGAAGATGAAAGGCCCGAAAATCATTCTGGCCAAGGTGCTGATGCTCGACTGACGGGGATTACCGCTTGCCCAACGCAAAGTTGGGCAATGCGCCCAGCGGCTGGTTGAACTGATACGGAATCGACACCAGTCCCCCTCCGGTATTGCGCTGCACCACGAAGTGCAGGTGCGGGCCGCTGCTGTTGCCGGTGTTCCCGGACAACGCCAGCGGACTGCCTACCGCCACACGCTGCCCCTCCCGCACACTCACCGACCCTTGCTTGAGATGCAGGTACACACCCATCGTGCCGTCGTCGTGCAGCACCCGCACGAAATTGCCGGAAGGATCGGTGCCGCGCCCGTTCTGCGAGTTCTCGGTCTTCACCACCACCCCGGCCCGCGCCGCAATGATCGGCGTACCGACCGGCATGGCGATGTCCATCGCGTATTTGTTCTTCGGCCCGTAGTGGCTGTAGTCGCCGTTGGCGCCCTGACTCAGGCGGAAGGGACCGCCCCGCCACGGAAACGGATAGCGATAGCTCTGGGCGGCGCCAGCGGGGTCGCCGAGGGAGTACTGGAACTGCGGCGTATACACCAACGGTTTGCCGCCGGACACCGCCGTCAGCAACGCCAGCCGCGTATTGCTGCGCGCCGGCAGCACCCGGCGGATCGTTTCCGTTGGCGCGCCACGCACGTTACTCATCCCGGTGAACGCCAGTGCGACCTCCACCGGTGCATACAGGTCGTTGCGCACGAACACCACGTCGGTGCCCTTCTGCTTCTTGATGTCGAGATAGACCTGGCGTTCGAGGCGCTCGACCATCCGGTCCTGAAACACGAACACCTGGGAGCCTTTGCTCGGACGGTCGCTGTACGAAACCACTCCGTTGGCATCGGTGGATTTGTAGATCGTCATGGCCACGGTCGAGGTGGAGGCCATGAACAGACCACAGAAAAACAGCAGGCGCAGGGGCATGGGCAAAAGTTCTGTCGAGTAAGGCCTGGGAATGAGCCTAGCAGCTGAAGCAGACCAGGCTAGTCGACAGATGTTTCAAATTGGGCAACGCGAAAGATGGGTGGTGCTTTTGATGGCCCCATCGCCAGCAGGCTGGCTCCCACAGATTCGGTGTTATCCCTGTGGGAGCCAGCCTGCTGGCGATGGCGGACCGTCAGGCGACGAAGATCAAGCGCCCGGAACGAAGTGCTTCTGCGCCGTGCCGCGGGCGATCAGGCGGGAGATGTAGTCGAGCTTCTGCGCGTCCTGGTCGACGAAGCGGAAGGTCAGTTGCAGCCAGTCGCTGTCAGGTTTCGGCTCGTGGGCGACCACGGCGTGCAGGTAACCGTTGAGGCGGGCGATTTCGGCGTTGTCGCCCTGCTCCAGATCGAGCACGGCGCTGTCGAGGATCTGCGGCAGGGTGTCGGTGCGCTTCACTACCAGCAGCGCTTCCTTGATGCTCAGGGCCTTGATCACGCATTGCTGGGTACCGCTCGGCAAACGCAACTGGCCCTGGCCACGGCCGCTGGCCGGAGCAGCAGAGGCTGCCGGGGCTTTCACGGGCGGGCTGTTGAGCAGGCCACGCTGTGGCGCGGCGGCAGGTGCCGGGGCGGCAGCGGCAGGCTTGGCAAAAGGGTTGGCCGCAGGCGCAGCCGGGGCGGAGCCGACCACTGCGGCCTTGCCGCCGGTCAGTGCGCTCAGGGAGTCGTTGCCGAATGCCGAGTTCATCTTGGTCGGGGCGCTGTTCATCAGGGCATCGAGCTTGCCGATCTTGTTCAAGGCCTGCTTGACCTTGGTCAGCAACTGTTCGTTGGTGAACGGTTTGCTGACGTAGCCGGAAACGCCGGCCTGAATCGCCTGCACCACGTTTTCCTTGTCGCCACGGCTGGTGACCATGATGAACGGCATGGTCTTGAGGTTGTCCTGCTCACGGCACCAGGTCAGCAGTTCGAGACCGGACATTTCCGGCATTTCCCAGTCGCACAGCACCAGGTCGAAAGCTTCCTTGGCCAGCATGGCCTGGGCTTTTTTACCGTTGACGGCGTCCTCGGTGCGGATCCCCGGGAAGTAATTACGCAGGCACTTTTTCACCAGGTCACGAATGAACGATGCATCGTCCACGACCAACACACTGATCTTGCTCATCCAACACCCCTATTAAAATCCCGGCAAGCATAACGCTGGCTGATGGCACATTGCCAAAACTCTTCAGTCACGCCGGGACTTTTCGTTCACGGGTGCTGCTTTTTAATTCGGTTCTGCCTATGAAAAGCAGAAACAAAAACGCCCGGCCAAAGGGCCGGGCGCTTTTCTCAGGCAATCTTACTTATCGTCAGCATCGCCCGGAACATTAGCGGTTTCGCCGCTTGTCCCTTCAACTTCTTCCTTCATGCGCTTGAGGCCCATGTGGCGCACGTCGGTGCCGCGCACCAGGTAGATCACCAGCTCCGAGATGTTGCGAGCGTGGTCGCCGATCCGCTCCAGCGAACGCAGCACCCAGATGATGCTCAAGACCCGCGAGATAGAGCGTGGGTCTTCCATCATGTAGGTCGCCAGCTCGCGCAGGGCGGTCTTGTATTCGCGGTCGATGATCTTGTCGTACTGCGCCACCGACAGCGCCAGATCGGCGTCGAAACGGGCGAACGCGTCAAGCGCATCGCGGACCATGTTGCGCACCTGGTCGCCGATGTGACGCACTTCGACGTAACCGCGCGGCGCTTCACCTTCTTCGCACAGCTGGATCGCGCGGCGGGCGATCTTGGTCGCTTCGTCGCCGATGCGCTCCAGGTCGATCACCGACTTGGAGATGCTGATGATCAGACGCAGGTCGGACGCCGCCGGCTGACGACGGGCCAGAATGCGCAGGCATTCTTCGTCGATGTTGCGCTCCATCTGGTTGATCTGGTCGTCGATTTCGCGCACTTGCTGGGCCAGGCCCGAGTCGGCCTCGATCAGCGCGGTGACCGCGTCATTGACCTGCTTTTCGACCAGCCCGCCCATGGCCAGCAGGTGGCTGCGCACTTCTTCCAGTTCGGCGTTGAACTGCGCGGAAATGTGATGGGTAAGGCCTTCTTTACTAATCATGTTGGCGTCCTTGGAGCGTCCGGTAAGGTGCGAGCGTCAATTCAGTGAGCGACAACCAGCGTCTGCTAGCCGTAACGACCGGTGATGTAGTCTTCGGTCTGCTTCTTGGCCGGATTGGTGAACAGGGTATCGGTGTCGCCGAATTCCACCAGTTTGCCCATGTACATGAACGCCGTGTAGTCGGACACCCGCGCCGCCTGCTGCATGTTGTGGGTCACGATGACGATGGTGAACTTGGATTTGAGCTCGTAGATCAGCTCTTCGACTTTCAGGGTCGAGATCGGGTCGAGGGCCGAGCACGGTTCGTCGAGCAGCAGCACTTCCGGTTCCACGGCGATGGTACGGGCGATCACCAGACGCTGCTGCTGACCACCGGACAGGCCGAGTGCCGAGTCATGCAGGCGGTCTTTCACTTCGTCCCACAGGGCCGCGCCCTTCAGTGCCCACTCGACGGCTTCGTCGAGGATGCGCTTCTTGTTGATGCCCTGGATGCGCAGGCCGTAGACCACGTTTTCGTAGATGGTCTTCGGGAACGGGTTGGGCTTCTGGAACACCATGCCGACCCGGCGACGCAGCTCGGCCACGTCTTCGCCCTTGCGGTAGATGTTGTTGCCGTACAGGTTGATCGCGCCTTCGACGCGGCAGCCGTCCACCAGGTCGTTCATACGGTTGAAGGTACGCAGCAGCGTGGACTTGCCGCAGCCGGACGGGCCGATGAAGGCAGTCACGCGCTGTTTCGGGATGTTCATGCTGACGTCGTACAGCGCTTGTTTCTCGCCGTAGAACAGGCTCAGGCCCGGCACTTCGATGGCCACGGTTTCCTGTTCGAGGTTCAGGCTTTGCTTGTCGCGGCCCAAGGCAGACATGTTGATGCCGTGGGTATGTGTTTCGTGCTGCATGGGAGATCCCCTGTGCTAACAAATTCGGTTCGGTTGGCTGCCGGGAATAAGGCCGGCAGCCCTTCAATTCTTGTGACGGCGATCAGCTGTCCAGCGCCTTGTACTTCTCGCGCAGGTGGTTACGAATCCACACTGCCGACAGGTTGAGCACGGCAATCACCAGCACCAGCAGCAACGCGGTGGCGTACACCAGCGGTCGTGCGGCTTCAACGTTCGGGCTCTGGAAGCCGACGTCGTAGATGTGGAAGCCCAGGTGCATGATCTTCTGGTCCAGGTGCAGGTACGGGTAGTTGCCATCCACCGGCAGCGACGGCGCCAGTTTCACCACACCCACCAGCATCAGCGGCGCCACTTCACCGGCGGCACGAGCCACCGCTAGGATCATGCCGGTCATCATGGCCGGGCTGGCCATCGGCAGAACGATCTTCCACAGGGTTTCAGCCTTGGTCGCGCCGAGGGCCAGCGAGCCTTCACGCACGGTACGCGGGATACGCGCCAGACCTTCTTCGGTGGCCACGATCACCACCGGCACCGCCAGCAGCGCCAGGGTCAACGAAGCCCAGAGCAGACCCGGCGTACCGAAGGTCGGTGCCGGCAGCGCTTCCGGGAAGAACAGACGGTCGAGCGAGCCACCCAGCACGTAAACGAAGAAGCCCAGACCGAACACGCCGTAAACAATGGCCGGAACACCCGCCAGGTTGTTCACCGCGATCCGGATCACCCGGGTCAGGGTGTTCTGCCTGGCGTATTCACGCAGGTACACCGCCGCCAGCACGCCGAACGGGGTCACGATCATCGCCATGATCAGGGTCATCATCACGGTGCCGAAGATCGCCGGGAAAATCCCGCCTTCGGTGTTCGCTTCTCGCGGGTCGTCGGACAGGAACTCCCAGACCTTGCTGAAGTAGAAACCGACCTTGGTAAAGGTACCCATGGCGTTTGGCTGGTAGGCGTGAACCACTTTGCCCAGGCCGATTTCGATTTCCTTGCCGTTGGCATCGCGAGCGGTCAAGGCATCGCGGTTGAACTGCGCGTGCAGATCGGCCAGACGCGCTTCAACGTCCTGATAGCGGGCGTTCAGCTCGGCACGTTCGGCGTCCATGTCCGCTTGCGCAGTGGCGTCGAGCTTGCCTTCCAGTTCCAGTTTGCGACCGTGCAGACGGATCCGCTCGAGACCGGCGTTGATCGCACCGATGTCGGTTTTTTCCAGGGTCTTGAGTTGCGCGGCGAGGCCGTTCACACGGTTGATCCGCGCTTGCAGCTCGGGCCAGGCCGCTTCGCCTTCGGCGATCACCTTGCCGTCCTGTTTGACGTTGACCAGGTAGCCGTAGAAGTTGCCCCACTCACGACGTTCCAGCGCCATCAGCTCCGGCGGGTTCTTCTGGTCGGTCAGCCACTCGCCGACGATCCAGGTGAAGTCGTTGCCGTTCAGGTCGCGGTTGCCGACCTTGATCAGCTCGCGGGTCATGAATTCCGGGCCCTGGTCAGGCACCGGCAGACCGGCGCTCTTCAGGCGTGCGCGGGGCACTTCTTCCTTCTGCACCACCTCGCCGATGACCAGGTGATTGCCCTGGCCCGGGACGTTGTAGCTGGCGTGGATCAGGTCCGCCGGCCAGAAGTGACCCAGACCGCGCACGGCAATCACCGCCAGCAGGCCAATGGTCATGATGACCGCGATGGACACCGCGCCACCGCTGATCCAGACGCCCGGGGCGCCGCTCTTGAACCATCCATTCAGGGAGTTCTGTTTCACAGACTTCTACCTTTCTTAAAGCGACGAGTATTTCTTGCGCAGACGCTGACGAATCAGTTCCGCGAGGGTGTTCATGACGAAGGTGAACAGCAGCAGCACCAGCGCCGAAAGGAACAGCACGCGGTAGTGGCTGCCGCCGACTTCCGACTCCGGCATTTCCACCGCGACGTTGGCCGCCAGGGTGCGCAGGCCTTCGAACAGGTTCATTTCCATGACCGGGGTGTTGCCGGTGGCCATCAGCACGATCATGGTCTCGCCGACTGCACGGCCCATGCCGATCATCAGGGCCGAGAAGATGCCCGGGCTGGCGGTCAGGATCACTACGCGAGTCATGGTCTGCCACGGTGTGGCACCGAGGGCCAGCGAGCCCAGGGTCAGGCCGCGCGGCACGCTGAACACGGCGTCTTCGGCGATCGAGTAGATGTTCGGGATCACCGCGAAGCCCATGGCCAGACCGACCACCAGAGCGTTGCGCTGGTCGTAGGTGATGCCCAGGTCGTGGGAGATCCACATGCGCATGTCACCGCCGAAGAACCAGTTCTCCATGAACGGGCTCATGTACAGCGACAGCCAGCCCACGAACAGGATCACCGGGATCAGCAGCGCACTTTCCCAACCGTCCGGGACTTTCAGGCGGATCGATTCAGGCAGGCGGCTGAAGGTGAAACCGGCGACCAGAATGCCGATCGGCAGCAGCATCAGCAGGCTGAAGATGCCCGGCAGATGCCCTTCCACATACGGCGCGAGGAACAGGCCGGCGAAGAAGCCGAGGATCACCGTCGGCATCGCTTCCATCAGTTCGATCACCGGTTTGACCTTGCGGCGCATGCCCGGGGCCATGAAGTACGCGGTGTAGATCGCAGCGGCAACCGCCAGCGGCGCAGCCAGCAGCATCGCGTAGAACGCGGCTTTCAGGGTACCGAAGGTCAGAGGCGACAAGCTCAGTTTCGGTTCGAAATCGGTGTTGGCCGCAGTCGATTGCCAGACGTATTTAGGCTCGTCGTAGTTCTCGTACCAGACCTTGCTCCACAGCGCGCTCCACGACACTTCCGGGTGCGGATTGTCGAGCAGCAGCGGTTGCAGCTTGCCGCCGGCTTCGACGATCACACGGTTGGCCCGTGGCGACAGACCGAACAGGCCCTGGCCTTCGACCACCTGATCGACCAGCAAGGTGCGGTGCGCGGTGCTGTGGAACACGCCGAGCTTGCCGGAAGCATCCAGGGCAACGAAGCCCTTGCGGCGCTCTTCGGCGGTGATTTCAACGATCGGCGTCTTGCCCATCTGGAAGGTGCGGATTTGCTTCAGGCGCAGCTCGCCATCGGTGTCACGGGCCATGAACCACTGGGCCAGGCCACCGGTGGAGTCGCCGACGATCAGCGAGATGCCGCCTACCAGTTGAGTGGCGGCAGTGACTTGCGCGTCAGCGTTTTCCAGCAGTTTGTAGCGACCGTTGAGGCTCTTGTCGCGCAGGCTGAACACGTCGGCCTGCGCGCGACCGTTGACCACGTACAGCCATTGCTGGCGCGGGTCGACGAAGATGTTTTTCACTGGCTCGGTCATCTGCGGCAGATCGATACGCTTCTGCTCGTTGGTGACTTCGCCGGTCATCATGTTTTCTTCGCTGGTCAGCGACAGCACATTGAGTTGCGAACCGGTGGAGCCGACCAGCATCAGGGTCGAGTCGGTGGCGTTGAGGCTGACGTGCTCCAGCGCACCGCCGCTCTCGTTCAGCGCAATCGGCGCTTCGCCGTACGGGAACTCGATCGCCGGGGTGATGGTTTTCTTGCCTTCCGGGTAGCTGACTTTATAAGTGTGACGGAACACCAGCGCCTGACCGTTGGACATGCCCACGACCACCAGCGGATGGCCCGGCTGGTCTTCACCGATGGAGGTCACACTGGCGCCTGCCGGCAACGGCAGATCGACGCGCTTCAATTCAGCGCCACTGTCGATATCGAAGAACAGCGCCTGGCCCTTGTCGGAAACGCGCATGGCCACCTGATTCTGCTCTTCGAGCGAAATCATCAGTGGCTTGCCGGCGTCCTGCATCCAGGCCGGGGTGATAGCGTCTTTCGCAGTCAGGTCAGCGCCCTTGAACAGTGGCGCGACGACGTAGGCGAGGAAGAAGAAGATCAGGGTGATGGCTGCCAGCACCGCCAGACCGCCGACGAGGACGTACCAACGGGTGAAGCGATCCTTGAGCGCGCGAATGCGGCGCTTGCGTTGCAACTCAGGCGTATTGAAATCAATGCGCTTGGGAGGGTTCGTAGTCATTTTGGAATTGGCCAGATCATTCATGCGCACACCCTAGCGATCCTGTATGACAGAAAGATGACAATGCAGTGACGCACCAAATCCGCCGCCAGCAGGGCACTGGCAGTGGATAAAAGAATTCGGGGAGTGTGGGGCCGGGCCGCTTGCGGGCCGGGCCCCACACGGGAGTCAGGCGGGGTTCACCCCTGACTCAGTTTGTTACTTTTTTGCGACTTCAGCGCCGCCTTCCTGCAGACCCAGGTCAGCCAGTGCTTTTGCAGCAACCTTGGCCGGCAGCGGGATGTAGCCGTCTTTCACTACCACTTCCTGGCCCTGTTTCGACAGAACCAGTTTCACGAACTCGGCTTCCAGCGGGGCCAGAGGCTTGTTCGGGGCCTTGTTCACGTACACGTACAGGAAGCGGGACAGTGGGTACTTGCCGTTCAGGGCGTTTTCTTCGCTGTCTTCGATGAACTCGGTGCTGCCTTTCTTCGACAGAGCAACGGTTTTCACGCTGGCGGTCTTGTAGCCGATGCCCGAGTAACCGATGCCGTTCAGCGAGGAGCTGATCGACTGCACGACCGAAGCCGAACCTGGTTGTTCGTTGACGTTAGGCTTGTAGTCGCCTTTGCACAGGGCTTCTTCCTTGAAGTAGCCGTAGGTGCCGGATACCGAGTTACGGCCGAACAGTTGAACCGGCTTGTTGGCCAGGTCGCCGGTCACGCCCAGGTCGCCCCAGGTTTTGACGTCGGCCTTGGCGCCGCACAGACGAGTGGACGAGAAGATTGCGTCAACCTGTTCCATGGTCAGGTGCTGGATCGGGTTGTCCTTGTGCACGAAGACAGCCAGGGCGTCCACGGCAACCGGGATAGCGGTTGGCTTGTAGCCGTATTTCTGTTCGAAGGCCGCCAGTTCGGTGTCCTTCATCTTGCGGCTCATCGGGCCCAGGTTGGAGGTGCCTTCGGTCAGCGCAGGTGGCGCGGTGGCGGAGCCAGCGGCCTGAATCTGGATGTTTACGTTCGGGTATTCTTTTTTGTAGTTCTCGGCCCACAAGGTCATGAGGTTGGCCAGGGTATCGGAGCCGACGCTGGACAGGTTGCCCGACACACCAGTGGTCTTGGTGTAGCTCGGGATCGACGGGTCAACAGCGGCGAACGCGTTGGCGGTCGCAACGCCAGCAGCGACAAAAGTCATTGCCGCCATCAAACGCTTCAGTTTCATGCCTTACTCCTAGCAGATAGGGGGTGTTAAGTCGGGGCCAAGTATCAGCAGGCCGTGTGAACACTCTATGGCTGAAATATGACAATTGGATGAAAGGCCAGCATTGAGGTTTTACCGAATGATACGGGCGGCCCAAATCGCGAGCAGGCTCGCTCCCACAGTTGAAATGCATTCCAGTGTGGGAGCGAGCCTGCTCGCGATGGGGCCGGTATCAGCGAAGAGAATTGCGGGTCAGCGGCCCTTGCTCCACAGCCAGGCGCCGACCAGAATCCCCATCCCGCACAGCACCGCCACATAGTAGGCAGGCCCCATCGCACTTTCTTTCAGCAGCAGGCTGACCACCATCGGGGTCAGGCCGCCGAAAATGGCGTAGGCGACGTTATAAGAGAAGGACAGACCGCTGAAGCGCACCACCGGCGGGAACGCCTTGACCATCACGTACGGCACCGCACCGATGGTGCCGACCAGGAAACCGGTCAGCGCATACAGCGGGAACAGCCAGTCCGGGTGATCGGCGAGGCTGTGATAGAACGTCCAGGAGCTGGCCAGCAAACCCAGGCAGCCGAACACAAACACACGACCGGCGCCGAAGCGATCCGCCAGTGCGCCGGAAATGATGCAGCCCAGGCTCAGGAAGACGATGGCCAGGCTGTTGGATTGCAGCGCCATCGTTGGCGAGAAGTGATAGACCGTCTGCAGCACGGTCGGGGTCATCAGGATCACCACGACGATGCCGGCGGACAGCAACCAGGTCAGCAGCATCGAGACTGCGATGGCCCCGCGATGGTCACGCAGCACTGCGCGCAGCGGCACTTCTTCGGCCAGTGCCTTGCGCTGTTGCAGTTCAGCGAATACCGGGGTTTCGTGCAGCCAGCGGCGCAGGTAGACCGAGAACAGGCCGAACACGCCGCCGAGCAGGAACGGAATCCGCCAGGCGTAGTCCGAAACTTCCACCGGCGTATAAATGCTGTTGATCGCGGTGGCGACCAGCGAACCCAGCAGGATGCCCGCCGTCAGGCCGCTGGTCAGGGTGCCGCAGGCATAGCCGACATGCTTTCCGGGCACGTGTTCGGAAACGAAGACCCATGCCCCTGGCACTTCACCGCCAATCGCCGCGCCCTGGATCACGCGCATCAACAGCAGCAGGATCGGCGCCCACATGCCGATCTGCGCATAGGTCGGCAGCAGACCCATGATCAGGGTCGGCACGGCCATCATGAAGATGCTCAGGGTGAACATCTTCTTGCGCCCCAGCAGGTCGCCGAAGTGCGCCATCACGATCCCGCCCAGCGGCCGCGCGAGGTAGCCGGCGGCAAAGATGCCGAAGGTTTGCATCAGGCGCAGCCACTCGGGCATGTCGGCGGGGAAGAACAATTTGCCGACCACGGTGGCAAAGAACACGAAAATGATGAAATCGTAAAACTCCAGCGCACCGCCCAGGGCCGATAGCGACAGAGTCTTGTAGTCATTGCGGGTCAAGGGTCGTGCGGGTTGGTCCGGCTGCGCGATGCTCGAGGGCGCTGTGGTCATGGCAAGGTCTTCTCTTATAGTCGGATCTGCCGCCACAACAACGCTGGCTGTGGCTCGGGCAGGTTCGGCACCATAGCAAATTGTTCGAAAAAGCACATAGAGGCGCGTATTTGACGGTCGAAATGAGAACCGGATGGTCGTCGCGGAGTCTACCGACCGATATACTCGCAATCCTGCTCCGGCTTGTAAGGGGTTGCTGTGCGAAAACGTTGCTGGCCGCCTTATCGCGTTGAACCAGCCGGTTTCGCAGAGTTTCCCCTTCAGTTGCCTTATGGAAAACGTGACGAACGTAGTATGTTCGGTGCTGAATCGTTTTTCCTGAAGACGGCTACCACCAGCAATACCCAACGAAGAGTCACGGGTCAGAGGCACCCCCGGCATGATAGAGCTCGAACAAGAAGATCCGATCCCGCAAGGCGACCTGGCCCTGCAAATCACCGCGCTTCCCCGCGAAACCAATGGCTTCGGCGATATTTTCGGCGGCTGGCTGGTAGCGCAGATGGACCTGGCCGGCACTGCAATGGCCAGCCGCGTCGCCGGTGGCCGTGTCGCGACCGTTGCCATTGACCGCATGGCGTTCCTGGTGCCGGTGGCCGTCGGTGCGCAATTGTCCTTCTATACCCAGACCCTGGAAATCGGCCGCAGCTCGATCCAGATGATGGTCGAGGTGTGGAGCGACGACCCGCTGTCCAGCGAGTGGCGTAAAGTGACCGAAGCGGTGTTCGTGTTCGTGGCCATCGATGGCAGCGGTCGCACCCGTTCGGTTCCGCCACGCGCACGTTAAACCTCGCGGCCGTTTCAAGGTCGATAGTCGTCCCAAGTTGCTGATTCGAGAGTTGTCCCATGAACACGCCCATCGTTGAAGCCGTGAAACTGGATGAACTGAACTGCTGGCGCATCCGCCACGGTCAGGCCGAAGTGCTGGTGGCCCAGCAAGGCGCGCACATCCTCAGTTATCAGGTGGACGGCCAGCCGCCACTGATCTGGCTGAACGACAAGGCGGTGTTCAAGGCCGGCAAGAGCATCCGCGCTGGCGTGCCGGTGTGCTGGCCGTGGTTCGGTGTCTTCGCCCGCAACCCGCAGAGCGTGCAGGCGATGCGAGTCAGCGAAGAGCCGGCCACCGCTCACGGGTTTGTCCGGGCGATGGATTGGGAGCTGGGCGGTATCGAAACCGAGGGCGAAAGCCTGAAGGTCGAGTTCACTCTGCCCTACCCCGAAGGCGGCTTTCCGGGCTGGCCGCATCAGGTCGACCTGACCCTGACCCTGCGCCTCGACGATCATCTGCACATCAGCCTGACCAGCCACAATCGCGGTACCGACACCGTCAGCATCAGCCAGGCGCTGCACAGCTATTTCGCCGTCAGCGATGTGCGCAACGTGCGCGTCGAAGGCGTGGACGGCCTGAGCTACATCGAGACCCTGGATGACTGGAAGACGCACACCCAGCAAGGCGACCTGCGTTTTGCCGGGGAAACCGACCGCATCTACCTCGACGCTCCGCCGCAACTGAGCATCGTCGATCCGGCCTGGGAGCGGCGCATCGCGCTGACCGCTACCGGCTCACGCACGGCAGTCATCTGGAACCCGTGGATCGACCGCGCCGCCGCGTTCAGCGACATGGACAACGACGGCTGGCAGCGGATGCTGTGCATCGAGACCGCGAACGTGATGGATGACATCGTGACCCTCGCGCCGGATGCCAGCCACACCATGGGTGTCAGCGTCGGCAGCAAGCCACTTTAACCAGTACCGTAAAACAAAATGTGGGAGCGAGCCTGCTCGCGAATGCGTTATGTCAGCCACCCTTTTAGTGTCTGATACACCGCTTTCGCGAGCAGGCTCGCTCCCACAGTTGTTTTGGGGGTAACTATTAGAGATCGGACTCCTGCACCACCCGCACCTTGTCCGCTTCCAGCGCATAGGCCGCATCGGCCAGGTCATTGCTGACCTTTTCGATCTTCAGCGTGCCGGTCACCCAAAGCGGCGTGTAGATGTCGTCCAGCTTCAAACCCTTGGGGTAGCGCACCAGCACGAGTTGATTCGGTGGCGGTGGCGGCACGTGGATGCAGGCGCCCGGGTACGGCACGAGGAAAAACAGCGTGCTGCGGCCCTTCGCGTCCGACTCCAGCGGCACCGGGTAACCACCGATACGGATGTGTTTGTCGTTCATCGACGCCACGGTCTTGGTCGAGTACATCACCGCCGGCAAGCCCTTGGCCTGCTTCATCCCGCCTTTCTGGGTGAAGGTGCCGGTGGCTTCCGGAGAGTTGTGGTCGATTTCAGGCATGGCCTCGAGGGCTTTCTGATCCGACTTGGGCATCAGTTCCAGCCAGTCGGTTTCCGGCAGTTCGCCGGCGTGGGCCAGACCGCTGCCCAGCAAAAGGAGAGTCAACAGAAGACGGCGCATGAAGATGCTCGTAGGAAAAAGGAAACAGTAAATCGCCGAGCATTCTAGCCCTCTCCACCGGTTTGGCAGAGAGGGCTTTGTCGCTTTGGATCAGTTCTTTTTGATCAGGCCGTAGATCACCAGCAGGATGATCGCGCCCACCAGCGCACCGAAGAAGCCGGCGCCCTGACCTGCCTGATAAATGCCCAGGGCCTGGCCGCCGTAGGTGGCTGCCAGCGAACCGCCGATACCCAGCAGGATGGTCATGATCCAGCCCATGCTGTCATCGCCCGGCTTGAGGAACCGTGCCAGCAGGCCGACGATCAGGCCGATAAAGATGGTTCCGATAATTCCCATGGCATTTCCCTCTGAAATTGGTCGATATGCGAAAGCCTAGTCAGACTTTGGCATCCTGCCATCAGAGAACGGCGGCCCTTAATGGTTCCGCCGCTGCCAGATGAAACTCTCGTTACTCGGCGATCAGCGCCTCGACCTTGAGGATCTGCTGTTCGAGGGTCGCCTTGTCCTTGCAACGCAGGTTGGCGTGACCGACCTTGCGCCCGGCCTTGAAGGCCTTGCCGTAGTGATGCAGATGGCAATCGTCGATGGCGATGACCTTCTCGACCGGAGGCACGACGCCGATGAAGTTGAGCATCGCGCTCTCGCCGACCTTGGCCGTCGAACCCAGCGGCAGACCGGCAACGGCCCGCAGGTGGTTTTCGAACTGGCTGCACTCGGCGCCTTCGGTGGTCCAGTGCCCGGAGTTGTGCACCCGCGGGGCGATTTCGTTGGCCTTGAGGCCACCGTCGACTTCAAAGAACTCGAACGCCATCACGCCGACATAGTCCAGCTGCTTGAGGACGCGGCTGGAGTAGTCTTCAGCCAGGGCCTGCAGCGGGTGATCGGAACTGGCGACCGAAAGCTTGAGGATGCCGCTGTCGTGGGTGTTGTGCACCAGTGGATAGAACTTCGTCTCGCCATCGCGGGCACGTACGGCGATCAGCGACACTTCGCCGGTGAACGGCACGAAGCCTTCCAGCAGGCAAGGCACGCTGCCGAGTTCGGCGAAGGTATCGACCACGTCTTCCGGCTTGCGCAGGACTTTCTGACCCTTGCCGTCGTAACCCAGGGTGCGGGTTTTCAAAACGGCAGGCAGGCCGATCGAAGCGACAGCGGCGTCCAGATCGGCTTGCGACTGGAT
Source organism: Pseudomonas sp. 91RF (assembly GCF_003576265.1). NCBI lineage: Bacteria > Pseudomonadati > Pseudomonadota > Gammaproteobacteria > Pseudomonadales > Pseudomonadaceae > Pseudomonas > Pseudomonas sp. 91RF. The sequence goes on from NZ_QWFC01000015.1 coordinate 157,907, forward strand.
GTCGGCGAACGCCGGGGTCGGAATCCCCAGGTCTTTGAACATGCTCTTCTCGAACCAGCGGTCACGAGCGATGCGCAGAGCTTCGGCGCTCGGGTAGACCGGCACGAACTGCGAAAGGAAGGCCACGGTTTCCGCCGGGACGCTTTCGAACTCGAAGGTCACCAGATCGACTTCATCGGCCAGTTGACGCAGATGATCCTGATCGCCGTAATCGGCCCGCAGGTGTTCGCCCAGCGCAGCGGCGCAAGCGTCCGGCGCAGGGTCGAGGAAAGCGAAGTTCATGCCCAGCGGGGTGCCCGCCAGGGCCAACATGCGACCCAACTGGCCGCCACCGATTACACCGATCTTCATCTCAACAACCTCAGGCAATACGTGGGTCTGGATTGTCCAGGACGCTGTCCGTCTGCTCGGCACGGAAGGTCTTCAGTACCGCGTGGAATTGTGGATGCTTGGCGCCCAGGATGCTCGCCGACAGCAGCGCGGCGTTGATCGCACCGGCCTTGCCGATGGCCAGGGTGGCAACCGGAATGCCGGCCGGCATCTGCACGATCGACAGCAGCGAGTCGACGCCCGACAGCATGGCCGACTGCACCGGCACGCCCAGCACCGGCAGGTGGGTCTTGGCCGCACACATGCCTGGCAGGTGGGCCGCGCCACCGGCACCGGCGATGATCACCTCGATGCCGCGGCCTTCGGCCTCTTCAGCGTACTGGAACAGCAGATCCGGGGTGCGGTGGGCAGAAACCACCTTGACCTCGTACGGGATGCCGAGCTTTTCCAGCATATCGGCGGTGTGGCTAAGGGTGGACCAATCGGACTTGGAGCCCATGATCACGCCAACCAGTGCACTCATCGTCGCGCCTCTTCTCTCTGGGCGCCCGCAGGCGCGTCAAAAACAACAAGCCACGCAGATTGCGTGGCTTGTTGTAGGAAAAATGGCCGGACGAACCGGCCGAAGGCCGCGCAGTATACCGCAAAGAAAGCAATAAACAGCCCCCATGGCGACCATCTGTCAAATGAGCCAAAGCCCCGGTTTTATTGACTCAAAGGTCAGCGCCAGCGCATTCAGGAAGATTGTGCAGCACCGCCTTCAAGCTTGCGCCACAACAACCGCACGTTGGCCTTGCGCACCAGCGCGCAGCGGTACAGGCGAATCTCCAGCGGTACATGCCATTGCGGGCCGCCGCAGACCACCAGTTCGCCCCGGGCCAGTTCGGCGCGCACGCTCAATTGCGGCACCCAGGCAATGCCGAGGCCTTCCAGCGCCATGCTTTTAAGGCTGTCGGCCATGGCTGTTTCATAGATCGTGGTGAAGCGCAGCTGTCGCTGGCGCAGCAAACCGTTCACCGAACGTCCGAGGAAGGCTCCGGCGCTATAGGCGAGGAGCGGCACACTGTGCTCACCTTCCAGATCGAACAACGGCTTGCCATTGGCATCCGCCGCACACACCGGAAGCATTTCGGTCTGGCCCAGGTGCAGTGACGGGAAAATTTCCGGGTCCATCTGCATCGCTGCGTCCGGGTCGTAGAACGCGAGCATCAGATCGCAGCCACCCTCACGCAAAGCGTGCACGGCATCGCCGACGTTAGTCGCCACCAGCCGCGTGGCGATGTTCAGGCCTTCGTTGCGCAGTTGTGCGATCCAGCGCGGGAAGAAACCCAGCGCCAGCGAGTGCGCCGCCGCCACCTGGATCACTTCACCCTGCCCGCCTTCCAGGTGATGCAAATGGCGCAGCACCTCGCCGAGCTGTTCAACCACAGTGCGCGCGGTCACCAGAAACAGTTGCCCCGCTGCCGTCAGCTCGACCGGCGTGCGTGAGCGGTTGACCAGCGTCAGTCCGAGCGCGGCTTCCAGGCTGCGGATCCGCCGACTGAAGGCCGGCTGGGTCACGAAGCGCCGTTCGGCTGCCTGCGAGAAGCTGCGGGTGGCGGCCAGGGCACTGAAGTCCTCGAGCCATTTGCTTTCCAGATTCATCACGTCCTCCCGGACACGCACCAAAACAGGTCACACGTCTGCCGCGCACGCGGCGTCACACGGGCATTATGCCGAATGTGCATAGGGCAGTGTTTAACAGCATTGGCCCAAAAATTCCCACAAGCCTAGCATTCGCAGCGTTCCGGCACAGACCGGGTCCATATCGAGATGATTTCCATCATGTCCTCCGCTGCATCTTTCCGCACAGAAAACGATCTGCTTGGCTCCCTCGAAGTCCCTGCTCAAGCGTATTACGGCATCCAGACCCTGCGAGCGGTGAACAACTTCCGCCTCTCAGGCGTTCCGATTTCGCACTACCCGAAGCTGGTTGTCGGTCTGGCGATGGTCAAACAGGCCGCCGCTGACGCCAACCGTGAGCTGGGTCACCTGAGCGAAGCCAAGCACGCTGCCATCAGCGAAGCCTGTGCACGTCTGATCCGCGGTGATTTCCACGAAGAGTTCGTGGTCGACATGATTCAAGGTGGCGCCGGTACCTCCACCAACATGAACGCCAACGAAGTGATCGCCAACATCGCGCTGGAAGCGATGGGTCACCAGAAAGGCGAGTACCAGTACCTGCACCCGAACGACGACGTGAACATGGCGCAGTCGACCAACGACGCCTACCCGACCGCGATCCGCCTGGGTCTGCTGCTGGGTCACGACGCGCTGCTGGCCAGCCTCGACAGCCTGATTCAGGCGTTCGCGGCCAAGGGTGAAGAGTTCAACCACGTCCTGAAGATGGGTCGTACCCAGCTGCAAGACGCCGTTCCGATGACCCTGGGTCAAGAGTTCCGTGCTTTCGCCACCACCATGGGCGAAGACCTGGCCCGTCTGAAGACGCTGGCCCCGGAAGTCCTGACCGAAGTGAACCTGGGCGGCACCGCGATCGGTACCGGCATCAACGCCGACCCACGCTACCAGGCCCTGGCCGTACAGCGTCTGGCCCTGATCAGCGGTCAACCGCTGGTTCCGGCTGCCGACCTGATCGAAGCCACCTCCGACATGGGCGCCTTCGTGCTGTTCTCCGGCATGCTCAAGCGCACCGCGGTCAAGCTGTCGAAGATCTGCAACGACCTGCGCCTGCTGTCCAGCGGCCCACGCACCGGCATCAACGAAATCAACCTGCCGGCGCGTCAGCCAGGCAGCTCGATCATGCCAGGCAAGGTCAACCCGGTGATCCCGGAAGCCGTGAACCAGGTTGCGTTCCAGGTTATCGGTAACGATCTGGCGCTGACCATGGCAGCCGAAGGCGGCCAACTGCAACTGAACGTGATGGAGCCGCTGATCGCCTTCAAGATCCTTGACTCGATCCGCTTGCTGCAGCGCGCCATGGACATGCTGCGCGAGCACTGCATCGTCGGCATCACCGCCAACGAAGCGCGCTGCCGCGAACTGGTCGAACACTCGATCGGTCTGGTCACCGCACTGAACCCGTACATCGGCTACAAAAACGCCACCCGCATCGCCCGTATCGCCCTTGAAAGCGGCCGTGGCGTGCTGGAACTGGTGCGCGAAGAAGGTCTGCTCGACGACGCCATGCTCGCCGACATCCTGCGCCCGGAAAACATGATTGCTCCGCGTCTGGTGCCTCTGAAGGCCTGATCCGACGCGTTACTTGTAGCACCGCTCACCAGGTCGAGGGACTAGACACCTCTCACCTTTTGAGGGCTTGGGGATCATTCTCCAAGCCCTTTTTTTTAACTATTGAGTAGCAAAATCGTCTTCTGTGGGAGCGAGCCTGCTCGCGATAAACGATTACGCGGTTTGCCTGTTGAACCGCAGCGTCTGCATCGCGAGCAGGCTCGCTCCCACAAGAGCCCGACGCCGGTAACGTCGGGTGTTTCAAAGCTTCGTTTCGTCGCTTGCACCACAACCGTGCAGACGGGCGCCGCACTGATCGGTATAGTGCCGCCCCTCTTCGCGTGAGCGGTCGTCGGTAACGAGGCCATAACCCATGCGAAACCCGAACTAATAACAAACCCGCGATATGGATCCGGGACGAAACCCTCGCCTCGCCCGTTGTGCCGCGCGCACACCGGTGTAACGCGATGTTTCCGACCATCCAGCATTTGCTTACACAATAAACAGCGAGGAAAAATCCATGCTCGAAGTCATCAACGACTTCCTCTCAGGGAAAGTACTGATCGTGCTCATTGTCGGGCTCGGTAGCTACTTCACGATTCGCTCGCGTTTCGTTCAATTGCGCCACTTCTTCCACATGTTCGCGGTGTTCCGCGACAGCCTCAAAGGCAGCGCCGGTCAACTCAGCTCGTTCCAGGCCCTGATGCTCAGCCTCGCCGGCCGCGTCGGTGCAGGCAACATCGCCGGTGTCGGCATCGCCGTGACCCTGGGTGGTCCGGGTGCGGTGTTCTGGATGTGGGTAACCGCACTGGTCGGCATGTCCAGCAGCTTCTTCGAATGTACTTTGGCCCAGGTCTACAAGCGTGCCGATGGTGATGGTCTGTACCGTGGTGGTCCGGCCTACTACATCCAGCACGGCCTGAAGCTCAAGGGCATGGCGGTGGTGTTCTCGATCCTGCTGCTGGTCACCTACGGCTTCGCCTTCATCGGCCTGCAGTCCTACACCGTGACCCACTCGCTGCAGAACGCCTTTGCGTTTGACCCGCAACACACCGGCATCGTCCTGGCGGTGCTGCTGGCCATCACCTTCATCGGTGGCATCAAGCGCATCGCCTCGGTGTCCGACCTGCTGGTACCGGTCAAGACCCTGGCCTATATCGCCGTGACCCTGTACGTGATCGGCACCCAGATCGAACACGTACCGGCCATGCTGGTCACCATCTTCAAGAGCGCCTTCGGTCTCGACCCGGCCTTCGGCGGCCTGCTCGGCAGCGCGATTGTCATGGGCGTGAAGCGTGGCGTGTTCGCCAACGAAGCGGGCCTGGGCAGTGCGCCGAACGTCGCCGCCGTGGCGGCCGTGAAGCACCCGGGCGCCCAGGGCGTGGTTCAGGCGTTCAGCGTGTTCCTCGACACCTTCGTAATCTGCACCTGCACCGCGCTGCTGATCCTGCTGTCGGGCTTCTACACCCCGGGCTTCGAAGGTGACGGCATCGTCCTGACCCAGAACTCGCTGGCCGCCGTGGTCGGTGACTGGGGCCGCATGTTCGTCAGCGTCGCGCTGTCGCTGTTCGTCTTCACTTGCATCCTCTACAACTACTACCTGGGCGAGAACAGCCTGCAATTCCTCACCCGCAACCGCGTTGCGCTGATGACCTTCCGTGGTCTGGTGCTGGCGCTGGTGGTCTGGGGTTCGATGCAGGACCTGTCGACCGTGTTCGCCTTCGCCGACATCACCATGACCTGCCTGGCGTTCGTCAACCTGGTGGCCCTGGCCCTGCTGTTCAAGGTCGGCATGCGTGTGATGCGCGACTACGACGAACAGCGCCGCGCCGGCGTCGACCAGCCTGTGTTCGACTCCAGCAAATTTGCCGATCTGGACCTGGACCTGAAGGCCTGGCCAACCAGCCCGTCGACTGCTGCCAAGGCTGACGCTCAGACGCAAGGCATCCCTGCAGCGCAACGCTGATGGGTGAATGACGGGCGCATCCCCTGCGCCCGTCAGTTAAAGTGCAATGCATTACCTGTGGGAGCGGGCTTGCTCGCGAAGACGGTGAATCAGTCGAAACATCTTTAGCTGACACACCGCATTCGCGAGCAAGCCCGCTCCCACATGTCATCTCTTGTGGAGACCTTCAGATGATTGCCAATTCCTACCCTGCCGCCCAGCACGTCATGGTGCTGTACACCGGTGGCACCATCGGCATGCAGGCCAGCGCCAACGGCCTGGCCCCGGCCTCCGGTTTCGAAGCGCGGATGCGCGACTACCTGCACAGCCAGCCTGAACTGGTCGTACCGCAGTGGCGCTTTCGCGAGATGTCGCCGCTGATCGACAGCGCCAACATGACCCCGGCCTACTGGCAGCAACTGCGCGAAGCCGTCGTCGACGCCGTCGATGTGCAAGGCTGCGATAGCGTGCTGATCCTCCACGGCACCGACACCCTGGCCTACAGCGCCGCCGCCATGAGCTTCCAGCTGCTCGGCCTGCATGCCCGCGTGTGCTTCACCGGTTCGATGCTGCCGGCCGGCGTCACCGACAGCGACGCCTGGGAAAACCTCAGCGGCGCGCTGGTTGCCCTCGGCCACGGCCTGGCACCGGGTGTGCATCTTTACTTCCACGGCGAGCTGCTCGCTCCGACCCGCTGTGCGAAAGTGCGCAGCTTCGGACGTCACCCGTTCAAGCGCCTGGAGCGTCAGGGCGGCGGTGTGAAAGCCACGTCCCTGCCGGCAGCGCTGAACTACAACCAGCCCAAGCAACTGGCCAAAGTTGCCGTGTTGCCGCTATTCCCGGGCATCGGCGCCGAGATCATCGACGGCCTGCTCGACAGCGGCATTCAGGGTCTGGTGCTGGAGTGCTACGGCAGCGGTACCGGGCCGAGCGACAACCCGGAGTTCCTCGCCAGCCTCGGCCGGGCGCGGGATAAGGGCGTAGTGGTAGTTGCGGTTACGCAGTGCCATGAAGGCGGTGTGGAACTGGATATCTACGAAGCGGGCAGCCGCTTGCGTGGCGTCGGTGTGTTGTCCGGTGGCGGCATGACTCGTGAGGCGGCGTTCGGCAAGTTGAATGCTTTGCTGGGGGCAGGTCTTGAGACGGCTGAAGTGCGGCGTCTGGTCGAACTCGACCTGTGCGGCGAGCTCAGCTGATCGCAACCGGCTGTGGGAGCTGCTCTGCTCCCACGGCCCGGCATGCAACTTGCTGCCGTTTCCAGCACCTCAAGGCTGGAAGATCCTATGCTCCACTCCCACCTCACCACGCTCAATGCGGTCTCGCTGATCCTCAACACGTTCAAGTCTGAAGGCTTGTCCAGCGAAGCACTGCTCGCCGGCAGCGGCATCAGCGCGGCGGATCTGAGCCGGGCCGACACCCGCATCACCACCAATCAGGAGATGCAGGTCTGCGCCAACGCAGTCGCGCTCAAGCATGACATCGGCCTGGAACTGGGCCGGCGCATGCACGTTTCCTGCTACGGCATCCTCGGTTACGCGCTGCTGACCTGTGCCACCTTCGGTGACGCTTTGCGCCTGGCGATCCGTTATCCGGCGCTGCTGGGAACACTTTTCGAGCTGAGCCTGGAGGACGACGGCCAGCGCGTCTGGTTTGTCGCCGCCGATTACCGCGAGAGCCCGGCGATGGCGGTGTTCAATGCCGAGTTCTGCCTGGTGTCGCTGAAAGTCATCTGCGACGACCTGCTCGGTCATCCGCTGCCACTGCTCGCCACCCGCTTCGAACACGCCGCGCCGGATTACCGCGACAGTTACGCCGAACACTTCAAGGCGCCCCTGCATTTCGGCGCCAAGGACAACGCCTTCGCCTTCGACCGGCGCTGGCTCGATCAACCGCTGCCGCTGGCCGACATCATCACCCATCAAGCCATGGCCGAACGCTGCCGCAAGCAGAACACCGAGTTCACTGGCCGTCAGGCGTGGCTCGGGCGGATCCGTCAGTTGCTGACCGCCCAACTCAATGCCGCGCCGGGGCTGGAAGGTCTGGCGCAGCAGATGAACTGCTCGCCGCGCACCTTGCGTCGGCATCTGAAAGACATGGGTTGCAGCTATCAGGAACTGCTCGACGAACTGCGTTTCGAGCGGGCCAAGCAGATGCTTTGCGAAGATCAACTGCCGATCTACCGCATCGCCGAAACCCTCGGCTTCAGCGAGACCGCAAGCTTCCGCCATGCCTTCGTGCGCTGGAGCGGCGTGGCGCCGAGTCAGTTCCGTCCACACGGTTAAACCGTCGAGGGGCGATATCAGGTCAGTATTTTTGGCCACATCGATCCCCTTTTGGCCTCTCTGGCCGTTCTCCGATTCGCCCCGCGCCGCAACACTGGAGCCAACCGAATCAGCCCCTGCGGAGAACAACAAATGCTGACGATCTACTCTGACGATCATCACCTGCACCATGGCCGCTGCGAATTGATCGACGGCCAGCTCAAGCCTTGCTTCGAGATGCCGTCCCGTGCCGACCACGTGCTGCAACGGGTAAAAAACCAAAACCTCGGCCCGGTCGAGGCGCCGAAGGATTTCGGCCTCGGGCCGATCGAGCGCATCCACAGCCGCGACTACCTCGACTTCTTCAAAGGCGCCTGGGCGCGCTGGACCGAATTCAACACCGACGGCGATTTGCTGCCTTACACCTGGCCCGCGCGCACCCTGCGTCAGGTCAAACCCACCAGCCTGCACGGCCAGCTCGGTTATTACAGCTTCGACGGCGGCGCGCCGATCACCGCCGGCACCTGGCAAGCGGCGTACAGCGCGGCGCAAGTGGCGCTGACCGCCCAAGCGGAAATCCAGCGCGGCGCCCGTGGCGCTTTCGCCCTGTGCCGTCCACCGGGACACCACGCCGCCGGCGATTTGATGGGCGGTTATTGCTACCTCAACAACGCTGCCATCGCCGCCCAGGCATTCCTTGATCAGGGCCACAAGAAGGTCGCGATCCTCGACGTCGACTACCACCACGGCAACGGCACCCAGTCGATATTCTACGAGCGCAGCGACGTGCTGTTCACCTCGATCCACGGCCACCCGGAAGCGGAATTTCCGTTCTTCCTTGGCTACGAAGATGAGCGCGGAGAAGGGGCCGGCGAAGGCTTCAACTTCAACTATCCGCTGCCGGCCGGTTCCGGCTGGGATGTCTGGAGTGCGGCGCTGGATCAGGCCTGCGCGGAGATCGACAACTACGGCGCCGACATCATCGTCGTGTCGCTGGGCGTCGACACCTTCAAGGACGACCCGATCTCGCAGTTCAAGCTCGACAGCCCGGACTACCTGGCCATGGGCAAACGCATCGCCGCCCTCGGCAAGCCGACTTTGTTCGTCATGGAAGGCGGCTACGCGGTGGAAGAGATCGGCATCAACGCGGTGAACGTGCTGGAAGGTTTCGAGTCATGAAAAGTCTCAAGCACTTCATCGCACCCGCGCTGTGCGCAGCGTTGCTGAGCGGCGCCGCACACGCCGAAGAACGCACCCTGCGCGTCTACAACTGGTTCGACTACATCACCCCAAAGGCCCTGGAAGATTTCAAGGCGCAGAACAGCCAGACCAAACTGGTCTACGACATCTTCGACACCAACGAAGCACTGGAGGCCAAGTTGCTGACCGGCAACTCCGGCTATGACGTGGTGGTGCCGTCCAACGTGTTCCTCGCCAAGCAGATCGAGGCCGGGGTGTTCCAGCCACTGGATCGCAGCCAGTTGCCGAACTGGAATCACCTTGACCCGAAACTGATGAAGCTGATCGAGGCCAACGATCCGGGCAACAAGTTCGCCGTGCCGTACATGTACGGCACCATCCTGATCGGCTTCAACCCGGCCAAGGTCAAGGCAGCGCTGGGGGACAACGCGCCGGTGGACAGCTGGGACCTGATCTTCAAGGAAGAGAACATCAGCAAGCTCAAGCAGTGCGGCGTGGCCCTGCTCGATTCGCCGTCGGAGATCCTGCCGCTGGCCCTGCAACACCTCGGCCTGGATCCCAACAGCAAGAACCCGGCGGACTACGCCAGGGCCGAAGCGTTGCTGATGAAGATCCGTCCGTACGTGACCTACTTCCATTCGTCCAAGTACATGGCCGACATCGCCAACGGTGACATCTGCGTCGCGGTCGGCTATTCAGGCAGCTTCTCGCAAGCCGCCAACCGCGCCAAAGAGGCGAAGAACGGTGTGGTGGTCGACATGCGCCTGCCGAAGGAAGGCGCGCCGATCTGGTTCGACATGCTCGCCATCCCGAAAGGGGCGAAAAACCCGCAGGACGCCTACACCTTCATCAACTACCTGCTGCAACCGCAGGTGATCGCGCCGGTCAGCGATTTTGTCGGCTATCCGAACCCGAACAAGGACGCCACCGCGCAGGTCGATCCGGCGATCCGCAATAACCCGAACCTGTACCCGACCGATGCGGCGATGAATACGCTGTACACCCTGCAACCGCTGCCGCGCGATGCGGAGCGGGCACGGACGCGGGCGTGGACCAAGATCAAGTCCGGTACCTGACTGCCGACCGGCAATGCCTGACAACATGGATGACCCGCGCCTGCGCGGGTCTTTCTCTGACGGCCATATTTATCTACCGCACAACCGCTGTCGCTGCCCGCTAACGTCTCCCCCCGACTCATCGCTGTGCCCTCCACGGCGTTCCTCACAGTCAGGAGACTACGATGCCCGAAATCCCTCACCAGAAAGAACTGGATCTACTGACCGAACTGGTCACCGGCCCTTCGGTCAATGAAGTCGCCGCTCATTTTCTCAGGCCCGAACTCGATGCACTGTATCCGCAGCTGAAGATCGATCCGATGCTGGCCATGGTGGTTACGCCGACCTGGCTCATCACCGAAGATCGCGTCGTTCCTGGAAACAACCTGTATGAGTCTCTCACCCGCGTACTGGTGAAACTCGCCTATGCAGAATCCGTCGTGAACTACATCGACGGTGAACACTTTCTGACGCTGCATCCGGGCGACGAGTCCAGGCCTCATCTGGCAGTAAAAATCGATGCGATCGGTCGACTGCTCAATTCGCTCGCCCCGCTGCTTTTCAATGCCTGGCAGCAGCAACAGCTGGATTACTGGAACCAGGAAACAACCCCTTCAACGCCACGCTGGCATCAGCTCTCGCGGTCTTTGCAGGCGATCTGGAACCTTGATCCGGCGCTCGACTGGAGCGAAGACGAAAAAGCCATCGCACGGGCGGTGTTCGACCAACCCGACCGGGTAACACGGCGCGCCAAGGACAAGTACCTGAGCAGAGCCTGCCTGATCGATTGCGACAGTGTCATTGACGGAGCGAGCAGGCACGCGTGGATTCTGGACGTCGCCGTCCTTGTTGGAACCCTGGGCGACCGTACTTTTGTAATCACCCATTCCATTGTCGAGGGATTCAGACGTTACGACTCCATCGAAGCACTAGGTGGACGTCTGCCAACCCGACACGACCTGCAGTGGCGACTGTATGAACCTGATGGCAACTTTTTCCACCATCAGGCCTGCGCGCTGATCGGGTTGGAAACCGAAGCTATCGGTGAGTTGAATATGACCGATGACGCTGCCGCTGTTTTGCCTCCTGGTCGTGCTTCCCCCGGAAACCCGACCATCAGGGAACGGCCTTCGCCTCTATTCGACAACCTTCAGAATCAGATCCCGGACTGGCTGGAAAATGCATCGAGCGCGGACCTTACCCGCTATAGCAGGCATTTGATGGACCTCGCCAATTTACGCGAGCAGGACGCCGGCAAATCCTTCCTCGACGATATTCCGACGCTGCAGGCGTTTACCCTGCAAAAACTGCGCGAGCAGATGATCAAGGATCAGCCGGGGGCATCGGCTCTGAAACTCGAGAATGTCGAAATCCGCGTCACCAGCCTGATCGTGCTCGGAACGTTCATCGTGCCCGGCCAGACACAGACCCTCAACCTGTCGCTGGTGGAGCTTGCACTGCAAAATCTGATAGCCCTTCCTGTGGGTAACAAGACGGTGCAATACAAAAACGGTGACGCCACGCCAGAATGGATGACACCTGCCTATCTGGAAACGCTCGTTGCCCGGATCGACGTGGGCGCAACTTATCCCGCACTGATCAGGCAAAAACTGCTTTCCGATCCGCAGGAAACCTTGCGTCGGCAGAACCTATTTGGTCGCCATCTGCAGATTCAGCTGCCGTTGCAGGCTCTGCAATTCAAGATCCGGGGTCAGGCCGGCATTGATGAGCGCGGCTACCAGTACGTGCTTGCGGTGATGCAGGAAAACCCGGCGGACCGCTGCGTGGACGGGCAGGAAATCATCATCCGCCCGCTGGCATTCACTCATGGAAACACTCCTGAAAACACCGCAGACAGCGTCGCCAACATGTTTGTGATCGGTCCGCGACTCGCGACCAAAGGACCTTGTCTGCTTTACCGGCCACTGCTCGACCCTCCGTTATTGCAGTACCCGGGTGAGGCGAATCTGCTGTATGCGATCAAACGCGACAAGCCGCTTCGCCAATCGGTCCTGGCCTGGTTACCGGATGATGTTCGTTTCAATTACTCGCAATACGTGTTCCCCGGTGAACTGCCTTCAGTCTGGACAATCGGACAATGGCTGGTCGAGCCCGGCTCGCTGCTGGGGAAAATGGCCAGCGTGACGTTCAGTACAAAGTTGCTGGAAGGCGAAATCTTCGCTTATCTATTCAAGGCGAATGCCGATGCGATGATCACTCTGGCCGACCGCCAGTCGGTCTCCAACGCCGAAGCCCGCTGGGAAACACTGAAGCAAGGCGCCTGGAAGCTGTTCAATGGCGCACTGCCCTTTCTGGGTCGCACTGTCGGCACGGCTGCCTGGATCTGGCAAATCATGGACGACCTGCAGCAGGCCGTCGATGCAAAGGAAAACGATGACAGCCAGGGAGCCTGGGCAGCCTTCACGGATTTGTTGCTGAGCCTGGGCATGGTGCTCGCCCATCAGGCCGCTCGCCCCCGTTCGCCCACGCCGCAAACCGAAAAAAGCGAAGTCACGCGTCCCCTCCCCCAAGCCTCACCATCCCCCAAGGCGACAGTGACTCGCCTGCCTGATTGGCAATCCGGCCAGCCACCGGCGTCCCATGAGTCCTCGCTGCACGCACTCGGCGCATTGACACCCAAAAGTCTGGGGGCGCTACTCGATGCACTGAGTACTGAAAAACCGGCTGGCCTGAACACACCCTCGCGCGACAGCGGCCCTCATCAGCATCTTCATGAGCTCAATCGAAAATGGTACGCGCAGGTCGGTGAGCGATGGTTCGAAGTGATGCTGAACGATAACGAAGATGTACAGATCGTCGACTCACGCAAAATGCCGCTGGCAAAAGGTCCGCTGCTCATTCATTCCGCGAAAGGCGAATGGTTCATAGACACTCGACTTCGGTTGCGAGGCGGTGGCCGTCGCGCAGCCCTTCAGCGTGCCAACGAGCAACGCAGGGAGGCGTTGAAACAACAACTCAAGACCTTTGATGCCCGCAAGCTGGCCATGCAGACAGAACTGGAAGCGGCGGAAATATCGGCCACCGACACCGATCAACAAACCCTGACCGACCTCCTGGATTCACAAGTGAACGCTTATGGAACCTACATCGAGCAACTCAAGACCTACAATGCCCTCGAAGCCATTTCCAACTATCGCCCAGTCATCGTCAGCTGCCTGGATCGCCAGCTGTCACTGACTCAGAAGTGGTTCGTTCGCAGCAATCGCGAATACGGTGAACGTATGCGCCAGTCCCTTGCATTGCTGGACAAGGAACACCTGGAAGACGGACTGACACCCCGCCAGATCCACCAGCGCACCAGCGATCTGACACAGGGTTTCATCGACAGGATCGAATTTGCCAGGGCCCGAATCGACGAATTGACACGACTCGGCAAGGAAGCCAGCGAAGTGGCTCGCGAATACAACAATCAGTTACCGAGATACAAACTGCAAGACCTGAAAATGTTCCAGGTCAGCATGGCTCAGGAGCTGTGCCTGAGCGACGATAGCGCCATCGACACGTCATCGGCGCGCAGGGTAATGCAATGGGTTGTCGAAGATGCGGCACTCACCATCCAGTCTTTTCTGGATCTGGCCGAAGAGAGCGAATCGCGCGCGTTGCCTGAACGGATCGATGCCTTGAGCGATCTGGTCGAGCAATTTGCAAACCTTGACCAACGCATCGCAGATCTTCCGGATGAATATCCTGTTGAATTGCTCAAGCCACCACTGGAGCTCATGCGCGCGCGAGTCGAGGCTTTCAACGAACCTGCCGTGAAGCAACTCGCGGCCCTGTTGCATGAGCGCAGGGCATTCGAGCCGACACCTGGTCCATACAGAGTCATTCCAACGCCCAGACGCATCATCAAGACACGCTTCAAAGGCACAGTCGTCGGCACTCGACGCCCTTCCACTGGCGGCAAACAGAATGATCTGTACGACGTGACCTCTCCTCTGACCGGCAAAGTGATCGCGACTTTTCACGAAAAGACACCCGGAAACTGGGTTGAGCACCTTACCCGACCGGTCCAGGTGCCGGGCCCCGAACGCCCCGGTCTCGACATCAGTGTCCAGAAGGGTCGATCGTTGATCGATCAACTCGAGCAGTTTCTTCGACGAACCGAAACACACGCCCTGCGGGATGGACGCATTCCGGTGGAAATCGAGGAGATGTTCAATCAGCAGGCTACCCGGATGCGCGAGGCAGCCGAGGCACTCGAAAACGCACTGACCGATCTGAACGCCACCGAGGGGGGACCTGATTCAGCCGTCACCCTGACAAGGCAACTCAGCGAAGGAGCAGCGCAACTGATCAAAAAGGGACGCCTGACCCGCATCAGCATGATCAAGCGCCAACCACCGACGGCTGCCAGGATTGAATGGCTGCAGGGTGAGGGGCTGGTGAAAATCGTCAAGATACCGGGCCGCAAACCACTCAAGGGGAACAGGAAAGATTTTTTGGAAGAGTATGAAATTCGCGAGCGGGTCGAAAAGGCGGACAAGAAAGCCGAAAGTTCAGGCGCGGTGCTTTGGTACGCGCATTTTCATTACCCCAGATCCGACGCACCGGCCGGCAGCTTCACCGCCGCCCACCTGAAAACGGCCTCACAGCGCAGACTGGGGGGTGGATTCGATCTACGGAGCGCGACATCCAACAGTGAGCTGATTGCAATCTATCGCAGCGAAATCAGCCCACGTCTGGCCATGGCGTTGTTCTTGTCAGGGCCAGGCCCCTCTGCTTCCGCAAACTGATCAGATCAAATGGAGAGAGCCCGTTATGTAGCGATTCTCTGCATTAGCGCCAGACCTTTTCCAGACGCTCCAAAGCGGCTGTGATGCCGGCCTCGGGCACCGCTGCAAATCCCAGAACCAGTCCGGCTCGCTGGTCCAGGGGTTTGTCTGAGTCCCGCAGCCAGTAACGGCTCAGCGCATTGATCTCGACATCAACCCGGGCAGCACTTTCGACCAGCGCCTGCTCCCGAGCCAAAGAGTCCACAGCGACAGTCAAGTGAAGTCCTGCAGCGACGTTCGGCAAGCTGGCGATACCGGGAACCTCTCGAGGCCACCCCGCCAACAGGGTGTCACGCCGGCTCAGCGCCGCCCGGCGCATCCGCCGGATGTGTCGCTGGAAGTGTCCGGCTGCCATGAACTCGGCCATCACTGCCTGAGTGCTCACTTCGGAATGTCGGACATCCACCGCTCGCCGCTGCGCAAAAGCTTCAACCAGCCCCGGCGGCAAGACCAGATAGCCCAGACGCAGCGCCGGAAACGCGACTTTGCCAAAAGTGCCGACGTACAGCACGCGCCCCTGGCGATCGAGTGCCGCCAACGGTGCCAGTGGCGCGCCGGTATAGCGATATTCGCCATCGTAGTCGTCCTCGACGATCCAGCCGCCGGTGCGCTCGGCCCAGGCCAGCAATTCCAGACGGCGCGCCAGGCTCATCACCACTCCGGTCGGGTATTGATGAGATGGCGTGACATACGCCACCCGGCAATCTTCGGCGGCCGCCAGTGCAGCGCAGTCGATGCCCTCTTCGTCCACTGCTATGCCATGCAATCGACCACCAGCCAGCGCGAAGGCATGACCCGCTGCGCGATAGCCGGGATTCTCGATGCCTACCCCTGCGCCAGGCTCCACCAGCAACTGTGCACAAAGGCTGATTCCCTGTTGCGCGCCACTGGTGATCACAATTTGCTCAGCGGAGCACTGCATGCCGCGCGAACTGCGCAAATAGGCAGCTATCAGTCCGCGAAGCCGTGCATCGCCCGCCGGGTCGCCGTAACACAGTTGCTGCAAATCGGGCTTACGCCAGAACGCCGCGTTCAGCTTGGCCCAGACGTCAAACGGGAACAGGTCGAACGCCGGAACCCCCACCCTGAAAGCCCGTGGCGGACCACTCGGCGGCGTCGGCAAATGGTTCTGTTCAAGCCGCTGTATCGCACCGCTGTGGATAACTTTGCTGGATAAATCACCAGTAAAATCGACCTTTTTTGTGGATAAGGCTGTGGGTAAGCCTGTTGACAACCCTGTGGATACTTTTGTGGATAGTTTTTTCGTCGGTCTCGTCGATTGTGGCAACTGCGCCACATAAGTCCCGTCCCCGACCCGCCCTTCGATGAAGCCTTCGGCATACAGCTGATCGTAGGCACGCACCACACTGTTGCGGGAGATCGCCAGCGCTGCCGCCAGATCACGACTGGCCGGCAAGCGCGTTCCGCTGGCCAGGCGCCCGTCGAGCACCCGCAGGCGCAAGGCCTGATAGAGCTGACGGCTCAGGCCTTTGCGGCGGTCGAGTTCAATGCCGGCAGGGTTGAACGGCAGCGACAGCGTGGTCGAATCAGGCATGACAATGGACCTATGAAATTGGTCATCAATGGCTCTTACAACAGACCAATAGCCTGCCTAGGATGCAGGCATTCGCCAAGGAAAATCTCTCCATGTACACGCCACGCGCCTTTGCCATCGACGACCTGTCCCAACTGCACGAACTGATCCTCGCCACCCGCCTCGCCATTCTGGTGACTCACGGCGAACAGGGCTTGCAGGCCAGCCATGTGCCGGTGCTGCTGCATCGTGAGCAAGGTCCGAACGGTACGCTGTACGGGCATCTGGCCAAGGCCAATCCGCAATGGAAGGACCTGCGTGACGGTGCCGAGGCCATGCTGATCTTCCCGGGGCCCGACGCCTACGTCAGCCCGGGCTTTTACCCGAGCAAAGCCGAGCACGGCAAAGTCGTGCCGACCTGGAACTACGTCGCCGTGCATGCCTATGGTCACGCCGAAACCTTCAGCGATGGCGGTCGGCTGCTGGACATCGTCAGCACCCTCACCGATCGCCATGAAGCAGGCCGCGTCCAGCCCTGGTCCGTCGACGATGCCCCGGCCGATTACATCGACGGCATGCTCAAGGCCATTGTCGGATTCGCCATTCCGATCGACCGCCTGGAGGGCAAGCGCAAGCTCAGCCAGAACCGCAGCGCCGAAGATATCGCCGGCGTACGCGAAGGCCTGGCCGCCAGCCCCGACATCAACGATCAAACCCTCGCTCACTTGATGCGTTAAGGAAATCACCATGAGTCAGATCGACATCCGTCCGGTCAGCGCCGCCGATCACGCGGCCTGGCTGCCGCTGTGGCAGGCCTACCTGCGTTTCTACAACACCGAGCTGCCGGAGGCCGTCAGCCAAAGCACCTGGCAGCGTTTTCTCGACCCGGACGAACCGACCCACGCCGCCCTCGCCTGGGCCGACGGCAAAGCGGTGGGCATGGTGCACTTCATCTACCATCGTTCGAACTGGAGCATCGAGAACTCCTGCTACCTGCAAGACCTGCTGGTGGAGCCGCAAACCCGTGGCACCGGCGTCGGCCGCCTGCTGATCGAACACGTCTACGCCACCGCCAAGGCCGACGGTTGCTGCAAGGTGCACTGGCTGACCCACGAAACCAACGCCACCGCGATCCAGCTTTACGAACGCATCGCCGAGCGTCCGGGTTTCATCCAGTTTCGCAAAGCCATTTAAGGAGCCACGTGCATGACGATTTCTCTCGCTGACTGGAAAGGCGTGCCGCCGCCCTCCACCACCCTGATCGAAGGCCGCTTCATCCGTCTGGAAAAACTCGACCCGGCGCGCCACGGCGACGACCTGTTCAACGCCCTGCAGGGCCCCGGCGCCGACCCGAAACTCTGGGATTACTTGCCCTACGGCCCGTTCCCGGAGCGTAGCGCCTTCAATGACTGGCTGAACAACCACGCCGCCCACAGCGATCCGTATTTCTTCAGCGTCATCGACCGCACCAGCGGCCAGGTGCAAGGCATCCTCAGCCTGATGTCGATCGTCCCGGCCCAGGGCCGCATCGAAATCGGCCACGTCACCTTCGGCGCGCCGATGCAGCGCTCGCCGAAAAGCACCGAGGCCGTCTACCTGCTGGCCAAGGAATCCTTCGCTCTCGGCTACCGCCGCCTCGAATGGAAATGCAACAACGGCAACGCCCGCTCCAAATACGCGGCCGAACGGTTGGGCTTCAGCTTCGAAGGCGTGTTCCGCCAGCACATGGTTGTGAAAGGCCAGAACCGCGATACCGCGTGGTACTCGATTCTGGACTCGGAATGGCCGGCGATTGCGGCGGGGTTCGAGCGCTGGCTGAGCGATGAGAATCAGACGGCCGAGGGGCAGGTGAAGGGGTTGGTTGAGTGCCGCGCTTAACGCTCAATCGCAATCAGGTATGTTGCGGGTTCAGCTGTTATCGCGTCGAATCCGCACCACACCCATCTTCAGCCCGAACGGGCGAAACACGGCGTTCAGCGATTTAAGCGTCTGATTGCCCTCGCCGTGTTCGATGTGCACCAGCGTACGTACCGAAATCCTGCACATCTTCGCGAACTGGGTCTGATGCAACCCGGTTACCTCCATGCGCAAACGGCGAACGGCTTCACCAATTTCCACTGTTCCTTGAGCCAGTGCTTCTTGAATGCTTTCAATGAGCACTGTGCGCTCGGCAACGGTCATACTCATTTCAAATCCCACTCTTTCAAACGTTGCTCCAGTTTTTTCAGGTGGACGCCCGGATGATTCATTGTCCGGTCAGGCAAACCGCTGGCGCTCAATATGTCCGGCAACTCGGCCAGGCATTGCGCATCTTCACGCAAGCGCTCGAATGATTCAGGCGCGTCAGACATCGCTGCCAACGGGTCATCCGGATCGGAAATATCCGCCAATGCACGGCAAACACCCCGCCAATCGACATCACCCGCCCTCTCCAGCTCTTTTGGCCATTTGGTCGTGCGAGTTACCCCTTCGTCATCCATGACCATGGGGGCCAGATCATAAATGGGGGCCAAACGGTACGAGTCGGCATCACGAATGATTGCGGTGTTGCGACCGTGGTTATCCGAGTTACCAAGAATCTTGTTGATCAGGTCCCGACGCACATAGTCTGCGACAAGTGCCGGAATCTCGTCCGCCTGCCCCGCTTCGCGCCAAAGCCTGGCGAGCATGCGAATGACATCCATGTGATTCATCGCGCTCCCTGGCGTCGTCACCTCGGCCAGCGAGTAGATCGACTCCACGGCAAAACGCTCGACACCACGGCCAGTCACCTGGCGATCAAAACGCTGCATCCACAAGCTGGGCTTGTTCGCTTCCTCTAACGCCAGACCTTCCGCTGCGACAGTTTCGATACCCAGTGCCTGAAGTGCCTGGTAGTAATGGAATTCGCTGCGCAGTATGTCTTGATCGGTTTGACTGCCTTTATTCCGGGCGAATTTCACAAACCAGTGCTGACGGACGTTTTCATCGTCAAGCACAGCATCGGGGTACAGAAGTCCGGCACGATCCTCAGCCAGAAGAATCTTGGGAGCTTCACCTCCGGCCCCGGTCGCACCACCGATCGCAGCCCCCATTTCATAGGCATATTCAAGAAACCGGTGGTCACGGCTGACGACATCCTGGCGTTGAAACCCGATGGGGTTGCGCTCGTCGACAGCCTCGGCTGATTCCTTTATCCGCATGTTGCCGATCGGAGCCGGAGTGCAGCGACCGAGCAGATAAAGATCGGCACTGATGTCTGCTGGTTTGTCTTGCCCCATACGTGCGAGGAGAAACCTCCTGGCGGCGCCTGCCGGTGCAATGTCGTGCACGAATGCAGGCGTAATGGATCGCCGACCTTCCCAATCCAGGGGATACAACGCACTCACGGCTTTGGAAAATGGAGAGCCAATGGACTCAATGTTTTCGACCAGATACGCCGACTCGTAGCCAAAGCTGCAACGGCTATCGAAGCCTTTCTCGGGCGAGTCGAAACTCAGCACCATCGCGTCGTGCCATTTGCCGGAGTCGAATATCTGCAATGTCAGGTTGTGCATGCGGCTCTCACCTGCAATTAAATGCATCTCTGCGATCATTTAGTGAACCATATGTGCAATATAGTGCATTTCAGAAGATCAAGATGATCCTTTATCTGCAATAAAGTGCAGATATGGCAATAAAACTTCGAGATGGATGCAAAACAATGCAGATGTAGCCGAGTTCATCACGGACATCATTCTGTAAACCCCCTCCGCTATACAGAACGCCCTCGCTAATAACTAAAAGGACGTTCCCCCCATGCCGCTCCCGCCTCAGCGCCTGTCGCTCGCCACCGCCCTGTTGATCGCCACCAGCGCCGCCCACGGCAAGAATGTCGTCATCGACACCGCCACCACCGCGTCGCAGACATTGGGCGGCAACGACACCCTGACGATTTCGGCGCCGGGCAGTATCACCAACAGCGGCAAGGCCGTAAGCCTCAAGGATGGCACCAGCGGTGTCGGCGTGATCATCGACAATGCCGGCAAGATCATTTCCACCGGCGGCCGGGCCATCGACAGCAGCGGCGACCTGACCCAGGCACGCAATTACGCGATCTACAACCGCAGCGGCGGGCAGATTCTCGGCTCCAACGATGCAATTCGCATCGACAGCAACTTCGTCAGTGGCAGCCTGTTGATCGACAACAGCGGCACCATTCGCTCGACCACAGGCCAAGGGCTGGATCTGGATGCGCTACGCAGCAACGGGGTCAAAACCACCGTCATCAACCGCGCTGGCGGACTGATTCGCGGCGACGCCAGCGACGGCATGAAGACCGGCGCCAATGCGACCATCAGCAACTACGGCGAAATTTCCACCGGTGATTCGCACAACGCCGACGAGAAGTTCGACGGCATCGATATCGACACCGCGACCGGCGTCAGCGTGACCAACTACGGCGTGATTTCCGGTGGACGCCACGGCATCACCACCGACCTCGGGGCGACGCTGGTCAACTACGGGCAGATCACCGGCCGCAACGGCTCCGGTTTCGGCTCCGATGGCGACGGCACGGTGATCAACCACGGCACCATCACTGGCGCGTATTCAGGTTTGCAACCCAACGGCGACGGTGACGGCGTGGACATCGACAAGATCGCCCACATCGAAAACTACGGCACCATTCAGGGCGTGGGCGCGGGCGGCGTGGACAAGGGCGGTTTCGCCAACGGCAGTGAAGGCATCGCCCTGGGCGGCGGTTACATCCTCAACGCCAAAGGTGCCCTGATCAGCGGCGCCAACAGCGCGATTCTGGTGGACGACGGCAGCGGCGGTTCGGGGCTCGCGGCCACCACGCTGGAGAACTACGGCACCATTCAAGGGCTCGACGGTTTTGGCGTTAAGTTCGTCGGTGAATTCGCCGACAACGTCATCAACGGCGGCACCATCAGCGGCAGCAACGGCCTGGCGCTGGATCTGGGCGGCGGCAACGATAGCCTGACCCTGCGCAGCGGCAGCCGGTTTATCGGTGTGGTCGATGGCGGCACTGGTTATGACCGCGTGGTGATGGATGACGCGGCGGGCGGCAGCTTCGGTAACAGCCGCAATTTCGAATGGCTGGAAGTCAGGCAAGGCGCCTGGACATTCACCGGCAGCGGCGACTTCAGCGACGGTGGTGCCGTGCGCAACGGCGCCACGCTGGTCAACCAGGGCGGCATCGCCGGCAACCTGACCGTGGACGCCGGCGGCGTGTATGCCGGCGGTGGTTCGGTGGGCAACCTCAACGTGAATGGTACGTTGCGCACTGACACCCGGCTCGGCACCGCGACCATCGTGCACGACTTGAACATGGGCAGCGCATCCACCCTCGCCTACGGCGTCAACGCCGATGGCAGCAGCGCACCCGTGCAGGTCGGCGGCACGGCCAACCTCAATGGCGCGACGCTGGCGGTCAATCCCGGCAGCGGCGTGTATCCGTGGCAGAGCCATTACACGGTACTGCAAGCAGCGCGGGTCAACGGCACGTTCGGCGCGGTCACCAGCGACTACGCCTTTCTCACCCCGACCCTGGCTTACACACCGACTCAGGTCGACCTGACCTACACCCGCAATGACGTGGCGTTCAATGAATTCGCCACCACCGGCAACGGCAGCAACGCTGCCAACAGCCTGGCCTCGATGGGCAAGAACAACGCGCTGTACAACGCCTTGCTCAACACCACTCAAAGCAGTGCAGGCGCAGCCATCGAGCAACTGGCCGGCGCCAGCAACGCCAACCTGACCAGCGCCACCCTCGGCGCCAGCAGCCAGGTCGGCAGCAGCATGCTCTCGGCGATGCAGCAGATGGGCGGCAGCCCCGGCCTGATGGTCGGCCTCGATCAGCGCGACACACCGATCCTCGCCGCCAACGGCGTATCGTCCGAAGCGCGAAACCTGAATGATCCGAATGCTGAGGTCCGGCTCTGGCTGCAGGCCATCGGCGGCTACGGCAAGCTCGATGGCGAACACGGCAACAGCAGTCTGGAACAGCGCACCAAGGGCAGCGTGCTCGGTGCCGACTGGGCGCTGAATCCACAATGGCGACTGGGCGTGCTTGGCGGTTATTCGAAGACCGATCTGGACGCCACCGGTGTCGATGGCAATGTCGAGAGCTGGCATGCCGGGGTCTACGCTCAGCATCAGAATGGCCCGATCGCCCTGCGCCTGGGTGCGGCTTACAGCGGTCATCAAGGCGAGAGCAAACGCACGGTCGCGTTCAACGGTTTCAGCGATCGGCCCAAAGGCGATTACGACGCCAACAGCCAGCAGGCCTTCGCCGAACTCGGTTACGCCATGGGCAGCGGCCGGTTAAGCGCCGAACCTTACGCCAGCCTCGGCTACCAGCGCTATCACCGCGACAGCTATCAGGAAAAGGGCGGCGCGGCGGCGTTGCAGGTCGACAGCCAGACCCAGGACAACTTCAGCAGCACCGTCGGTCTGCGCCTGGCGCACCTGAACGCGCTGGAAAACGGCATGAGCCTGACCCCGCGCATGGCAGCAGGCTGGAAACACACCTACGGCGATGTCAGCAGCTCCACCCGTCAGGCATTTGTCGTCGGCGGCACCGCGTTCAGCGTCGATGGCAGCTCGCTGGATCGTGACAGCCTGGTGCTGGAAGCCGGCCTGGATCTGGGTGTTTCGGCGCGGCATACGCTGGGACTCGGATACAGCGGAGAGATTGGCAACAACAGTCGCAATCACGGGCTGATCGGGCAGTGGCAGATGAGTTTCTGAGGCCTCGCCAATCGATATTTCAGCGGGTGTGGTAGGCAAAGGCGTCCGGTGGATCGGGTAAACGAGCGCGGACTCATCACTCGCTACCGACCGGGCTACAAAAGCAGACGTCATCGCCTGCATCCTGATCGGAATCACCCGGCATCGGCACACCCGCCTCGACTTTTACAGTTCGGTCTCATCCTTCGAGAGGTCGAACTGCATGCCCATTCAATGCAAATACAAGCTCAAGCATCTTGTTCTGGCGGTTGCACTGGCTATCGGTTGCGTAGAGTTTTCGCTGGCGGAGCAGTCGGAGCCTGACGCGCCCGTCGTAAAAGAAGTGAAACCCAGGAGCCCGCGCAAACCTCCTAAGGAGAAACCTGCTCCGCTGAATCTCGCTGAAGAAACAGCGCGTGAGGAAAGGATCTCTCCGCCACCAGGAACAATCCCCGTCAGTACTGAGATTCCGGCAGTACCCGCTCCCACATCCAACAAAGTCGCCACGACCGAGAGCGGCAGCGCGCTCGAAGAAAGCATCGAAAAACCAATGTCCTTACCGGAACCGGTTCTGGCCGAAACGCCCGCAGCCCAACTAGCCCAGGTGGTTGACCAGCCACCGTCAACGGATTCCCCTCCATCCGCCGGCAATGCAGCCATCGAAGCCCTGCTCGCTGCCGACCAAACCACTGCCGCCCTCGCCTACGATCAACTGGCAGGCGGCAGCAATGCCAATCTCGTCAAGGCAACCTTGAGCAGTGTCACACCGGTCAGCGCCAGCCTGCTGTCGGCCATGCATCAACTCGATGACATCCATGATGCTCAGGGAAACACTCCACGTCACGCGGCCGGAAACGCAGACAGCGGCAGGGTCTGGCTGCAAGCCCTCGGCCATGGCGGCAAACTGGATCGCGATGTGGAACCCATGCAGCACTCCACCAAAGGATTGCTGCTGGGTACGGACTGGCGCGTTACTGAGGAATGGCGTGTGGGCTTGATGGGCGGCACCTCCGACACGCGCATGGACAGCAAGGAACTGGACGGCGATCTCGACAGCTGGCACCTCGGCGCTTACGCCTTGCGCCAGACGGGCCCGCTGTCACTTCGGCTCGGCGCAACCTGGAGCAGTCATGACGGCAGCACCCGTCGCGAAGTCGCGTTCGGTCGCTTCCATGACCGGCTCAAGGGCAGCTACCACGCCAACACCCGGCAAGTGTTCATCGAGTCGGGGTACAACCTTGGTCGGGCCAACGTCAGCATCGAGCCGTTTGCCGGCCTCGGCTACCAACACTACCAGCGTGACGGCTACACCGAGAAAGGTGGGGCTGCGGCGCTCAAAGTTCATGCTCAATCCCAGGGCAACCTCAATACCACCCTGGGCCTGCGCATGGCGAAAGTCAGCACGCTGGATAACGGGATGCGCCTCACGCCACGATTCAGCGTGGGGTGGAAACACGTTTACGGCGAAACCTACACCAGCACCCGCCAACGGCTGGCCAAGGGCGGTCATGACTACACCGTTTACGGCGCCGAACTGGATCGCAACAGCCTGAAACTCGACACCGGGCTGGATCTTGCGGTCACGAACAGCCACACATTGGGTTTCGGTCTGTCCGGAGAGATCGGTACCGACAGCCGTAGCCATGGCGTATCGGGCCAGTGGCGAATGGCGTTCTGATGTCCTGAACGCCGCTCCTGCGGGGCGGCGTTCATCTGAAAACTGCGAGCAAAAAAAGGGGAGCACATGCCCCCCCGAGGTTTAAAGCGTTGTATCGAGGCCGTTATCTCAGCCTTCGATCTCGATCAGGATTTCACCCGGGTTCACCCGGTCGCCCTTGGCAACATGAATGGCAGTGACCTTGCCGGCAATCGCGGCCTGGACTTCGGTTTCCATCTTCATCGCTTCGGTGATCAGCACAGCCTGGCCCGCCTTGACGGTGTCGCCTTCCTTGACCAGCACATCGACGATGTTGCCCGGCATGGTGGTGCTGACGTGACCTGGTGCCGAAGCTTGCTTGCGCTTGCTGCTGCCGCCACCGACGAATTCGTTGAGCGGTTCGAACACCACTTCTTCCGGCATGCCGTCGATGGACAGGTAGAAGTGACGCTTGCCTTCAGCCTTGACGCCGACACCGGTGATGTCCACGCGGTAGGTTTCGCCGTGAACGTCGATGACAAATTCGGTCGGCACGCCTTCGCCACCGGCCGAAGCCACCTTGCCCGCTTCCGGGATCGGCAGCAGCACTTCCGGGGTGAGAGTGCCGGCAGCACGCTCTTCGAGGAACTTGCGGCCGATATCCGGGAACATGGCGAAGGTCAGCACGTCTTCTTCGGACTTGGCCAAGGCGCCGATGTCGGCACGCAGCTTGGTCATTTCCGGCTTGAGCAGATCGGCCGGGCGTACATCGATCACTTCCTCGCTACCGATGGCCTGGCGACGCAGCTTCTCGTTCACGGTGCCCGGCGCCTTGCCGTAGCCGCCTTGCAGGTAGAGCTTCACCTCGTTGGTGATGGTCTTGTAACGCTCGCCGGCCAGCACGTTGAAGAACGCCTGAGTACCGACGATCTGCGAAGTCGGGGTCACCAGCGGCGGGAAGCCGAGGTCTTCACGTACGCGTGGGATCTCCGCCAGCACTTCATTCATGCGGTTGAGCGCGCCCTGCTCTTTCAACTGGTTGGCCAGGTTGGAAATCATCCCGCCCGGTACCTGGTTGACTTGAACGCGGGTGTCGACAGCGGTGAATTCGCTTTCGAACTGGTGGTACTTCTTGCGTACGGCGTAGAAGTACAGACCGATTTCCTGCAGCAGCTCCAGGTTCAGACCGGTGTCGAACTCGCTGCCCTTGAGAGCGGCGACCATCGACTCGGTGCCCGGGTGGCTGGTGCCCCAGGCGAAGCTGGAGATGGCGGTATCGATGTGGTCGGCACCGTTTTCGATGGCCTTCAACTGGCACATCGCGGCCAGACCGGCGGTGTCGTGGGAGTGGATGAACACCGGCAGCGATTGCTCGGCCTTGAGGGCCTTGACCAGCTCACCGGTGGCGTACGGGGTCAGCAGGCCGGCCATGTCCTTGATCGCCACCGAGTCGCAACCCATGGCCTCCATCTGCTTGGCCTGGGCCACGAATGCGTCGATGGTATGCACCGGACTGGTGGTGTAGGCGATGGTGCCCTGAGCGTGCTTGCCGGCAGCTTTCACCGCTTCAATGGCCACGCGCAGGTTACGCACGTCATTCATCGCGTCGAAGATGCGGAACACGTCGATGCCGTTGACCGCAGCCTTGGCGACGAACGCCTTGACCACGTCATCGCTGTAATGACGGTAGCCCAGCAGGTTCTGCCCGCGCAGGAGCATTTGCAGACGGGTGTTGGGCAGCGCGGCGCGCAATTGGCGCAGGCGCTCCCACGGGTCTTCTTTCAGGAAGCGTACGCAGGCGTCGAACGTCGCACCGCCCCAGACTTCCAGCGACCAGTAGCCGACCTTGTCCAGCTTGTCGCAGATCGGCAGCATGTCTTCGGTGCGCATGCGGGTGGCGAGCAGCGATTGGTGGGCGTCGCGCAGGATGGTGTCGGTTACGAAAATCTTTTTAGTCATTGTTCTATTCCTCACAGGCCTGCGTGGGCGGCAATGGCGGCGGCGATGGCCAGGGCCAGCTCTTCGGGTTTGCGCTTGATCGAGTAGTTGGTCAGTTCAGGGTGGCTTTCAACGAAGCTGGTATTGAACTGGCCGCTACGGAATTCCGGGTTGCGCAGGATTTCCTGGTAATACGCGGCGGTGGTCTTCACACCTTGCAGACGCATGTCGTCGAGGGCGCGCAGGCCACGGTCCATCGCCTCTTCCCAGGTCAATGCCCACACAACCAGTTTCAGGCACATCGAGTCGTAGAACGGCGGAATGGTGTAGCCGGTGTAGATCGCCGTGTCGGTCCGCACGCCCGGGCCGCCGGGGGCGTAGTAACGGGTGATCTTGCCGAAGCTCGGCAGGAAGTTGTTTTTCGGGTCTTCGGCGTTGATCCGGAACTGCAACGCAAAACCGCGATGCTGGATGTCTTCCTGTTTCACCGACAACGGCAGGCCAGAGGCGATGCGGATCTGTTCACGGACGATGTCGATCCCGGTGATTTCTTCGGTGATGGTGTGTTCCACCTGCACCCGGGTGTTCATCTCCATGAAGTACACCTCGCCCTCGGCGAGCAGGAACTCCACGGTGCCGGCATTCTCGTAGCCCACAGCCTTGGCCGCGCGCACCGACAGATCGCCGATGTAGGCGCGCTGTTCCGGGGTCAGCTGCGGGCTCGGGGCGATTTCGATCAGCTTCTGGTTGCGGCGCTGGATCGAGCAGTCACGCTCGAACAGGTGCACCACATTGCCGAAGCTGTCGCCGAGGATCTGCGCTTCGATGTGCTTCGGATTGACGATGCATTTTTCCAGGAACACTTCCGCCGAACCGAAGGCCTTGGTGGCTTCGGAAATGACCCGAGGGAAATTCTGTTCGAGTTCTTCGCGGCTGTTGCAGCGACGGATACCGCGACCGCCACCACCGGAGGTGGCCTTGAGCATCACCGGGTAACCGATGCGGTCGCCCTCGCTCAACGCTTCTTCAATGCCCGAGACATTGCCTTCAGTGCCCGGCGTGACCGGCACACCGGCCTTGATCATGCTGCGGCGCGCTTCGGTCTTGTCGCCCATGCGGCGGATGACTTCCGCCGACGGGCCGATGAATTTGATCCCGCGTTCGGCGCAGATCTCTGCCAGTTCGGCGTTTTCCGAAAGGAAACCGTAGCCAGGGTGCAATGCATCGCAACCGGTTTCCACCGCCAGGTTCACCAGCTTGCGCGGGTTCAGGTAACCGGCCAGCGGCTCGGCACCAATGCTGTGGGCCTCGTCCGCACGCTTCACATGCAAGGCATGGCGGTCGGCGTCGGAAAAAATCGCAACCGAGCGAATGCCCATCTCGGCGCACGCACGCACGATTCGTACGGCAATCTCACCACGGTTGGCGATCAGGATCTTTGTTATCACTTGGAGGTTCCCTTGAGCCGGTGGTACCCACGACCTGCTAGACCCAGGTCGACGCGTGACCAAATGTTTCAATCTGGTCGCGGCTTCACACTAGCGCTCACAAGGGATTAACAAAAATGAATAAAAATTGGGTCAGGTATAAGTAAAGACTTATAGTCATTGCACCAGCCAGCGGCCAGAGTCGGTAGAAAATGCGTAAGTCCTTGATGCGTATGACATTGCGTCAATTGCAGATCTTCAACGAAGTGTGTGATTTACGCTCCTACAGCCGCGCAGCCGAGGAAATGTCTCTCACACAACCGGCCGTCAGCCTACAGATTCGTCAGCTTGAAGAGCTGATCGGGCAGCCGCTGTTCGATTACGTCGGCAAAAAACTCTACATGACCGAGGCGGCCGAAGCACTCCAGCGTGCCAGCCGCGACATCTTCGGCCGTCTGGAAAACCTCGACATGCAGCTGTCAGACATGCAGGGATCCTTGCAGGGCCAATTGAAACTGGCGGTGGAATCCAGCGCCAAATACTTCGTGCCGCACTTGTTTGCAGCCTTCAAGCGCCAGCATCCGGAGGTGAACCTGCAATTGACGGTGGTCAACCGCGGCCAGGTCATCCGCCGCCTCTCCGACAACCGCGACGATCTGGTGATCATGTCGATGGTGCCGCAGGACATGGGCCTGGAGTTCCTCCCCTTCCTCAACAATCCGATCGTGGCAACCGCCCGACCGGACCATCCGCTGGCACACATGGGACCGCTGCGCCTGCAGGATCTTGAGCCTTACACCTTGCTGATTCGCGAACCCGGTTCGGGAACGCGGCTGGCCTGCGAGGAATACTTCAAGGAAAAACGCGTGCACTTCACCCAGACCCAGGAAGTGGCGTCGGCTGAAGCTCAGCGCGAGTGCGTTTTGGCGGGTCTGGGCGTAGCAATGTTGACGCGCCACGCCCTGAACCTGGAGCTGGCGACCGGCGGCCTGGTGGAGCTACCGGTCGAAGAGTTGCCGCTGTTTCGCAGCTGGTGCCTGGTGCAGGCCAAGGCCAAGCGCCTGTCACCGGTGGCGCACGCCTTCCTGGCGTTTATCCGCAGCGAACGGGTGCAGATCAGCGCGCTGGTTGAGCGCTTCGACGGGAAGCTGCGGGAGCTGCCTGCCAGTAGTTGAGTTCGATGTCCTCGGGAAAATCGCTGATTTCGGTCTGAAGCTGACGAAGTTCGAAGCGATCTTCGATGGCGCGGCGGAATTCCATGCGGCGCTGGTCTTCCTGCTGACGACGGGTTTTCGCGGCGCTGTTGCGTTC
The DNA here is from genome assembly GCF_003576265.1 of Pseudomonas sp. 91RF. Classification (NCBI taxonomy): domain Bacteria; kingdom Pseudomonadati; phylum Pseudomonadota; class Gammaproteobacteria; order Pseudomonadales; family Pseudomonadaceae; genus Pseudomonas; species Pseudomonas sp. 91RF. The sequence goes on from NZ_QWFC01000015.1 coordinate 187,279, forward strand.
TTCGTAAGGCTGAGCCATTTCGAGTCTCCCAAGGCGAGTACGGGAGTTTCACGATAGGCGCGGGCGATGACGGTTTGGCTTCGACGGGGTTACAGGCAGATGAAGATTGCCTTCACCCCATGACTTTCAGTCGTCCAGCGCTTTCACCGATTTTGGCGACAACCGCAAGCTGCGCAGGCTGCGCTTGACGCTCTTGAGGTGGTTGACCAGGCTCGGCCCGCGCGCCATGGCCACGCCCATGGCCAGCACGTCGATCACCACCAGGTGGGCGATACGCGAGGTCAGCGGCGTGTAGATTTCGGTGTCTTCGTGTACATCGATCGCCAGGTTGACGGTCGACAGTTCGGCCAGCGGCGTCTGGCTCGGGCACAAGGTGATCAGCGACGCACCGCTCTCGCGAACGAGGTTGGCGGTGATCAGCAAGTCCTTGGAACGGCCGGACTGGGAAATGCAGATCGCCACGTCGGTCGGCTTCAGGGTCACCGCCGACATCGCCTGCATGTGCGGATCGGAATAGGCCGCCGCCGTCAGCAGCAGACGGAAGAACTTGTGCTGCGCATCCGCCGCCACCGCGCCCGACGCACCAAAACCGTAGAACTCGACACGCTGGGCCTGGGACATCAACGTCACCGCACGCTGCAACTCCAGCGGATCGAGCTTCTCGCGAACCTCCATCAGCGTGTGCAACGTGGTGTCGAAAATCTTCAGGCTGTAGTCAGCGACGGAATCGTCTTCATGGATTGCGAACTGACCAAAACTGGCGCCGGCCGCGAGGCTTTGCGCGAGCTTGAGCTTGAGATCCTGAAAACCGGAACAGCCGATGGCACGGCAGAAGCGCACGATGGTCGGCTCGCTGATGCCGACGCTGTGGGCCAGATCGGCCATGGAACTGTGCATCACTGCCGCAGGGTCAAGCAGCACGTGGTCGGCGACCTTGAGCTCCGACTTGCGTAACAGGTGACGTGACTGGGCGATGTGTTGCAGCAGATTCAAGGGGCTGGACTCTTGTTATGGAAAGATGTGCTTTGGCCAGAAGCCGGGGATGTAGCAAGCTTGTAGTTATACTACATGAATTGGCTTTTTGCCTGCTCAATGCGTAACTGGATCGCCCCGGATCAGGCGACATGCACTGTATGTAGCCCTTTAACGGGGATTTGCCTGCCGGCCCAACAAGCCAGCCAGACCGGCTGCCTCCACCGGACGGCTGATCAGATACCCCTGCACCTCGTCGCAGCCTTCGGCCTTCAGGAACTCAAGCTGCTCCGGCCGCTCGACGCCCTCTGCCACTACTTTCAGCGACAACCCATGAGCCATCGCAATGATCGCCCGGGTGATCGCCGCGTCCTCGCTACCCTCCCCCAACCCGCGGATAAAGGCTTGATCGATCTTCACGTAATCCACCGGAATCCGCTTCAGATAGCTCAGCGACGAATAACCGGTGCCGAAATCGTCGATCGCCAGTTTCACGCCCAAGTCCCGCAGTTGCTGGAAGGTGGCGATGATGTGCTCGACGCTGTCGAGCAGCTGGCTTTCGGTCAGTTCCAGTTCGAGGTAGTGCGGAGCCAGCCCGGTTTCCTCCAGCACCTGGCGCACCAGACTGACCAGTTTGCCCTGACGCAATTGATGCACCGACAGGTTCACCGAAACCCGGATCGGCTCCAGCCCCTGCCGCTGCCATTCGCAGGCCTGCCAACAGGCCTGACGCAGCACGAATTCGCCGATCGGCCCGATCAGTCCCGTCTCTTCGGCCAGACCGATGAAGTCTCCTGGAGGCACTCGGCCCATGGTCGGATGATCCCAGCGCACCAGCGCTTCGGCAGCGTTGAGACGGCCGGTCGCCAGGCACAGTTTCGGTTGATAGAAGACGTTGAGCTGCTTGTCCTCGATGGCTTTGCGCAGCTGGTTTTCCAGTTGCAGACGTTCCAGCGTGCTGGCTTGCAGGCTGTCGGTGTAGAACTGAAAGTTGTTGCCGCCCAGGTGTTTGGCATGTTGCATCGCCATGTTCGACTGACTGACAAGCGCGGAAATCTCCCGGGCGTTGTCCGGCAACATGCTGATGCCCATCGAGGCGCTGACCACCAGCTCATGCCCTTCCACCGTCAGCGGCAGGCGCAGCTTGGCCGACAGCCGCGTGGCAACCCGCGCCAGACTCGACAGGTTGCCGTAGGCATCGAACAGCACCGCGAACTCGTCGCCGGATAACCGGGCGATGGTGTCGGCTTCCGGCAAGGCACTGACCAGACGCCGCGACATTTTCTGCAGCAACTGGTCGGCTATCTCATGACCGAGGCTGTCGTTGAGCAACTTGAAGCGATCCAGATTGATGTGCAGCAGCGCCAGACTCCGCCGCCCGCCCTGCCGTACACGCTGATGGGCTTCGTGCAGGCGCTCGCGGAACAGCGAACGGTTGGCCAGACCGGTGAGTTCGTCGTAGTGCGTCAAATAACGCATACGCTCTTCGGATTCGCGTCTTGCCGACAAATCGGCGAAGAAGCCGACGATATGACTTACATTTCCCCGACTGTCGCGTACCGCATTCAATTGCAGCCACTGTGGATAGAGCTCGCCGTTCTTGCGGGTCTCCACCAGTTCGCCCTGCCAGCTGCCGTGCTGCTCCAGCGCGTGGCGGATCGCGATGTAATGCCGCCGGGCGTCACGACTGCACGGCAGTTCGACGACATTGCGCCCGAGCATGTCGTCGATGTCGTAACCGGTAACCCGGCTGAAGGCCTGATTGATGGCGATCAGCGAATAGTTCGGATCGAGAATCACGATGCCTTCGCTGGCCGCTTCGAACACCGTAGCCGCCAACTGCTGCTGGGCCTCCAGACTTTTGCTGACACTGATGTCGCGGCGGGTGCCGACCATGCGGATCACCCGCCCGCTGTCGTCGCGTTCCACCGCACGGCCACGGTCCTCGATCCAGACCCAGTGACCGTCGCCATGGCGCACGCGGTACTCGATCTGATAATCCTCGGTGCGCCCCTTCAAGTGCTCGATCAACGCCCGTTTAAGCGGTGGCACATCTTCCGGGTGCAGCCGGGGCCGCAGATGCCGGAGCAACCCGGTGACGTATTCCGGATCAAGGCCGAACAGTTCCTGAATCTGCGTGTGGTGAACTTCATCGGTCTGCAGGTTCCAGTCCCACAGCCCCAGTTCACTGGCCTTCAACGCCAGGGCCAGGCGCGCTTCGCTTTTGCTCAGGGCCTGGTTGGCGGCATCCAGTTCGCGGCTGCGCTGGGCCACCCGGTCCTCCAGTTCGACCTGGGCTTCGCGCAACTTTGCTTCAGCACAGCGGCGCTGTTCGATTTCCTTCGCCAACGCCTGATTGAGCAGTTCGCTGCGAGATTGGGCTTGTTGCAGATGTTCGATCAGATGTTGATTCTGGAAGCGTCGCAGCAAACCACGGTCGATCAGCCTGTTGACCTGCCACGCCACCACACTCAGGGAGCCGAGCAGGATCAGCCCGAGCCAGCCCCAGCCCCGCGCCAGTTCGTCACCGCCCCAGAACAGATAGCCAATGGCCGGCAACAGACACGGCAAGGTAAAGGAGAGGAAGGCCGGAATGCTCACGGCGTAGGCCACGCTGGCCGACAGGGTCGCGGCACCGATCAGGCCGAACACCCAGGCCTGCTGCATGAAATTGTCGGCGGGGACCAGGGCGATGCCGGCGCCGGCCAGGGTCAGGCCGGTCATGGTCGAACCGAGCAGGAACATCCGGCCCCAGATCGGCTGGGCCTGGCGGTCGGGGATCGCTGAATCGAACGCAGCGACCTGAATCACCCGCAATGCCACCAGCGACAACAGCCACACCAGCCAGACGCTGACCACGAAATAACGCTGCGGGCTCCAGAGAAGACCGGCGCAGACCAGACCATTGATCAACATGAACAGGGTGGGCAACAGCGAACCCTGATAAAGAAGGCGCGTGCGCTCGACCGCCATCTGGGTGGCGTAATGCTTGCGGATCACCCGGGGTTCCACAGAGGGGCCCGACAGGTCGAAGCTGAGGGTCATAGGCAACGTTCTTGTTCTTATAAGTGTGAGCATGCGCCCGGAAACGTGGACGGAGCATACACAAGCCCAACCACTTGCCAAACTGCTCCAGATCATAATTTCGCCGAAACTTTTCGACCTCCCGTCACCCGCAAAAGCCCCGACGCCAGGCGGGCCAACGCCTGTAGCCGGTGACCGACCGGTCGTCATCGGCAGTGCTTTCATCGGCTAATGCAAAGCTCGGTTTGCCCGGGCCTGCGGCGCACCCTAGAATGCCCCGATGCGCGATGATCTCTCCCTTCTGCTGAACTCCCTCAACGATGCCCAACGCCAGGCCGTAGCGGCTCCCGTTGGTCGTCAATTGGTCCTGGCCGGTGCCGGCTCAGGCAAGACCCGAGTGCTGGTGCACCGTATCGCCTGGTTGATCCAGGTCGAAAACGCCTCGCCCCACTCGATCCTGTCGGTGACCTTCACCAACAAGGCTGCTGCCGAGATGCGTCACCGCATCGAGCAATTGCTGGGGATCAACCCGGCCGGCATGTGGGTCGGTACCTTCCACGGTCTGGCACACCGCCTGTTGCGGGCGCACTGGCAGGAAGCCGGGCTGAGCCAGACCTTCCAGATCCTCGACAGCGATGACCAGCAGCGTCTGGTCAAGCGGGTGATCCGCGAGCTGGGGCTGGACGAACAGCGCTGGCCGGCCCGCCAGGCCCAGTGGTTCATCAACGGGCAGAAAGACGAAGGCTTGCGTCCGCAGCACATTCAGGCCAGCGGCGATCTGTACCTGGCCACCATGCGCGGCATCTATGAAGCCTACGAGGCGGCCTGCCAGCGCGCCGGCGTCATCGATTTCTCCGAACTGCTGCTGCGCGCCCTTGACCTGTGGCGCGACCATCCGGGCCTGCTGGCCCACTACCAGAAGCGTTTCCGCCACATTCTGGTGGACGAATTCCAGGACACCAACGCCGTGCAGTACGCCTGGCTGCGTCTGCTGGGCAAGGGCGGCGACAGCCTGATGGTGGTCGGCGACGACGACCAGTCGATCTATGGCTGGCGCGGCGCGAAAATCGAGAACATCCACCAGTATTCCTCCGACTTCCCGGATTCCGTGACCATCCGTCTGGAGCAGAACTACCGCTCCACCGCCGGCATCCTGAAAGCCGCCAACGCCCTGATCGCCAACAACACCGGGCGCCTGGGCAAGGAACTGTGGACCGACGGCGGCGACGGCGAAGCGATCAACCTGTACGCCGCGTTCAACGAACACGATGAAGCACGCTACGTTGTCGAAACCATCGAAAGCGCGCTGAAAACCGGCCTGGCTCGCAGCGATATCGCGATTCTCTACCGCTCCAATGCCCAATCCCGCGTTCTCGAAGAAGCCTTGCTGCGCGAGCGCATTCCGTACCGCATCTATGGTGGCCAACGATTCTTCGAGCGGGCTGAAATCAAAAACGCCATGGCCTACCTGCGTTTGCTGGAAGGTCGCGGCAACGATGCGGCGCTGGAGCGGGTGATCAACGTTCCTGCTCGCGGCATCGGCGAGAAGACCGTCGAAGCCATCCGTGAACATGCGCGCCACAGTGATGTGTCGATGTGGGAAGCCATGCGCCAGCTGGTGGCCAACAAAGGCCTGACCGGTCGTGCGGCCGGCGCCCTCGGTGCGTTTATCGAACTGATCGAGAACCTCGCCGCCAAATGCGCCGAGATGCCGCTGCACCTGATGACCCAGACCGTCATCGAGCAATCCGGGCTGATCGCCTACCACGAAGCGGAAAAAGGCGAGAAAGGCCAGGCCCGGGTGGAAAACCTTGAGGAACTGGTCAGCGCCGCGCGCAACTTCGAGAACACCGAAGAAGACGAAGACCTGACGCCGCTGGCGGCGTTCCTCGGCCACGCGTCGCTGGAGGCCGGCGACACTCAGGCCGACGAGCACGAAGACAGCATTCAGTTGATGACCCTGCACAGCGCCAAGGGCCTGGAATTCCCTTATGTGTTCCTGGTGGGCATGGAAGAAGGCCTGTTCCCGCACAAGATGAGCCTGGAAGAACCGGGACGTCTTGAAGAGGAGCGTCGCCTGGCTTACGTCGGCATCACCCGGGCCATGCAGAACCTGGTGATGACCTACGCTGAAACCCGACGCCTGTACGGCAGCGAAACCTACAACAAGGTGTCGCGATTCGTACGGGAAGTGCCGAAAGGCCTGATTCAGGAAGTGCGCCTGTCGAACAGCGTCAGCCGACCGTTCGGCGGCAATCAGTCGATGAGCGGCAGCAACCTGTTCAGCGGCAGCGAGATCCCGGATACCGGGCTGAGCCTCGGCCAGGCTGTGCGGCACTCGATCTTTGGCGACGGCGTGATCCTCAACTTCGAGGGCGCCGGCGCCCAGGCCCGGGTGCAAGTGAACTTCAGCGAAGGCAGCAAGTGGCTGATGCTGGGTTACGCGAAGCTGGAAGCCATCTAAACGCCGGCTCTGCTGTTCTGTGTGAGCGAGCCTGCTCGCGAATTGGAGCGCCGCGTTTATCTGATAAACCACGGTGCAGCCATCGCGAGCAGGCTCGCTCCCACATGGATTCATGCAACCCTTACCGACAGGACAACATCCATGGGCTCTGGCTTCTTTTCCTCCTGGACATTCTGGGCCCTGCTCTCGGCCACCTTCGCCGCATTGACGGCAATCTTCGCCAAGGTCGGCATCGAAAACGTCAACTCCGACTTCGCCACCCTGCTGCGCACCATCGTGGTACTCGTCAGTCTGGCCTTGATTTTGTACGCCACGGGCCAATATCAGTCTCTGGGATCGATCTCTGCCAAAAGCTATCTGTTCCTGCTGTTGTCGGGGCTGGGTACCGGGGCTTCCTGGCTGTGCTATTTCCGCGCCTTGAAAGTCGGGCCGGCCTCGCTGGTCGCTCCGGTGGACAAGCTCAGTGTGGTGCTGGTGGCGGTGCTCGGCGTGATTCTGCTGGGCGAGAAGCTCGACCTGCGCCAATGGGGCGGCATTGGTCTGATCACCGCAGGCGTGGTGATGTTGGCGTTTCGACGCTGATCCATTTCCCACTGAACCTGCATCCTTTTCCTACAGACAAAAGTACATAGCCTTATTGCCTCGACCGAGCTGAACGTAACCTGTCAGGCAAAAGCCCGAAACACTCTCTCGCTAGCCAGTGACACTTCAGCTGTGCAACATGGCGCGCGTGTCTCCACAAACGGGAATTCCCTTTATGAAACGTTTTCTTAGCATCGCCATGGCGTTGTGCATCGGCCTGACGATGAGCCTCGACGCCAACGCCAAGCGCTTCGGTGGTGGCAAAAGCGCCGGCGCTGCGCCGACGCACCAGACCAGCCAGATGGCTCCTTCTTCCCCAGGCATGGGCGGCGCTGCTGCGACCGCTGGTGCTGCCGGTGCCGCAGGCGCTGCTGCCAAGGCTGGCGGCGCTTCGAAATGGCTCGGCCCTCTGGCCGGCATCGCTGCCGGCGGCCTGCTGGCGTCCATGCTCATGGGCGGCGGCTTCCAGGGCATGCAGATCTTCGACATCCTGATCATGGCCGTGATCGCGTTCGTGATCTTCCGCTTCATCGCCGCTCGTCGCCGCAAGCAGCAGGAGCAGTTCGCGCCGGCCGGTGCGCCGATGCAGCGTGAAGTGTTTGAGCAGAAACCTGCCGCCATGGGTTCGATCTTCGGTGGTTCGGCCGCTCCGGCTGCCGCCCGTCCGGTAATCAACGCACCGGCCTGGTTCAACGAGCAGCGCTTCCTCGAAGCCGCCCGCAGCCACTTCCAGGCGCTGCAGCAGCACTGGGATGCCAACGAAATGGACAAGATCGCCGAGTTCGTGACCCCGCAAATGCTCGACTTCCTCAAGCGTGAGCGTGCGGATCTGGGCGACGGTTTCCAGTCCACCTACATCGACAACCTCCAGGTACAACTGGATGGCGTGGATGATCGTGCGGACAAGACCATCGCGACCCTGACCTTCACCGGCGTGTCGAAAACCTCGCGTTTCGACCAGGGCGAAGTGTTCAGCGAAAGCTGGAACATGGAACGTCCACAGGGCGACAACCAGCCTTGGCTGGTCGCCGGTATCCGCCAGAACGGCTGATCACCTCCGACGATTTACCCGCTGCAATAAAAACCCCGGCCTCGGCCGGGGTTTTCTATTTCGCGGTTGCATCTATAGCGAGCTACTGTATAAACCGGCCCATATAAACCGCGCCATTCAAGCAAGAGGATCCCGGACGTGGAAGAAATCATCGAACAACTGCGCGAAGCCAACGAACCCGTGCCGGTTCCCCTGGAGTTGCCCGACGAAGACCAGTTAGTGGAAGTCGAAGAAGAACTCTTCATCAACATCCCGTTCGTCTTCAAAGAATTTTTGCTAACCGTCAGCGACGTTGTTTACGGCAGCCTGGAGCCGGTGACCGTCACCGACCCGCAGTCCCACACCTACCTGCCGGATGTAGCCGCCAATGCCTGGGACGCCGGTGTACCGCGCGACCTGATCCCGATCTGCCAGGACGGCGACAACTACTACTGCGTCGAAGAAGACGGCACCGTGGTGCTGTGGTCCGGCGAAGAAGAGCTGATCACCGAAGAGTCCTGGGAATCGGTCTGGCACTGGGCCCGGGACGTCTGGCTGGAGAGCTGATTCCCCAGCCGCCCCGCCGGGTCAGTGCCCCGACGATTCCTTGTGGTTGTCGAGGGTTTCCAGCAGGGCCACCTGCATCCGCGTGTGAACCCGGATGAACCAGCGCCAGAGCAGCGCCGCCACGGCGGCCGCGACCACGGCGACCAGCACCAGCAACTTGTTGGTCGGCAGGATACTGGCCGACAAGGCTGCCAGCAGCAGGAAAATCACCAGCAGCGAGAGGATCGGAATCACTTCGGCGATCACCCGGCGCACTCGCTGTGTGTGACGCCCCGCCATCTCCGGCTTCACGCCCATCTCCGCGAGCAGCATAGAAAGCGCCTTGAGCTTGCGATAGGCCGCAATCAGGAACGGCAGTGACAACAGCAACGCCCCACCCCAGATCAACGCCTTCTGCCAGCTCGGATCGCTGATCCAGTCCTGCAGCCAGGTCGAGAGGCGCCCGGCAAAGAACGCGCCGGCAAAGAAGATCGCAATCACCAGCGCCAGATTGACCCCGACCTGCAGCAGAATCCGCCGGATCATCGACGCCAGCATCGCACCCTCGCCCTGCGGCTGAATGCTGCGCAGCCATTCGCCATACATCCCGAACACCCGCCCGAGACGCTGCGGCATGGCGGCGGACAGCTTGATCGACAGTGGATCGGCGGCGCGGATCAGGTATGGCGTCAGCAACGTGGTGATGACCGAAACCGCCACGGCCACCGGATAGAGGAAGTTGCTGGTCACCTGCAGCGTCATGCCCAGCGCGGCGATGATGAAGGAGAACTCGCCAATCTGCGAAAGACCCATCCCGACTCGCAGTGAGGTGCGTCCGTCATTGCCGGCGATAAAGGCCCCAAGGCCGCAGGACAACATCTTGCCCAGCACCACGGCGACGGTAATCACCGCAATCGGCCACGCGTATTGCAGAAGGATCATCGGATCGAGCATCAGGCCGATGGCAACGAAGAAGATCGCACTGAACAGGTCGCGGACCGGCTCGATCAGGCGCTCGATCTTCAGCAATTGCCGTGACTCGGCCATGATCGCGCCGATCAGGAACGCGCCGAGCACCATGCTGTACTCAAGCTTGACTACCAACAGGCAGAAGCCGAAGCACAGCCCGAGCACGGTGATCAGCAGCATCTCGTTGCTTTCGAACTTCGCCACATAGGCCAGTAATCGCGGTACCAGCAGAATGCCGATGACCAGCGCGACGATCATGAACAACGACAGCTTGCCGACCGTGGAAAAGACTTCGCCGGAGCTCACCGTGCCGCTGACCGCGATGCTCGACAGCAAGGCGATGATGCCGATGCCGAGAATGTCCTCGACGATCAACACACCGAAGATCAGCTGGGCGAAGCGCTCGTTTTTCATCTTCAGGTCGTTGAGCGCCTTGACGATGATGGTGGTCGAGGAAATCGCCAGAATCGCGCCGAGGAACAGCGAATCCATGGTGTTCCAGTCGAACCAGCGGCCGATTTCGTAACCGATCCAGATCATCAGGATGATTTCCAGGAACGCCGCGATGAACGCCGTGGCCCCGACCTTGAACAGTTTGCGCAGGCTGAACTCCAGACCCAGGCAGAACATCAGGAAAATCACCCCCAGCTCGGCGAGGGTCTTGATGGTTTCTTCGTCGTGGATCAGACCGAACGGCGGCGTGTGCGGGCCGATGATGAAACCGGCGACGATATAACCGAGCACCACCGGTTGCTTGAAACGGTGGAACAACACGGTCACCACACCTGCAACCAACATGATCACTGCCAGATCCTGAATAAAGCTGATGGCATGCATGGCGTGGGCTCCTTGAATGACGATGCTCGCGGCAGTCGTCTGAAAACGTCTGGGCGAGCTGAGTAAAAATCCGCTTTAGGTGTAGGAATCGCCCTTGGGGTGGGCTTTTGCAGGGTAACACCGCGACTTCCGGCTGAAAGGCGGTGCAATATATGGAAACAGATCGATCAGGGCGTGACGGCGGCCAGTTGCCCGGCGTCCCGATAACGGTGGTTTTGAAAAGCGACCAGGCACCCGCAGAGGTGCATCTTCCAGCAACCCTGCCTTGACCCGTGAGAACGTTATGGAACCCGGAAACGCCCAGCTGTCGATGACGGTACTGATGACCCCCGACATGGCCAACTTCTCTGGCAATGTCCACGGCGGCACCCTGCTCAAATACCTCGACGAAGTGGCCTACGCCTGCGCGAGCCGCTACGCCGGCCGCTACGTGGTGACCCTGTCGGTGGATCAGGTGATTTTCCGCGAGCCGATCCATGTCGGCGAACTGGTGACCTTCCTGGCGTCGGTCAACTACACCGGTAACACCTCGATGGAAGTCGGCATCAAAGTGGTGACCGAGAACATCCGCGAGCGCTCGGTACGCCACACCAACAGCTGCTTCTTCACCATGGTTGCCGTGGACGATCAGCGTAAGCCGGCCGCAGTGCCGCCGTTGCAGCCGCAGAACAGCGAAGACAAACGCCGCTACATGCAGGCCCAGCAGCGCCGGCAGATTCGCCAGGAGCTGGAAAAGCGCTATCAGGAAATCAAGGGCGACGCCTGAGATTTGTAGCGATCTGACGACCGCTATCGCGAGCAGGCTCGCTCCCACAGTTGATGTTTTCTCTGTGGGAGCGAGCCTGCTCGCGATTGAAGCCGACGCGTATCAGAGGCTGATCGCCGTCGCCTCGAACTTCACCCGCGGATGCGCAATCCGGTCCTGCGCCCGCACCAGTTGCAGCTCGTAACTGGCACAGGCCTGGGTTTCCAGCAGCACCTCATGCACCGCCGCTGCGGTGAATTCAAACGCCGCCACCAGACTGTCGCCGAGCAGCACCCGCGCCAGGAACAGGCCGGACGTCAGGTCGCCCACACCGACCGGCTGCCGTGGGAACGCCAGCAACGGACGCCGCAGATGCCAACTGCCCTCAGCCGTTACCAGCAACATCTCGAAGCCATCCGCCGGTTTCCCCGGGTAATCCAGATGCTTGACCAGCACCGCTTTCGGCCCGCGTGCCAGCAGCGCCCGCGCCATCGCCAGGCAATCGAACAGCGACTGCGGTTTGCGCCCGGAGAAGCTGTCCAGTTCCAGCTGGTTCGGGCACATGAAGTCCGCTACTGCTGCGGCTTCGTCGAGCAGGAAGTCGCTGACTTCGGCCGGCACGCTGCAACCCTTCTCCGGATGGCCCATCACCGGGTCGCACAGGTACAGGGCTTTCGGATTGACCGCCTTGATCCGCTCGATGCCACTGAGAATCGCCCGGCCCTGGGCCGCACTGCCGAGATAGCCGGACAGCACCGCGTCGCAATTGCCCAATTCCCCAATGGCGGCGATACCTTCAACCAGCTCCGGGATCCGCTGCGGCGCCAGCACTTCTCCGGCCCACTGGCCGTACTGAGTGTGGTTGGAGAACTGCACGGTGTTGAGCGGCCAGACATTGACCCCGACCCGCTGCATCGGAAAAACCGCAGCGCTGTTGCCGGCATGGCCGAACACCACGTGGGACTGGATGGCGAGCAGATGAGGCGTACGTTTCATTCGGGTTTTTCCGTAAAACGATTGAAATTCAAGCCGCGCAGTATGCGACGAAACACAGTCTGTACGACAGACCGGCGGCGCAGTTAAGCTGACGCCAACTTTTGGAGTTTCTTGTTGATGCTGACCCTGGAAAACATTTTCGTGCTGATGCTGTTCGCCGTTGCCGGCGCCTGGCTGTGGCACAACCATGGCCTGCGTGAGCGGGCGCTGGAACGGGTCAAGCAGCATTGCGTGAATGTCGGCGTTGAATTGCTTGACGGCAACGTGGCGCTGAAGAAGATCGGTCTCATCAAGGATGCCAGCGGGCGTCGGCGTCTGGCCCGGGTCTACAACTTCGAATTCACCGTGACCGGCGAAACTCGCCACAACGGCACCATCACCCAGTTCGGCCCCCATAGCGCGCAGATCGAACTGGCGCCCTACCCGGCACCGTTCGACGACACCCCGCCTGTGGTGGAAGTGGCCAAACCGAGCGCGCAAGTCATCGAACTGAGCCAATGGCGCCAGGAACACACCAAGTGGAAGCCTTGAGTCAGGCCGCCTGAATCCGACAGCCGGCCAATCCTGCCTGCAATTCATCGATTACTTGCGATTGGGCGAATATCAGTTCGATCCGCGAATCCTTGCGCCATTCGCTGGGCTGCCAGGCCAGCTTGGCGCTATCCAGGGCATTGGCTGATTCCCAGCCAGCCTGACTGTGGATAATCAGCTTCGCCCGGCGCCAGTGCAGGGACCCAAGCCACTGAGTGATGCGAATCACGTCAAACGTCTGGCTTGGGTGCCAGCGCCAGCCGATGCTCCAGCCGCCCTCCTGCGCCTGACTCAGGCAAATCGGCGAAGCTTGATCGCTCCAGACGGCCGGCATCTGCGCCAGCCCTTTGGGCACGATCAACTTATCCACACCCGCTTGCGCTTGAGCTGTTACACCCGGCAGTTTGCTCAAGGGCAACGACGCCTGTTGCGTCCAGATCAGCCTGACGGACGGCAACTGATGGGCGATCCGCTCACGCTCGGATTCATCGAGGTTTTCCCCCTTGTTCAACACCAGCAGGCCGGCATTCGGGAGCGCCTCCTGTTGGGCCGGCGGCAGTGCCTTGCCCGCCGCCAGTGCCTGGGCGTCCAGCACCAGCACGCAGGGTTGAACCGCGAGAACCCCCTGCCACGGCGCCTCGCTCAGTTGTCGTAGTAGCTGCGCCGGATGCCCCAATCCGGAAGGCTCGATAAACAGGCGATCCGGCTGAGCCTTGCGCAGCAATCGTCCCAACCCGATCTGAAACGGCGCACCGTTCACGCAACACAAACAGCCTCCGGCCACTTCGCCCAGTGCGATACCATCGGCGTCCCGGGTCAACAGCGCAGCGTCGAGGCCGATCTGGCCGAACTCGTTGATCATCACCGCCCAGCGCTCACTGGCCGGTCGCTGCGCCATGAGCTGGCGGATCAGGCTGGTCTTGCCGGCGCCCAAGGGGCCTGCGATGACGTGGGTAGGAATGTTCTGCAACATGATCAAGGTTTTCTGGAGGTCGGGAATGCGGTGGATGGGATGGTCATTGCTGTTGGCGCTGGTGTCGGGCGAAGCGCTGGCCCAGGCTTGTGTGGTGCACAGCCAAGCGGAACGCCTCGACGTGAAGGTCTGCCAGCAGAACCGCAACATCCCGGAGAAACTGTTCAACGACGGCTTCTGCCAGCCCACGCTGGCAGGGCAAAAAGTCGACGTGCAGTACGTCGATCAGTGCCCTGCCGGGGCTTTTGGCGTGTGCAGCAACGCGCAAGTCGCCAATATGCCTTATCGCCAGGATATCCACTATTACGGCGTAGCCACCGACACGGCGTATTTGAAGCCGTACTGCGAGAGCCAGAGCCAGGGCAACTGGCTCAAGCCTTGAGGCGTCAGCCGAGCCAATCCAGGGTCAGCATCAGACGCCGCTCGCCCGGCGCCGGTTGTGGAGAGCGATGGACCAGCCCGAAATCTTCGTTACCGTGCCACTTCTCCCCTTTGAGCAACGCCACTTCACCGCTGACCAGTTGCTGAATCCGCGATTTTTCCTGCGGCTCGGCCAGCGCTTTTCCCAGTTGCTGGCGATCCATTTCCCCTTCCTTGAGCCACTCGCTGCCAATACCGGCGTAGGTGGTAATCAGTCGTACGGGCACATGATCGACGTGAAAACGCGGGCACATCGCCTTGTCCAGCACCCGCAAACGCAGGCCGATCCGTCGCGCGCCGAGCAGGCAGGCGAAGGCGCCGACCAGCCATTTCAAGTCGGCGATAAAACCTTCGTAGCCTTCCAGGTCACGGAATCCGCTGGCCAGCCCCGTCAGGTCTGGTTCTGCGTCTTCGTCGTGCAATTCGAGGCTCAGCGCTTCGGCATAAGGCTCGTTGAGTGACACCAACAACTTCGCAAAATCGGCGACATGCAGCGGTAGTTGCCGCTGCCAGACAGCGAGGTTTATTTCATCTTCCAGGATGCTCGCCAGCGCTTGCGGGGTCGGGCCGAGCACTTGATGACGTGTTTTGCTTTGCAGCGGTTTGAGGGCCAGCATCACGCGGCCTCGTCATGCCAGGGGCCGAACGGATCGGCCAGCAATCGCCAGCCTTCTACACCAAGCGCCATCTCCGCATCGGTCAGCAGGCAGTCGTCCAGGCCTGACTTGAGTTGTGCGAAATCGATGTTCTGACCAATAAACACCAGCTCCTGGCGGCAGTCTCCTACGCTAGCGGTCCAGTTTTCCATGATCGCAGCGGTGCTTTCCTGATCCTGTGGCCACTGATTTTTCGGCACGAAACGCCACCAGCGCCCAGCGAAACCATGGCGCATCAAACCGCCGGCCTGGGACCAGCTACCGGCATCCGTGGGTTTGCTCGCGAGCCAGAAGAAACCTTTGGAGCGCAGCAGTTTGCCGTTCAGCCAGGGCCGGTCGATGAAGTCGAAAAAACGCTGAGGGTGAAAGGGTCGACGCGCGCGGTAAGCCGTGGACACGATACCGTATTCCTCGGTTTCCGGCACATGTGCGCCACGCAACTCCTGAAGCCAGCCTGGGGCCGTTGCAGCCCGGTCGAAGTCGAAACGGTGGGTGTTGAGGATCTTCTCCAACGGCACTTCGCCCATCACCATCGGGATGATCTCGGCGTTCGCGTTGAGCCGCTTGAGGATCGCCATCAGCTCTTCCCGCTCGCTGCTGCTGATCAGATCGATTTTGCTGATCAGCAGAACGTCGGCGAACTCGATCTGTTCGATCAACAGATCGGTGATCGAGCGCTCATCTTCTTCACCGAGGATTTCGCCACGAGAGGCCAGACTTTCGGCGGCCTGGAAATCAGGCAGGAAATTCAAGCCGTCGACTACAGTGACCATGGTGTCGAGGCGAGCGATGTCCGCGAGGCTTTGACCCTGCTCGTCGCGGAAGGTGAAGGTCTCGGCAATCGGCAGTGGCTCGGAAATGCCAGTGGATTCGATGAGCAGATAATCGAATCGGCCTTCCCGAGCCAGTTTTGCGACCTCTTCCAGAAGGTCCTCGCGTAACGTACAGCAGATACAACCGTTGCTCATCTCCACGAGTTTTTCTTCTGCGCGATTCAGGTCGACATCACGCTGGACTTCGCTGCCATCAATATTGATTTCGCTCATATCGTTGACGATCACCGCCACACGCAGATCGTCTCTGTTACGTAGTACGTAATTCAAAAGTGTACTTTTTCCGGCGCCGAGAAAGCCGGATAAAACGGTCACGGGAAGCGGGGAAGACATGGGGTAAACCTCATCAAACGGTAGCTAAACGCAAGAAACGCTCTCGGCGGCAGGCGTCCTTGGGCTTCTACGAGACAGTCAGAGAAGCAGACGCTTGAAAACAGGAGCCACGGAAAGCCCGATTCAGTTTATGTTATAGTATAACAATATGAAAGATCCACTTTCTTCTTGCCGGAAATGACAAAGGGCTGGAAGCTGGAAACACCTAGCCGTCGGGTCATCTCATGAAAACTGCGCTGAAATGCTCACTCTTTGGCCTGGCCTTGCTGACCATCGATGCATGGGCACAAGTCCCGGGGCTCGCCAACTGCACACGCAGCGCCAACCTGCTGGCCTGCGTGGATACCAATGGCAACGCCTATAGCGTCAACACCGCCGGCAAGACGATTTATTTGCGGGGTTTCGAGAAGATCGGCCAACGTTATTGGGCGCAAACCAACAGCATTTACGGGCAACTGACGTTCTTCACCGGGATCGCCTCCGACGGCGAAGCCTGGGTCGGCTACAACCGCCGGGTGGGGTGGACGACGATCAACCGCTTCTCCAGCTCCGGCGGAAGCACCGGGAAATTCACCTGCAGTCGACTCACGGGCTGCTAGACACGCGCTTGTTGCTGCTCCTGCTGCCAGGCGATGTAACTGTCGGCCGGTGGGTTTTTCTGGAAATAACGCTGCAACCCTTCAAACAATCCGTCAGCAACCGCCTGCTGATGGCGAGCGGTGACCAGTCGCTGACTGTCCCGCGCGTTGGAAATAAACCCGGTTTCCACCAGAATCGACGGCACATCGGGTGACTTCAGCACCGCAAATCCCGCTTGTTCCACACGCTTTTGATGCAGCGTGGTGATGCCCACCAGACTCCCCAGCACCGTGCTGCCCAACTGCAAACTGGCGGCGATGGTGGCGTTCATCGACATATCGAGGATGACTCCGGCGAGCATCGGATCCTTGTCCTTCAGATTCAGCAGGCTGGTTGCACCGAGCAGATCCGCACCGTTTTCCCGCTGAGCCATGAAACGCGCAGTAGCTGAAGTCGCACCACCTTCAGACAGGCAGTACACCGAAGCGCCCGAAGCAGTCAGACGCGGCGCAGCATCTGCGTGCACCGAAATGAACATGTCGGCCTTGTGCTGGCGAGCAATGTCGACCCGCTTGCGGAGCGGCACGAAAAAATCGTCATTGCGCACAAGCTTCACATCGAAGCCTTTTTCCCGCTTCAACCGGCGGGCGAGCAGCTGTGAAATCGAGAGCACAACATCCTTCTCACGCTCGCCTTTTGCACCCACGGCCCCCGGATCTTTGCCGCCATGACCAGGATCAACCACGACAATAATGTCTCGTTTTGGATGATTGGTTTTCCCCGGTGTTTCACGTGGAACGCTTGGCGCTGCCACCTTTGAATCGCTCAAAAGATCAAGAACGAGGCGATGTCCTTGTCCATCCTGAGGCGCCAACAGGAAGGTATTGAGCTGAACCGGGCGATTCAAATCCAGAACGATTCGAGTATCACCCTTCCCAAAATGTCCGGAACGGATGCTGCGAATGACCGTTTCGCTAAGCGCCAATTGACTGAAATCGCCACTCAAACTGGCACCAATCAGGTCGATGATCAGACGATCCGGTGCACTCAGTGTGAACGTCTTGTAGCTCACTGGCCCGCTCAAATCGAAGACCAACCGAAGCTTGTCATCCGACCGCCAGAGGCGTGCATTGCGAATTTGTGTAGCGCTGACACTGAATGGAAAAGCCAGGGTAGCGCTGGCCAACATCAGGTTAAGTAAATGGCGTCTGTGCATTTGAAAGCCCGTTCATGAAAAAGGCATCGTGATTTGAATTGTTATAATGTAACATCAAATTCAATCAACACGATGGTACTGAACATGAATGCGCTGACGCTGCCGGATATCGCCGCGCAAGCCGCCCGTCAAGCCTTGCCGCTTGATTGGGTGGGGATGCGTGGCATCGCTCTACCTGTCTTTATCGAGGGCCAACGCCTGGCAGCAAAAGCCGATGCGGGTGTCAGCCTCGATGACGGCGAAGCCCGTGGCATTCACATGTCACGGTTGTATCTGGCGCTGGAAATGCTGGAACAGCAAAACCTCACCCCCGCACTTTTGCAGAAGGTTTTGCAGCGTTTTCTCGACAGCCACGAAGGCCTGGCTAACTCCGCCTATCTGAATATCCATGCCGATTTACTGCTCAGAAGGCCCGCATTAGTCAGCCCATTGGCAGGATGGAAAACCTATCCGGTGACCATAGCAGCCACTCTGAAAAACACAGTGTTCCACGTGGAACTGAAAATCGAGGTGGCTTACTCCTCGACTTGCCCATGCTCAGCCGCTCTGGCGAGGCAATTGATCCAGCAGCAATTCGTCGACGATTTCGCCAACAAACCGTTGCAACATGCCGAGGTTCTGGCCTGGCTGGGCTCGACTCAAGGGATTATCGCAACGCCCCACAGCCAGCGCAGCACCGCACAACTGCATCTGCACCTGGATGAATTCGTCGATGGTTTGCCGCTGACCTCGACCATCAACGACGCCGAAGCTGCCCTCGGCACCGCCGTACAAACCGCCGTGAAACGCGCCGATGAACAAGCCTTCGCCCTCGCCAATGGCCAGAACCTGATGTTCTGCGAAGACGCCGCTCGCCGTCTGAACCTGGCTCTGCGCCGCTCACCCGGCATCCGCGAGTTCCACCTGCGCGTGATCCATGCCGAAAGCCTCCACGCACACGATGCAGTCGCTGAAAGTCACTGGCGCCGGGAGACCGCATGATCCGCCTGCAGTCTTTGAGTTGGGGCGCACCCGGCCAACCGCTCACGCCACCGCTGAGTCTTCAACTGGAACGCGGCAGCTCGACCGCCATCATCGGCGTCAATGGAAGCGGCAAAAGCAGCCTGCTCAAAGTCATCGCCGGACTACAGAGGCCTTTGGCCGGTGCCGTCGCATTGGGTGTTCCGCGCCAAAGCGGTTTGTCATTCCTTCCCCAGCAACAGCATCTGGACCGCCAATTCCCGATCAGCCTTCAGGAACTGGTAGCTGCCGGGTTCTGGGGGCGCCGACTATCCACCCAACTGCGCGCACAACGCCTCACCCAGGCACTCGAAGATTGGCACTTGAGTGGCCTCGAACAGCGCCCATTAATGGCCCTCTCCGGCGGAGAACTGCAACGTGCCCTGCTCGCTCGACTGAGTCTGGCCGACACGCCTTTGCTGCTGCTCGATGAACCCCATGCTGCTCTCGATGAACTGGGTCAGGCATTGCTCTGGCAACACCTGCACACCTGGCATGCGCAAGGCCGAACACTGGTCATGGTGGGCCACGACCTCGCCGCCGTCCGCCAACACATTCCACAAACGCTGCTGATCAAAAACAGCGGCTGCGTGTTCGGCCCCAGTGCCGAACTGATCCAGCAGACACCCAACGTGCAGGTGGCCTGATGCTCAGCGCCGCGCATTTCTGGCAACCGTTCCTGGAGTTCGTGTTCATGCGCCGGGCACTGCTCGGCGGTCTGCTGCTGGCGTGCAGCACCGCACCGTTGGGTGTATTCCTGATCCTGCGCCGCATGAGCCTGATCGGTGACGCCGTCGCTCACGGCATCCTTCCCGGTGCGGCGCTGGGCTTCTGGTTTGCCGGCCTGAGTCTTCCTGCGCTGACCCTCGGCGGCCTCGGCGCCGGCCTGAGCATGGCCGGACTCGCCGCATGGATCACCCGCCGAACCGGCCTGCGCGAAGACGCCAGCCTCGCCGCGATCTACCCGATCTCTCTGGCCAGTGGCGTGCTGATTCTGGGCATCGCCGGCAAACGCCTCGACCTGCTGCACTTGCTGTTCGGTTCGGCATTGGCGGTCGACGGATCGACCCTCAACGGCATGTTGGGTGTTTCGCTGCTGAGCCTGATGGCCATGGTGCTGATCTACCGCCCGCTCCTGCTCGACACCCTCGACCCACTTTTTTTGCGCACCGTCAGCCGACTCGGCCCGATCGCCCACGGCGTGTTCCTGACTCTGGTGGTGCTCAACCTGGTCATCGGTTTTCAGGCCATCGGCGCGTTGATGGTGGTCGGACTGATGATGCTGCCCGCCGCCGCTTCTCGTTTCTGGAGCCGGCGCCTGCCGATCCTGATCGCGATCGCCGCCGTGATCGGTTGCCTGTCGGTATGGCTTGGTCTGTTGCTGTCTTTCTACTACTCGCTGCCCAGCGGGCCGGCCATCGTGCTGGTCGCGGGCATCGGTTACCTGTTGTCCGTCGTGCTCGGGCCGGTTCATGGCCTGCTGCGCCGCCCGCCCCTGCTCACATCCCAATGAGGTGTTTCCCGATGCGCGCTCTACTTGTGTTGTTCAGCCTGATGCTGTCGATGTCATTGTCGGCGGCGGAGAAACTGCCGGTGGTCACCAGTTTCAGCATCCTCGCCGACATGGTGCATCAGGTCGGTGGCGAGCATATCCAGATCACCAACATGGTCGGCCCGGACGCTGACGCCCACACCTACGAACCGACGCCCGACGATGCCAAGGCACTTCTGAAAGCGAAACTGATCGTGAAAAACGGGCTGGGTTTTGAACCCTGGCTGGATCGACTGGTGACCAGTACCGACACCAAAGCCACAGTCATCAGCGCCAGCCACGGCGTGATCCCCCGCTCTCTGGATGAGGACGGCAAGACCGTTCCCGACCCTCACGCCTGGCACAACCTGGCCAACACCGAGTTGTACGTCGCCAACATCACCAAGGCACTGATCGCAGCCGACCCGGCGAACCAAGCCGACTACGAACGTAACAGCAAGGCTTACCTGAAACAGATCTACGCCCTCCTCGCCGAAGCCAAGGCCAAGCTCGGTTCCCTGCCGCCGGGCAATCGCAAGATCGTCACCAGCCACGATGCCTTCGGTTATCTCGGCCAAGCCTACGGGATCGACTTCATGGCGCCGCAAGGTCTTTCCACCGAACGTGAACCTTCCGCTGCAGAAGTCGCCGCACTGATCACCCAGATCCGTCAGGCCAAGGTCAAAGCGGTGTTCATGGAAAACATCAAGGACGCACGCCTGCTCAAACAGATTGCCGACGAAAGCGGCGCGCACATCGGCGGCACACTGTACTCCGACGCCCTCGCCGCTTCGGGTCCGGCCAGCACATTCACCGGTCTGTTCGAATACAACCTCAACACTCTTTATGACGCCCTGAGCCAACCATGATCCGCAAAAATCCTTCTGGCGATCTGCCGCAAATTGCCGAGTCTGCCTACGTCGATAAAACCGCGATCATCTGCGGCAAAGTAGTGATCGGCGAAAACGTGTTCGTCGGCCCCTACGCCGTCATTCGCGCCGATGAAGTGGACGCCTCGGGCGAGATGGAGCCGATCACCATCGGCGCCAATTCGAACATCCAGGATGGCGTGGTTATTCACTCCAAATCCGGCGCGGCGGTGACCATCGGCGAGTTCAGCTCCATCGCCCACCGCTCGATCGTGCATGGCCCGTGCAAAGTCGGCGACCGAGTGTTCATCGGCTTCAACAGCGTGCTGTTCAACTGCGTGGTCGGCAACGGTTGCGTGGTGCGGCACAACTCGGTGGTCGATGGCCGGGATCTGCCGGATGCGTTCTATGTGCCCTCCACCACCCGCATCGGGCCGAACACCGACCTCTCGCAATTCCCGCCGGTGAGCGTCAGCGCCTCGGAGTTTTCCGAAGACGTGGCGCGCACCAACGTCGATCTGGTGCGCGGCTACAAAGCCCTGCAGAACGAGTTCTGAACCATGAACAGTGTGCTGATTCGCAATGCGCGGCTGGTGAATGAAGGGCGCGAGTTCGACGCCGATGTGCTGGTCAGCCACGGTCGCATCGTCAAGATCGCTAGCTCCATTGAAGGTGAAAACGCCACGCTGGAAATCGACGCCAACGGCCAATGGTTGCTGCCGGGGATGATCGACGATCAGGTGCATTTCCGTGAGCCGGGCTCGCCAACCAAGGGCAGCATCTACACTGAATCCCGCGCGGCCGTGGCCGGTGGCATCACCAGTTTCATGGACATGCCCAACACCAACCCGGCTACCCTCACCCTAGAAGCGCTGGCCGACAAAAAGCGTCGGGCGGCGATCAACTCGGTGGCCAACTATGGTTTTCACTTCGGCGTCAGTCACGACAACCTGGACACCGTCGCGGCACTCAACCCGAGTGAGGTGGCCGGGGTCAAAGTGTTCATGGGCGCGTCGACCGGCAACATGCTGGTGGATGATCCCAAGACGCTGGAGCGATTGTTCGCCGAGGTGCCGACGATCCTGCTGGCCCATTGCGAACACACACCGAGCATCGAGGCCAACACCGCCAGGTTGCGCGAGCAGTTCGGCGAACATCTTCCTCCCGACGCCCATGCGCTGATCCGCAATGCCGAGGCCTGCTATCGCTCCTCTTCGCTGGCGGTAGATCTCGCCAAACGCCATGCCACTCGCCTGCACGTGCTGCACCTGACCACCGCCCGGGAGCTGGAGCTGTTCGAGGACAAACCGCTGGCGCACAAACGCATCACGGCGGAAGTCTGCCTGCATCATCTGCTGTTCGACGACCGCGACTATCCGGACTTTGGCAACCAGATCAAATGCAACCCGGCGATCAAAAGCCAGGCCGATCGCGATGCCCTGCGTCTGGCCTTGTCGAGCAATCGACTGGACGTGATCGGCAGCGACCACGCCCCGCATACCTGGGCGGAGAAACAGCTTTCGTATGCACAGGCGCCGTCCGGTCTGCCACTGGTGCAACATGCGTTGCCGGCGTTGTTGGAACTGGTTGCGGATGGCGTGCTGCCGATCACCACGCTGGTGGCGAAGACCAGTCACCGGGTGGCGGATTTGTTTGCCATTCCGGATCGCGGTTATCTGAGGGAAGGTTATTGGGCGGATCTGGTATTGATTCAACCGGAGCCCGAGGGTGTCGCGGTATCACGACAACCGATCCTGTCGCAGTGCGGGTGGACGCCGTTTGCCCGTCGCAGCTTTCGGCATCGGGTGAGTACGACGCTGGTGTCGGGACAGGTTGCGTGGCACGACAATCGGCTGCATGATGGATGTCAGGGATTGCCGTTGCGCTTCATGCGCTAGAAAAAAACCGCCCCACAAAGTTGTGGGGCGGTTTCGATTTTCAGGCTCTTGGTTTGACGGTGCCGCAATCCTGACCCAGCCACACGGCGCGAGTTTCCAGACTGCCCTTCTGGTTGATCCCGATGGCATTGAACGTACCGTTGGCGATGGTGGTGAATTCACGATCGCTGACGAACGTGGCCACACCGGTACCCGAGGCTCGCGGGCAGCTGAAACGGAATTTCCACTGGTTGCCGTTGCGCTCGGTGATCTGCTGTTTGCAGCCCGACTGCGGGTCTGCCAGCGGAATGTCGTTGGTCGCCACTTGCTGCGGTGTCAGGCAGGCACGAATGCCCTTGCCGCCAATGTTGATCCCCTGCTTCTCCAGTTCAGCCCGTTGTTGCGGGGTGATCTGGCCCTGAATCTGGCCGAGGATCGATTGCACGTCCATGGCCTGATCATCGACTTTCACATTGCTCGATGTCATTTCCCACAACCCCGGCTGCAGCATTTGCGCCTGAGCCACCAACGGCAAGGCCAACCCCAGACCCAGCGCCAAACCCAGCAGACGAACGTTCATTGCAAAACTCCTGATCAGTAGTGGCCGTTAGACGCCGGCCGCTTGTTTCGGTTCATGGCCTGCTTTCATGGCTAAAAAGAAAATAGCGACAACCGCAAAGGAACATGGTCTGTTAAGCATTGAATCTTCAGGAGCAAGGTTGCCCCATGGATTATTTTGGACCGCACATCTTCGGTTATCTGATCGCGCTGATACATAGCCTGGGCACAATTGCCGCCATCCATGCGGTGCTGACCGTCCGCACGGCGCAAGGCGCGATCGCCTGGGCGCTGTCGCTGATCTTCATTCCCTATCTCACCCTCATCCCCTATCTGGTGTTCGGTCGCAGCACCTTCGACGGTTATATCAAGGCCCGACGTCAGGCCAACGAACAGATGCGCCAGGCCGTTTCCGAACTGAACTGGCGCCCCTGGGTAGAAGAAGCCCTGACCGCTCGCGCCTCGAATGCCTATGACTCGTTGCGGGCGATGCCGAAACTGGGCCGCATGCCGTGCCTGGCCAACAATGAAGTGCAATTGCTGATCAACGGCACCGCCACCTTCGAAGCGATTTTCCACGCAATCGAGCAGGCACGGGAAGCCGTACTGATCCAGTTTTTCATCATTCACGACGACCGCCTCGGCCAACGCCTGCGCGAACTGCTGCTGAAGAAAGCCGCCGAAGGTGTCGCGATACATCTCCTGTACGACCGCATCGGCAGCCACGCCCTGCCCCACAGCTACGTGCAGGCGCTTCGCGATGGCGGGGTCGAGGTCAAGGCGTTCGCAACCCGCAGCGGCTGGCTCAATCGCTTCCAGGTGAATTTCCGCAACCACCGCAAGATCGTCGTGGTCGACGGGTTGATCGGCTTTGTTGGCGGACATAACGTCGGCGACGAGTACATGGGCGAAAAACCACCATTGGCGCCATGGCGCGATACTCATGTGCAAGTGCGAGGGCCGGTGGTTGCCTGCATGCAGGAGTCATTTGCCGAAGACTGGTTCTGGGCTGCCCGTACGCTGCCGCCGCTGATCCTGCCGGAGGTGTACCCGGAAGATGGCGTGCTCTGCCAACTGCTGGCCAGCGGCCCGGCGGATGCCTACGAGACCTGCTCGCTGTTCTTCGTCGAAGCCATTCATGCCGCCACCGAACGTGTATGGATCACCAGCCCCTACTTCATTCCTGATGAGGCGGTGTTCGCCGCATTGCGTCTCGCGGTCCTGCGCGGTGTCGATGTGCGATTGCTGCTGCCGTCGCGCCCCGACCACCGCATCGTTTACGCCGCATCGAGCCTTTACGCGTTCGAAGCGGTACGCGCCGGGGTGCGGGTGTTCCGCTACGAACCGGGTTTCCTGCATCAGAAAGTGGTATTGGTCGACAGCGAAATCAGCGCCATCGGCAGCGCCAATCTGGACAACCGTTCGTTCCGGCTGAATTTCGAAGTGATGTTGCTGACGGTCGACAGCGAATTCGCCGGCCACGTGGAACAGATGCTCAACGACGACTTCGCCCAGGCCTACGAGATCGCCAAGGAAGAAGGCCGGGAGATCCACCGCCTGCAACAACTCGGCATGCGGATCGCCCGGCTGATTTCACCGATTCTCTAGCTCAAGGGTTGTAGATGTCGTCACGGGTCCACGGCAGTTCATGGCTGCCATCGGCGTGGGCCTTCACCGCAAGAATCTGGTGCAGATTGATCCAGCCCCGGGCAAACGCGTAGGCGCAACCGGCGAGGTACAGGCGCCAGATACGCAAGGCCTGATCCGGCACCAGTTTGCCGGCCGCTTCAAGGTTGTCCTCCAGTCGTTCGCTCCAGTGGTCCAGCGTGCGTGCGTAGTGCAGGCGCAGGCTTTCGACATCGACGATCTCCAGACCAGCCTCGCTGATCTCGGCCGAGATCATCGCCAGGTGCGGCAGCTCGCCGTTGGGGAACACGTATTTTTCGATGAAGTCCCCGGCACCGCGTCCTACCGGACGGCCATCGGTGTGCTTGGCGGTGATGCCGTGGTTCATCACCAGACCGCCCTCTTTCACCGCGCCGAACAGGGTCTTGCAGTACTCGGCCAGGTTGGCGTGGCCCACGTGCTCGAACATGCCGACGCTGACCACTTTGTCGAAACGGCCGTCCTGCGGCAGATCACGGTAATCGAGCAGTTGCAGTTCGACCTGATCTTCCAGGCCTTCCGCCTTGACCCTCTCACGAGCCAGCGCCAATTGCTCCTTGCTCAGGGTGATACCGAACACCTTGGCACCAAACTCACGGGCGGCGTAACGCGCCAGCCCGCCCCAGCCGCAGCCGACGTCCAGCAGGTAATCGCCCGGCTGCAGACGCAGCTTGCGACACAGATGCCGGAATTTGGCCTGCTGGGCCTGCTCAAGGGTTTCGCTGCCGGTTTCGAAATAGGCGCAGGAGTACGCCATATCGCTGTCCAGCCAGAGCTGATAGAACGCGTTGGACAGGTCGTAGTGGTAGGAAATGGCTTTGGCGTCGGTTTCCTTGTCGTGCACGGTTCGCACCGGCTGACTGTCTTCATCTTCATCGAGCAACGCCGTGCTCAATTCGTCGCAAACCCGGATGACCTCGCTGATCGAGCCCTCGAGTTCGAGTTTGCCCTCGACGAACGCCGCCCCCAGCGCGTCGAGACTTGGATGGGTCAACTGGGACACCATCAACGGGTCCTTGACCACGATGGTGACGCTGGGCGTCGGGCCCAGATTGAATTCATGGCCGTCCCAGAGTCGCAAGCGAAGCGGAAGTTGCAGATTCTGTAAGGCCGGTGGAAGTTGCGCGAGCATGGAATATCCCCCTGGTTTCAGACGTCTGATCTGAGGGTAGACCATCCTTGAAAATTAGCAGGCTATCGATTCGATAGTCGCCACCTATCAGCCAAATTGGCCGTAATGGCACCGATTTCCATGCTTCAGTGCGCCTTCTCTGAAGACTTCAAGACCGGCGCACAGTTCGAAAAATGATCAGTTCTGCTCGTTCAGCTTCAGCAGCGGCTCCTGGAATCGCAACAAACGACCGGCATTGCCCAGCACCAGTAAAGTGCTCAGGTTATGCAACAACGCAGCAATCATCGCCCCGGCCGCACCCAACCAGCCGAACGCAGCGAACACCACGATGGCCAGCGTCCAGCCCAGACCGATGATCACGTTTACCTGAAGCGTGCGTCGGCATTGGCGACTCAGACGCACACAGGTGCCGAGCCGTCGCAGATCGCTGCCGATCAGCACGATGTCGGCGGACGCCAGCGCAATGTCCGCACCGCCCGCCCCCATCGCAACTCCCACCACACCGGCCTTGAGTGCCAACGAATCGTTGATACCGTCGCCGACCACCATCGGCCGGAAACCGTTGTCGATTTCTTTCAACACGCGATTGAGTTTGTCTTCGGGCAACGCCTGGGCTTCGATTTCATGCAGGCCGACATCCCGGGCCAGAGTCTGCGCCACACTCTGACGGTCGCCGGTCAGCAGCAGCTGCCGACCGAGGCCCAACTCGCGCAGTTCGCTCAAGGCAAATTTCGCTTCCGGTTTGACGCTGTCGGCCAGCAACAGCCAGGCGAGGAATTCACCGTTCAACGCCAGGCCGGCAATCGGGCCGTCGTGCTCGGGAATCGTTGTGGTCGGGATCCCCAACTGCGCAAACAGCTCCGGACGCCCGAGTGCAGCTTCACCCTGCTCGGTTCTGGCCACCACACCCAGACCTTGGCGTTCGTGAATGTCGGTCAGCACAAGCACGTTGTCCGCGTGAACCAGTCCGGCCAGTGCACGACTGACCGGGTGACTGCTGGCAGCACCGAGACTGGCGGCCAGTGCCATCACCGAATCGTGATCCGCCTGCGCGCTGTTGATCGACTGCAAACGCAACGTGCCATAAGTCAGAGTGCCAGTCTTGTCCACCACCAGCGAAGTAAGGTCGGCCAGTTCTTCGAGGAACGCCGAACTGCGGATCAGAATCCCGTGCCGCGCCGCGACCGCCACGCCGGCAATCGCCGTGGCCGGTGCGGACAACACCAGCGCACAAGGACAAGCCGCAACCAGTACCGCCAGCATCGCCTGCGCATCGTTGGTCACAAACCAGGTCACCGCCGCGAGTAGCAACACCAGCACCATGTAGCTGCCGGCATAACGTTCCAGCAGCCGGGTGATCGGCGGCTTGGAGCGCTCGGCGTTCTGCATCAGAGCGATGACTTTGCCCAGGGTCGATTCATCGCCGGTGCGGGTCACCTCGATACGCAGCAGGCCATCGAGGTTGATCGCCCCGCCGAACACGGTCATTCCGACGCCCGCCTCCACCGGTACTGACTCACCGGTGATCGACGCTGTGTCGAGGCTCGCCTGCCCCGACAACACGCGACCGTCCGCGGGCACCCGATCGCCAGCCCGGACTTCAACGGTGTCGCCGGCCTTAAGCGTGCCGTTATCGACTTCGATGACTGTGCCATCCGCCTGGATTTTCCGAGCATGGCTGCGAGTGAGCTGGCCCAGTGCGTGAATCGCTTCCTGCGAGCCGATCACGCTACGCTCCTCCAGCACATGGCCGAAGATCATGATGATCGGCAGCAGCGCAGCGGTCAGCAGATCACCAGTGGCCCAGGCACCGAGCATCGCCAATGCGATCAACTGGTCGGTGATGCCATGCAGGCTCGGATAACGCAGGCTGAACCACGCCGAACGCATCACCGGCACCGCGACCAATAAAGAAGCAAAACCGAGCAGCAACTGACTGACGCCGGTTTGCTCCGGCATCAACCAGCGCCAGATCAACCCGAGCCCGAGCAGGCCGAGGGCGAGCATCGCCAGGGTCAACTGGCGCGCAGCGCGACGTTGCTCGGCCGAGGACAACAGGCTCGGTGCAGCGGTAGTGGCAGTCATTTACTGGCTCCCTGAATGATCAGGCGGGAATCGTCTTTCGGATCGACCGTAGTGACCGAACCGGCCTGGCCGAGAATCTTCGGTATCCGTTCACGGTACAGGCGCAGCAGCATTTGCGGGTCGGTGCCCTGCTGTCGGGCCTGAGCCAGACTCATAACGGTGGCGGTATCGGCGGAGGCTTTCGCCAGACGCTCACCGGCCTGGGCGTGGGCCACCTGCAAGGTGCGGTCGGCCAGTTCGTTGGCAGTCTGGGTGATTTTTTCAGCGTCGGTGCGGGCATTGGCCACGGCCTTATCAGCCTGTTGGCTGGCGGTCAGCACGGCATTGAACGCACCGACCGCAGGCTCGGGCAGACTCGATTGCACATCGACCCGTGCCACTTCGATACCGATGCCCTGCCCGCTCGACTTCAATTCAGCCAAGCGACGATTGATGCCTTGCACCAGGTCGCCGCGCAATCGCTCGCGTCGTTCGGCGGCTTGATTGTCGGCGCCGATCAGTTCCGGTCGCGCCACCAGAATGGTGTCCAGATCCCGCGCCGCCGTCAGGGCCACCGCACTGCGGGTCACCAGTCGATCCAGTGCCGGCAGCACATGGTCGCCTTGCAGTACGAAGTCATAGGGATCGGTGACCTTGTAGAACACCCGCACATCCAGCTGCACCACCCCGGCATCACCGGTGAGCAAATAGCCGGAGCCGGCCAGTGCATCGCTGATTGGCGTGGCGAAGGTCGCGACGCGATCCGCCTGTATTGCAGCGGGACTGCGCAGCAGGTTTTCCACTCGACGTTCAATGACCCGATCCGCTGCCGGCAGCAATACGACCTGTTCGAACGGCTGCGGCCAGGCCAATAACAACCCGGCATTCTGGATGCGATCCAGTGCACCGAAATGCATGACTACTGCTCGATTCTGCGGATCAATCTGCCGCACATTGGAAAACGCCCAGGCCAACGCCGCCAGCACCGTCACCGCGTACAGGGCGAAAAATGCCAGACGTCCCGCCTGAATCCACGGACTGTTCAACGAATTTGTTCCACGTGGAACTTCACTCATGGCTGCGTTCCGGTCTTGCTGTCCAGATTCGGCGGACCGTCCACCAGCACACGGAATGGCGCGGCGTCGGTGCGCAGGATCAACTTGGTGTCTGGCGTGACGATAGTGCCGAGGGTGTCCAGTGAGCGCAGCAGGTTATACAGCTGCGGCGATCCGGCATAAGCACGGCCATAAATCTGTGCGGCTTCGACTCGTGATTGCGCTTCAATTTCCGCCGCTTTCACCGTGGCGTCAGCTTGCACGATTCGCGCATCACGCTCGGCGCCGGAACGAATCTGCGCCGCTTCACGCTTGCCGATGGCAGTGCGTTCGGTGGCGATGGTTTCACGCTCGGCGCGCATCCGGTCAACCGTTGCGGTGAGCGTCACCGACGGCAAGGTCAATCGCTCGATGCCCACTTGCACCACGCGCACGCCGTAAGTGGCGAGCAATTGCTGATCGATCTGCTGACGCAACTGTGCTTCGAAATCGGCAATGTGCACCTGACTGGCATCGGTATTCACCAGATTGGCCAGGTCGAAACTGCTGGCGGTGGTCTCCAGCGCCGAGCCGACAAAAGTGCGAATCTGCCGCGCCGCTTCGTCCGGCTGGTTCTGCACCGCACGCATGAAACGCTGGACGTTATCCGCATCGCCCTGCACCTGCCACGCGACATACGCTTGCACAATGATCCGCAAACCATCGCGAGTGCCGACGTCTTGCAAACCGCTCGATGTAGTACGCAAACGCAGGTCCACCGGGATCGCCGCTTCGAACGGCGCCGGCCAGCGCCAGCTCAGACCCGGATCCAGCAGCACCCGGGACGGATTGCCGAAGCGGGTGATGACCGTGGCTTCGCCGGAACGCACCTGCACCAGGCTTGCGGCTGCGATGGCAAACGCCACCAGCAACACGGCCCAGCCCATACGTCGCCACGGAAAAGGCCCCGCCTCTTCCGGCGCGCCGTGATGATGGTGGTGATGCCCGTGATGGTGATGGCCGCCATGAGCATGGTCATGACCGCTGTGGTCATGGTGATCGTGAGTATGCGACTGGCTCAATGGGTGGCTCCTGGTTGAGCGGTGGTGCGCGCCGGCGACGGGTCAGCCGGCAGCGTGAACGTACGCAGGTCAATGGTCGGCGCGTTGTTGCTGCCGCCCAGACGATGGTCGAGGACCAACAGTTTGGCTTTGCCCAGTCCCTGACTGAGCTGGCTGAGGTATTGCTCCAGCACGAAAGCCTGACCGGCGCTGGCGTAGGCTTTTTGCTCGGCGCTGAATTTCAGGTCAGCCGCGCGGGCGGTCGAACTGGTTTCGTGGGCATTGGCGGTGGCTTGGTCGCGAGCGAGGCTGGCCTGCAACTGCGCTTGATTGCTCGCTTCAGCCGCCGCCCCACGCTCGCGAGAGATCAACGCCTGGGCACCGATCTGCGCTGCTTGCACGCTGTGATAAGCGTTGGCCGCACCGGCGGGTGGATGAATCGCTTCAACCACAGTGGCGAGTATTTCTACGCCGCTATCGAGTTTCTGCAGATCGCTTTGCACCGCGCGACCAATCTCGTCAGCCAGCCCTACCCTGTCCTGCCCGAGTAAACCGTCGAGGGTGCGCGACGCAAAATCGTGCACCAGAATCCGGCTCGCGGTGCTGCGGATCAGCGTCGGCACATCCGCGCTGTTATATGTCGCGGCCAACGCCGCTTGATCGCTGAGGCCGATGCGATAGACGAAACGCACGTCCATGTTGACGATCTGGAAGCTCTGCTGCTCGCCACGGCTGCTGGCGATGACCTGGGATTTGTCGTTGACGTGACTGGCGTCCCACAAGCGGTTGGCGGTAATCGGGGCCGGACCTTCCGCCGGTTCCGGCTGAACCGGAGCCGGGTTCTCGCCGACGCTGGTCGCCAATTCGTGCACCACGCCGTTCTCCACACTCAACACCCGGCCCAACGGCCACGGCAGACCGGCATGTAAACCGGGGCCGAACACCTGCACCGGTTTGCCGAACCGTTCGTAGATGCCACGACTTTGCAGCGGAATTTCATGAATGCCGGTGAGCAACCAGCCGACTGCCGCCACCAAGACCAGCACCGGCAGGAACGCGCGGCGCATGTAGCTGAAGGCCCAGATCTGCCGCAGGTCGATACCGAAGCGGTTGTGCAATTCATGCTGCAACGCGAGCAGCGGTTGCGGAGGCCAGCGCAGCAGATCGGCAATAAAACTGCGGGCCAGCAACACCGGTTCGAGTTGTTCACGGCGCGGGCTGAACAGCGACAGCACTGCACGCAGCAGCAACTCCGCCGCGACCAGCCCCGGCAGGATGCCGATCAGCACCGCCAGCCGCACGGGCCAGACCGAATTATCGCTGGCGAACAACAAGCACAATGCGCCCAGCACCAGGCTGATGATGGTCACGCGCGTCAGTTGCGCCAGCGCACCGGCCTCGGGCCATTGCGCCGGGTTTTCCTGAGCCAGTTGCCGCTCCAGCACCAGCAGACCGAACGCCAGCAGCAGTGCAATCGCCGCGCAGACAGAAGCGGACAACCCCACGGCAGTCGGTTGCAGCGTGAAATTCCACACCTGCTCGATGCCAAGCAACGCCAGCAGCGCCAGACCGCCCAGCCATAATGTCGCTGCACCGATCTGCCCCAGTACATGCAGGCTGCGGCGGCTCAGCCGATCCAGCAGTCGCTCGTACCAGCCGTCCGGCCCGGGCGCTTCCTCCGCGAGGATAGCCGGCACCACCGGGTTGATCACCCGCGCTCGCCAATCGGTCACCCACCAGGCCGATTGCAGTCCGGCGACCAACACCAGCAATGCCGCGCTCAGATTGACCAATAGCGCCGGCCACAGCGATTGCGAGGCGAACAGTCCAACAAAAAACGCCAGTAACACTGCGGCCACGGCCAACCCGCCGAGCCCCATGGCCAACCGACGCAATCGGCGACCCTGGGCTGCCGCCTGCTGAAAGCGCGGCAAACCGGTCACTTGCGTGCCATCAACGTCCAGATCGACTTGCATAACCCCCCAAAACCCTTGGCTCACTGCTTAACTCGTTACGATATAACGAAAACAGTGAAATATTTGTACTCAATTTCACATTCAAGGATGCCCAACCTGTCGCGTTCCTGAAGCCTTGACCGAAATGTCCGGAAACGCACATATTACGTACGTAATTTTTAGCGATCCGCATTCTTCAGCCAGGAGTAAGCGCATGAGCAACTATGACGTAGTGATTCTGGGCGGTGGGCCCGGCGGTTATAACGCAGCGATCCGCGCCGGCCAGTTGGGCCTCAAGGCCGCTTGCGTGGAAGGCCGCGCCGCGCTGGGCGGCACCTGCCTCAACGTCGGTTGCATGCCGTCCAAGGCGTTGTTGCATGCGTCCGAACTGTACGATGCGGCAATGGGCGCGGAATTCGCCAACCTCGGCATCGAGGTCAAACCGACGCTCAACCTCGCGCAAATGATGAAGCAGAAGGATGAAAGCGTCGCCGGCCTGACCAAAGGCATCGAATTTCTGTTCCGCAAGAACAAGGTCGACTGGATCAAGGGCTGGGGCCATATCGACGGTCCCGGAAAAGTCAGCGTGACCGGCGACCAGGGCAGCCGGATCGAACTGACCGCCACCGACATCATCATCGCCACCGGTTCCGAGCCCACTCCCCTGCCCGGCGTGGCGATCGACAACCAGCGCATTCTCGACTCCACCGGGGCGTTGTCCTTGAGCGAAGTGCCCAGACACCTGGTGGTGATCGGTGCCGGCGTGATCGGCCTCGAACTCGGCTCGGTCTGGCGCCGGCTCGGGGCGCAGGTGACGGTGGTGGAATACCTCGATCGCATCTGTCCGGGCGTGGACGGCGAAGCCGGCAAGACCCTGCAACGTTCGCTGAGCAAACAAGGCATCAGCTTTAAGCTGAGTTCGAAAGTCACCAGTGCTACGTCCTCCGCC
This sequence comes from Pseudomonas sp. 91RF, assembly GCF_003576265.1. Lineage (NCBI taxonomy): Bacteria > Pseudomonadati > Pseudomonadota > Gammaproteobacteria > Pseudomonadales > Pseudomonadaceae > Pseudomonas > Pseudomonas sp. 91RF. Next base: position 220,679 of record NZ_QWFC01000015.1, read on the forward strand.
AACGGCGTACAACTGAGCATCGAACCGGCCGCCGGCGGCACCGCCGAACTGCTGGAAGCCGATTACGTGCTGGTCGCCATCGGCCGCCGCCCTTACACCAAGGGTCTGGGACTGGAGAACGTCGGCCTCAGCACCGACAAACGCGGCATGATTGCCAACAAACACCATCGCACCGAAGCGCCGGGCGTCTGGGTGATCGGCGATGTCACGTCCGGGCCGATGCTGGCGCACAAGGCCGAAGACGAAGCCATGGCCTGCATCGAGCAGATCGTCGGCAAGGCGGGCGAGGTCAATTACGACCTGATCCCGAACGTGATCTACACCAAACCGGAGCTGGCCAGCGTCGGCAAGACCGAAGAGCAGCTCAAGGCTGAAGGCCGGGCCTACAAGGTCGGTAAATTCCCGTTCACCGCCAACAGCCGGGCGAAGATCAATCACGAAACCGAAGGCTTTGCCAAAGTCCTCGCCGACGCGCACACCGACGAAGTCCTCGGCGTGCATCTGGTCGGCCCGAGTGTCAGCGAGATGATCGGCGAGTATTGCGTGGCCATGGAATTCAGCGCGTCCGCCGAAGACATCGCCCTGACCTGCCACCCTCACCCGACCCGTTCCGAGGCGCTGCGTCAGGCGGCCATGAATGTCGAGGGCATGGCGACGCAGATGTAAGCACGTTGCGGATACTTCCCGCGCAATGCGGGAAGTATCAGGACGGCAAATGCCCCAGAGGCAATGCCCCGGGTGTCTTCACCGTATGAATCGCAAAATTGCTGCGAATGTCGCTGACGCCCGGTAACTTCAGCAAACAGCCGGTTAAAAAACGGTCGTAGGCGCGCAGATCCGGCACCACCACTTGCAGCAGAAAGTCCGATTCCCCGGACACCAGAAACGCCGAAATAACCTCCGGCAACGCCGTCACCGCTCGGTGAAAGGCCTCGGCCTGTTCATCGTTGTGGCGCTCCACCTTGACCCCGACGAATACCGTCAGCCCCAGCCCCACCTCGTCACGGTCCAGATTCGCCTGATACCCGCGAATCACCCCCGCCTCCTCCAGCATCCGCACCCGGCGCAGGCACGGCGACGCGGACAAACCGATTTCGTCCGCCAGTTGCACGTTGCTCAGGCGCCCGTCCCGTTGCAGCGCGGCGAGTATCTTGCGATCGAAGGCGTCGAGTTTCATGGTTGGCAGATCCTGATGGTGTAAGCGCGAAAAGAAAGCAGGTTATGCCAATCCTGACGGTTATAGAAGCCAACTACGCAAGCACCTGCCCTGCCCCTCGGTCATAGACTGGTTGCACCGAATCGACAACGAAAGGGGTGCGACATGGCGAGTCTCTGGCTGTTTTTCCTGGCTTTGGCCGTAGTCTATCTGCTGCCCGGCCCGGACATGATCCTGCTGTTGCAGACCGGTGCCCGCCAGGGTCGCGGTGCAGCGCTGGCCACGGCGGTTGGGTTGGCGGTTGCCCGAGGTTGTCATGTAGCACTCGCGGCGTTGGGGCTGGCGGCGCTGTTCAAGGCTGCGCCGTGGACGTTCGATGCGGTGCGGATGGCCGGGGCGGCGTACTTGCTGTGGATAGGTATTCAATGCCTGCGTACCACGCTGCTGCCGGATTTGAACGTCGACGCTGTAACGGACATACACGGGCAGTGGCGCGCAGCGATCCGTCGTGGCCTGCTGACCAATCTGCTCAACCCGAAAGCCTTGTTGTTCTGCTCGGTGCTGCTGCCGCAATTTATCGTGGCGGATGGCGCACCGGTGCTGACGCAGTTTGCGGCGCTCGGCGCGATGCTGGTGGCCGCAGGATTGCTGTTCGACAGCGCCTATGCCTTGCTCGGCACGGCGTTGGGCCGCTGGCTGAAACACAGCCCGACGGCCCAACGGGTGCAGCAGTGGTTGTTCGGCAGCCTGTTGATCGGCTTTGCCGTGCGCCTGACGTTCGTGCAGCAGGCTTAGGCTTTGCGGGCCTTGCGCTGGCGGCGGGTAATCAGCAACAACGCAACGGCCGTGAACGCGACAATCGCACCGATCACCGGCCACTTGTAGGGCCGCAGAGTCGAACGCACCGAGTCGGTCACCTGTGTGACATAGCGCTTGTCGGCGTTTTCGAAGTCCGGATACGGGCACTGATGACCGAAGTCCACAGCCCATGGAACGTAAGGCCCTTCATCGACATAGCGCTTGTACAACGCACTTTGCTCTTCCAGGCTGCTGTTCCATCCGGCGGCCGAACACAGCACGGCGGCGAACGCCTGGCTGGTGTGTGGCAGGTTATCCGCCGCACGACTGGCCAGCGCCGTGGCAACGAACCGGTAGTGATAACGCTCATCCGGCTGCGCTTCGCTGGCCTTCTGCCGTTGCACTTCGGCTTCACTCACCAGCGGCCCGACTTTCAGCTCGGTGGTTTCCAGGCTGTAGTTGCCGCCGAAGGTCGCGTAATCCGGGGCCATTTCATAACCCAGGATGTCCATGCCCCACTCGCGGGCCGTCCACGCGGCATTGAACAGCGCACTGGCACGCTTGGTCGGCCACCACGCCGAATCGGCCTTCATCCGTTGCTGGCCGTAGAGCCGGGCCTTGTGCTGCAAATCGGGATTGTCGAAATAGCCGACCGCCTCTTCGTAGTGACCCTCACGCAACAAGCGTCTCCCCAGCAGATTGCGCAGGCTGGCGGCCACCGGCAGCGGCACGTAATTGTCGCGATCCTGCTGGCTCAGCGCGGGCGGCGCCGGAACCTTGGCATCGACATACTGTTTGAGCTCATCAAGCGTCAGCACCCGCTCGGCCACGGTCGCAGCGTCGAACCAGTAAATGCTCTGGCTGCGATACAACTGATCGAACGCCTGCAGATACTCGCCACGTTGCAGCGCCAGAATCGCGCTTTCACCTTCGACCCGACATTTAGGCTGAAGGGATTCAAGATTCCAGTCGGCGGTACGCCGTTCGCCCCAGGATTCGTCCTGCGGGAAGGCTTGCGCGGCTTTGGCATAGGCCGCTGCAGCAGCGTTTTTATCGCCGTCGCGCACCGCCAGTTTCGCCCGCAGCCACCACGCCAGGCCGCTGTCGCCGGCGTGTTCGAGGAACGCTTTGGCACTGGCGTAATCGCCCTGTTGATAATTCATGGCCGCCAGACGATCCGCGTTATCGAGGCTGCCGCGGGTGCTCTCTTGCAGGGCCTTGATCAGTTTTTTCTCGTTCGGCGGCTCATCGCCGAACGACCAGCCGATCCGGCTGATCAGCGAGGCGGTGACCAATTGCTGTACGGCTTTGCCACGCAGCAACTTTTCCAGTCGATCCTCGGGCTCTTCGGCCAGATCGTTCATCAACAACTTCAACGAGGTGTAGCCGACGTTCGAGCCATGCAGGTTTTGCGTGGCATAGAGTTCGATGGCCTTGTCCCAACTGCCCGCCGTGCGCAGCGCTCGCGCCTCTTCGCCGAGGCTGGCCACGCCCAGCTCCAGCGGATCGCTGAAACCGTCGATGCTCAGTTGTCGCGTCTGGCGGAAGGCTTCGATGGCGTTTTCCAACGACTCGAGCGCATCGCCCGCTTCACTGCTCATGGCATAGAACGCCCGGCCCAGCGAGTAAGCGGCCCAGGTGCTGCGCAACGGACGCTGATCGGCCGGCAGCGCCAGCAACTGGCGGAAATACTCGACCGCCAGTTGATGATCGCCAGCGCCGAATGCCACGGCGCCCGCCACATACAGACGCAGCTCCGCCGGCAGGCTCGCGCCCTGCTCCTCGACCTGACGCGCATCGGTCAGGCTGCGCAGTTGTTTGACCAGCGCCTGCTGCTCCGCGCTCAGGCCCTGCTGCTCGGCCTTCTCGCGCAGTTCAGCGGGCTCCTTTGGTTCGCCATAGACGTCGTCCGGGTTGTAGGTGACCGCCGTGACGTTCTTCAGCCCCGCAATGGTTTTGCCGAGACGACTGATCTCGAACCTGAAGTTGCCCTCCGGCAGTTCCGCCAGCGATTGCCCGCGATCGTCGAGCAGACGCATCGGAAAATCCGGGCCGCAGGCCAGCGCCGATCCCAGCGGCAGGCTGAGGCTCAGGCAAAGCAGATGGCGGGGCCAGTTACGGGTCAACATGCGAACCTCCTTGATCAATATTTGCGCAACGTGCCCAACCGATCGCACGCTGCCCGCCCGCCGGCAATCGGCCGTCGCGCAAGCGGGTGAAGGTAAGCAGATCCGCAGTCTGTTGCAACGAATAACCGGCCAGCGCATCGGCACCTTCGCAGCCACTGGCTTTTATCCGCAAACGCGCAGGCCAGGGGCTATCAAGGTTGCCGGCGTTGCCGAGCGTGATGTCGTAGAGGCCGTCCTGCGTCTTGAAGTTCACGTCGAGTCTGCTGGACAGCGCATCGCCTCGGGCCACCGCGCGCAACGTGGTCAGGCTCCAGGCACGGCGGTCGTTGGCCAGCGGCAGGCGGAACCAGATCAGCCCGGCCAGGTGCGCCGGTGGATCTTCGCGCAGTGCTGTGGCGAGTCGGCTCAATTGCTGTGGATCGGCCAGCAATTCACGCCGTTCCCCGCTTCGCTCCAGCGTCACCTCGCTTTCCACCACTGGCGCGCCACCGTCATCCGGCAACAGCGCCACGCCGTAGGCCGGCAGCGCCAGGTAGAACGGTTTATCGCTGACCCGCCCCCAGCGCTTCACCCAGTTGCGCGCCTGTTCAGGGTCGAACAGACCGCGGCGCGGATCGCTGACCGCATGCACCTGCAACACACTGCTGTCGATCGTCGCCAGCAGCGCCGGCAGTTGCGGACTGTCGAGCCAGGCCGGCAGCGCAGTGATGCTCAAGGGAAGTGATGACGGCAAAGCAGCACGCAAATGAGTCAGGAAGTCAGCGTATGCCGGCAGCCGCGCGATGCCGGCATCGTGGTCGATCTCGATCCCGGCCAGCGTGAGTCCCCGGATTTGCCAGTCATCAATTACCTGAAGGATCTGTGTGGTGACCTGCTCCTGATCCAGCGCCTTGAGCTGGCCATCGAGGCGAATCACCGCGATCAGCGGCCGGCCATCGCGCTTGAGCAACTGCGGATCGATTCTCGCCCGGCTCCAGCCCGCCTGAGGAAAGGCCTGCAACGCCAGCACCCGCAGGGTCGAGAAGTCGGCGCGACTGTCGTTGAGCGCCGCTTCATGGGCCTGCGTCCACTGGCGTTGCCAGACATAGAGTTGCTGGTCGAGCGCCGGCGCGTCCGATTGATTGCACGCGCCCAGCAACAGCAAGGAAACCAGCAGTGCCGGCAGACCCACGATAACCCGCATACCTTTGCAAACCTTCGAATACACAAGGCTGCAAGGTTACACAAAAGCCCGTGGATCAGGGCTTGCGAGCGATGATCACCTGACTTTTCGCCACGACACCGTCCAGCGCGTCCTTGATCTGCGCGCCACGCGGCGAGTTGAGTACCGCCTGCCACGTCTCAGCCCAATGGTTGAGCAGCGGGTGATCCGGGTTGCTCAGATCGACCTTTGCGTCCCAGAACAGCAGCATCCACAGCGACCAGTAAAAACCGTACTGGCTGTGGCTGATGATCTCCAGACCCGACGCGCTGACCATCGCCTTGAACTGCTCTTCGCTGATGATGCGAATGTGGTTGGGGTGCTCGAAATACGCCGGCGCGGCGATGTCTTTCTGCAGGTTTTCCGAGCTCGGGTGCGGCACGCTCAACAGGTACAGCGCACCCGGCTGGCCAACACGCACCAGCTCGGCGAGAAACTGCGCCGGGTCATCGACGTGTTCAAGTACCTCGGTGGACACCACGCGGGTCGCCGTGTTGTCGGCAATCGGCAGCGGATTGCCGTCGGTGACATGGCACTCGACGCTTTGCGCCGTGGTTTCGCCCAGACGCTGACGCGCAGCGTCGATCTTGCCCGCATCGATGTCGGCCACGATCAACTTCGCCCCGCGCATGCCGCAGAACTGCATGTTGCCGCCGTCACCGCAGCCGACATCCAGCACCGTGTCGTCGGCGGACACCGGGAAGCCTTTGTACAGCTCGCCGGTTTCGTGGTTGAACCAGCCGCTGAGCATGGCGTCGCGCAAGCCGAGCTCGAACGAGTTGATCGTCTCGGCCGCAGGCAGCGATGGCTGCGCGGGCGTCGTCGCCGTGAGTTTCTTCAAAAGGCTCAGCATGGGGTGGCTCCAGAAAGAGGTTCGGCGGTGGACGAAGCGGTTTGCAGCGGTTTGCGGGCGATGATCACCTGACTCTTGGGCATCAGTTGATCGAGCAATTGCTTGATCGCCGGCCCGTCGGGCAGGGCCAGCAGGTCTTGCCAGGTGCGCGCCCAGCTTTCCATCAGCGGCGGATACGGCGCCTGGATCCGGTCACGCACCGCGCCTTCCAGATCGCGACCGGCCGCCCGTTCGCTGGCCCAGAAGAAGATCATGCCCATCACCCAGAAGAAGCCGTTGACCTGACGATGCTCGATCACAAGTCCGGCGTCCTGCACCAGCGCGGCAAACCGCTCGGGGGTGAAAATCTGCACATGGTTGGGCGACTGGTAGTAACTGGCGGGGGCGATGCCTTTTTGCAGATGCTCGCCCACCGGGGCCGGGACACTCAGCAGGTACTGGGCGCCGGGACGGCCCATGCGCACCAGTTCGGCCATGAACGGTTCGGGCTCGTCGATATGCTCGAGCACTTCCATGCACACCACTTTGCTGGCGCAGCCATCGGCCAGCGGCAATGGCAGACTGTTGCTGACCAGGCCCAGATTCGTCCGTGTCGATTGCGCCTCGACCTGTCGGGCGAGTTCACGGACCTTGTCGAGTTCGCTGTCGGTGAAGATCACCGACGCTCCCTGACGCACCGCAAACAGGGTCGCCACACCTTCACCGCAACCGACATCGAGCAAGGTGTCGTCCGCGCCGATGGCGAACCCCTTGAGCAACTCGCCGCTGTCAGCGCGAAACCAGCCGTCGAGGATCGCGTCGAGCAAGCCGATATCCCGCGGTGAACCACGCTCGCTGACAGGCTCAGGGGCAGGCACTGGCGCGGGTTGCGCCGCCGGGCGCAGGCGTCTGATCAATGCGCGGATCATGAGCCGGAAGCCTCGACCGCCGCCATTGCGCGATGCTCGAAAAGTTGCGCGAGAAAGTCCCGCAAACGCTGCTCGGCCACGGCCTGACTGCAAAATCCTTGCAGGCTCAGGACGGCTTGCGCCGACATCTGCGCATAACGCTGTGGCTGGTTTTTTGCCACCTCGTAGCTGTTGCGATAGGCGACGCAGACCGACGCCCAGTTGGTCATGTAACGCAGCGTGCGAAACGCTTTGCGCGGGTCGTGAGGCCAAGCGGTGAGTTCATCGGTGGACTCGACCAGAAACGCATTGTCTTCGCTCAGGTAATCGATCATCGCCGTGGTGCGCGGCGCCACTGCCGGTTTGCCGCAGGACATGAACTCCATCAGCGGCAGGCACTGGCCTTCGCCGTAGGACGTATTCACCACGTAGCGGGTGGCCTGCACCAGGCGCTCGTAGTCCGCGTCCGCGAGGTAGCCGTAGATCAGCACGATGCGGCAGCGGTAGGAGCGGTTCTTGTACAGGTGATGAAGGATGTCGCTGAGGGCTTCTTCGGCATCGTGGTGGGTGAGCTTGAGCACCAGCGTGGCGTCTTCGACCTCACGGAACGTCACGCAGAACGCACTGAGCATGTCTTCCCAGTTTTTGCGCCCGTCGCCGGGGTTGAACACCGAGGTGTACACCACGCCGTCCAGCAACAACTCCTGCTCGCGAACCGGCGCCTCGAAGTCGATTCCTTTGCCACGGCGCAGATGCTTCGGACCGAAGGCGTCGAGATCGAGCTGGCGACTGTCGGCCACCAGCCCCTTGATCTTCAGGCGCACGGGGCCCGTCGAGGGCTGGCCTTGCAGTTGGGCGCCCCGGGCGGCAAAGCGGTCCCACACCGGCGCCGGCACCGCGACAATCGGGTAGTCGGCGCCCATGGCCTCGCGCACCGCGTTGACCGTGTAGCTGGAATGAGTGATCGCCGCGCCGCAGGCGCGCAGCACCGTGCGCCAGTCGTTGCGTGGCTCGTTGTCGAAGGGCTCGTTGGGGATGGTGCTGAATTCCCAGGCGAATACCGGCAACGTCGGGCAAGCCAGATGAATCGGTGTGCGATGAGGCGGCGAGAACGACAGGAACACGCACGGCTCGCCACGTGCCAGGCACTCCAGGTACAGCGCGTCGACTTCGCGTGCCGGGTCCGTCACTTCCACCACCCGCCCGAGGCGCTCGAGCACCGGGCGATATTCCTTGAGCACGAAGTAATAGCTGTACTCGGAACGGCCAAGATTCTGCGCGATGGTGTGCTGGTTGGTTTCCGAATAAATGATGATCAGCATGGGGCGTTGTCCGTCACGGGGGCGTCATCGGCAGCCGCCGGCACCAGGCCGAAGAAGTCCGCCAGGCGCTGCTGTACCGGGGCGAAAGCACAGTAGTCGTGCATGCGTTCGACGGCGGCGACCGACATTCGGCGATAGTCCTGCGGCTGAGCCTTGGCCATCCGGTAACTGTTCTCGTAGGCACTTTTGAGCGAGCCCCAGTCCGGCCGGTGACGCAAGGTGCGGTAGATGATGCGTGTGTCCTGGGGCCAGATCGTCAGCTCTTCGCTGGACCGGACGACGAAGGCCACCGCGTCGTCGATGTAGTCCTCCATCGCCGTGTGATCCGGAGCGATCACCGGTTTGCCGCTGGACATGAACTCCATCAGCGGCAGGCACAGGCCTTCGCAGCGTGACGCGTTGACGTAAAAACTGGCCGCCTGGTAAAGCCGCGCATATTGCGGATCGTCCAGATAGCCATGCATCACCAGCACCCGGCAGGCGAACGGCGTCAGTTGCGCCAGCAAGGTCATCAGTTCGCTGTAGTAGGACGCCAGATCGTTCTGGGTGATCTTCAGCACCAGCGTTGCGTCAGACGTTTCGCGAAAGGCCCAGCAGAATGCGGTGATCAGTTGATGCCAGTTCTTGCGGCCATCCCTGGGATTGAACACGGTGACGTAGATCACGCCATCGACGGTGGTTTCCACCACGGCTGAAGTGTCCGGCAGTTCCAGCGGCGGTTCGTCCACCGCCACTTCATGGGGACCTGCAATGTTCGGCAGGCGCCGTTCGAGCCAGGCATGGGCCTTGTCCGAAAACAGATCGCGAAAGCCTTCCCAGTAGCCGTGATGCAGATATTTCACGCGGGCCATGGGCTCGGGTTGATCACTCGGATTCAACGCCCACAGACGCAGGTAATGACGGGCAATGACCAGTCGACGCTTGAGTGTCAGGGGTGGCGGGCGGCGCGCCTCGATGTCCGCCAGTTGCTCGGCGGTCAGCGGTTTGGGCAGCAGGTCATCGGCAGAGAGTCCCAGCGTGCGGCTGTCAAAAATGCAGCCCTTGATCGCCAGCGTTGCCCCGACATTGACCGGCGCGCTGACATGTTGCTCACGAATGGCGGCGAAGTTTTCCCACAGCGGCGTCGGCAATACCAGGACCGGAAAGTCTTCGCCCATGGCCCGGCGGATCGCCCGGGCGGTGTGGCTCGACAACGTGATGACCCGGCCTTGCCGTGCGAGCATCTGTGTCCAGTCCTGACGTTGATCGCCGTCCCACGACTCATCGGGGATGGAGTCGAACTCCCAGGCAATCACGCAGATCGTCGGGCACTCGAGATCGGTCGGGGTATTCTGCGGCGGAGTGAAGGACAGGAACACACTGCTTTCGCCGGCAGCGAGCAGCTGTCGATACAGTGGATCGACCTCGGCGCGGGTGGACACCACATGCACCCGGCCCAGGCTTTCGAGCACCGGACGATAGGCCTTGAGCACGAAGTAATAGCTGTATTCGGGACGCCCGAGACTCTGGCTGATGGAGCGGTCGTTGACGTCCGAGTAGAGAATGAAATTCATGGCATCCCACGGTGCGACCGCCATCCCGGCAGCCTCACGCTATGACGGCCAGGCATCGGATCGGGTCGGCATGGCCGACAATCGTCCTGTGTCCCGAAGCACGTCGTCGTTCTTGTTTTAGTGGTCAGTTTCACCGTGCCGCGCTACCACTCCGGCAACGCTCGGCAAACCGCGACGAGGGGCATTCTAAACACATCCGTTCGAGATTCGTGAACCGCCCGGCAAGAAAAACCGGGCTACGCTGACGAGAACTGACCGGTCACGGTTTGGTCGGTTGAAATTGCTGCGCAATTGGCACAGATTGGCAGCCAAACAAATACAACAACGACTTCACCATTCTTCCGACCTGATTTTTCTCCAGGTCTGACAGACATTCCCTTCAAGCCTGTGGGAAAAGGTGAGAGTTAAAGACCAAGGGGTCGCTGTTTGAAAAGAAGTCTGTTCATCACGGGTCTCAGCGGATTCGTGGGACAACATATCCAGTCGCGTCTGATGCTCGATGACCCGGCGTGGGAACTGCTGCCTGCCGCTTCACCTTATGACCTGACGGATCCGCAAAGCCTCGTCGACCTGTGGCCGCAATTGCCTGACGCCGTCATTCACCTGGCCGGCCAGACCTTCGTGCCCGAAGCGTTTCGCGACCCGGCCCGCACCTTCGACATCAACCTGCTCGGCACCCTGAACCTGTTACAGGCGCTCAAGGCTAGAGGCTTCAAGGGCTCGTTTCTGTATGTCAGCTCCGGCGACGTCTACGGTCAGGTCGAAGAGTCCGCACTGCCGATCACCGAACAACAACCGCCCTTCCCCCGCAACCCCTACGCCGTGAGCAAACTGTCCGCCGAATATCTCAGCCTGCAATGGGGCCTGAGCGAAGGCTGGCCAGTGCTGGTGGCGCGTCCGTTCAACCACATCGGTACCGGGCAGAAAGACAGCTTCGTGATCGCCAGCGCCGCACGGCAGATCAATCGCATCAAGCAAGGGCTGCAAGCGCCGCAACTGGAAGTCGGTGACATCGATGTCACCCGGGACTTCCTCGACGCCGACGACGTGGTCTCGGCCTATTTCGCGCTGCTGGAAAAAGGCACGCCGGGGCAGGTGTACAACATTTGCTCGGGCCATGAGCAAAGCATTCGCAGCCTCATCGAGCAGATGGGCGACCTGGCCGAGGTCGAGCTGCAACTGGTTCAGGATCCGGCGCGCATGCGTCGCGCCGATCAGCGTCGCGTCTGCGGCAGCCATCAACGGCTCGCCCGGACCACAGGATGGACGCCGCAAATCTCTATACAACAATCCCTGCGGGCGATCCTGTCCGACTGGGAGAAGCGAGTACGACAAGAATGACAAAAAGTGCATTGATCACAGGGATCACCGGTCAGGATGGCGCCTATCTGGCCAGACTGTTGCTCGACAAGGGTTACAAGGTTCACGGCCTGGTGGCGCGACGCAGCAGCGACTCGCGCTGGCGCCTGCGGGAAATGGGCGTCGAAGGCGACATCGTGTACCTGGACGGCGACATGGCCGACGCCTGCTCGGTGCAGCGCGCAGTCATCAAGTCGGCGCCGGACGAGGTCTATAACCTGGCGGCCCAAAGCTTCGTCGCCGCGTCCTGGGATCAACCGGTGACCACCGGCATCGTCGATGGCCTGGGCGTGACTCACCTGCTTGAAGCCATCCGCCAGTTCAGCCCGCATACGCGCTTCTATCAGGCATCGACCAGTGAAATGTTCGGTCTGATCCAGGCCGAGCAACAGGACGAGAACACCCCGTTCTATCCGCGCAGCCCTTACGGCGTAGCCAAACTCTACGGCCACTGGATCACCGTCAACTACCGCGAAAGCTTCAACCTGCACGCCAGCAGCGGCATCCTGTTCAACCATGAATCGCCACTGCGCGGCATCGAGTTCGTGACCCGCAAGGTCACCGACGCCGCCGCCCGGATCAAGCAGGGCAAACAGCAGGAACTGGCCCTGGGCAACATCGACGCCAAGCGCGACTGGGGCTTTGCCGGCGATTACGTCGAAGCCATGTGGCTGATGTTGCAACAGGACAAACCCGACGACTTCGTGGTCGCCACCGGCGTCACCACCACCGTGCGCGAGATGTGCCGCATCGCCTTCGATCACGTGGGTCTCAACTACCGCGACTACGTGAAAATCGACCCGGCGTTCTTCCGCCCGGCCGAAGTCGAAGTGCTGCTCGGCAACCCGGCCAAGGCCCAGCGGGTGCTGGGCTGGAAACCCAAGACCGACCTGGACACCCTGATCCGCATGATGATGGATGCGGACATGAAACGCGTCGCCAAGGAGTAGGCCATGCTGATCCCCGTGATTCTGTCCGGCGGTGCCGGCACCCGTTTGTGGCCGGTGTCCCGCGAGGGCCATCCGAAGCCGTTCATGACCCTGCCCGACGGCCAGTCGCTGCTGGGCAAGACCTATCGGCGCGCCGCCGGCCTGCTGGACGGCTGGGGCGACATCGTCACGGTGACCAACCGCGAGTACTACTTCCAGAGCAAGGATCACTATCAGGCCGCGCGCCTGTCCCGGCATCGCGGGCACTTCCTGCTCGAGCCCACCGGACGCAACACCGCCCCGGCCATCGCGGCCGCGGCCCTGTCGCTGCAAGCCCTGCATGGCGATGCGGCCATCATGGTGGTGATGCCCGCCGACCATTTGATCGTCGACGAAGATGCACTCAAGGGCGCGGTCGAACACGCGGTCAACCTGGCGAAGGACGGTTATCTGGTGACCTTCGGCGTGGTTCCGACCGCCCCGGAAACCGGCTTCGGCTACATCGAGACCGGCGCGCCGCTGGATGCCAGGGGCGCAGCCAAGGTGCAGCGCTTCGTGGAAAAACCCGACCTGCAAACCGCCACCCATTATCTGGAGAGCGGCAACTTCCTGTGGAACTCGGGGATGTTCTGCTTCACCACGGCAACTCTGATCGCCGAACTGCAACTGCACGCCCCCGAGCTGCTGGAGCAGACCCGCGCTTGCATGGCCGCCAGCGAACCGGTGGAAACCGTCGGCTGCCTGCAACAGGAACTGTCGCCACAGCTGTTCGCCGAAATCACCGATATTTCCATCGACTATGCGCTGATGGAGCGCTCGGAAAAAGTCGCGGTCGTGCCCGCCGGTTTCGACTGGAGCGACATCGGTTCGTGGGGTGCGGTCGCCGCACTGGTGCCGGCGGACGCCGACAACAACCGCGCCAGCGGTGAGGCGATCTTCATCGACAGCCGCAACAACTTCGTCCAGAGCGAAGGCCGGCTGGTGGCCGCCGTGGGTGTGGAAGACCTGATCGTGATCGACACCGCCGACGCGATTCTCGTCGCGCACGCCGACCGCGCACAGGATGTGCGGCGCGTGGCCAAGCAGCTCAAGGACAAATCCCACGAAGCCTATCGCCTGCACCGCACGGTCAGCCGTCCTTGGGGCACCTACACCGTGCTCGAGGAAGGCCCGCGCTTCAAGATCAAGCGCATCGTGGTCAAGCCTGGCGGCAAGCTGTCGTTGCAGATGCACCATCACCGCAACGAACACTGGGTGGTGGTCGAAGGCATGGCCAAGGTCACCAACAACGGCAGCGGCACGACCCTGGTGGCGAAGAACGAGTCGACGTTCATCGCCGCCGGCCACAAGCATCGTCTGGAAAACCCCGGCGTGATCGATCTGGTGATCATCGAAGTGCAAAGCGGCGAATACCTGGGAGAGGACGACATCGTCCGCTTCGAAGACCAATACGGCAGGACGGTGTGAATGCTGCTTTCCCTGTACCGCTCGCTGCACGACTACCGGGGTTTCATCCTCGGTAGCGTCAAGCGGGAGTTTCAAGCGCGGTACCGCAATTCGCTGTTCGGCGCGCTGTGGACGGTACTCAACCCGCTGTCGATGATCATCGTCTACACGGTGATCTTTTCCCACATCATGCGTGCCCGTCTGCCCGGCGTGGACGACGGCATGGCCTACAGCGTCTACCTGTGCGCCGGGTTGCTGACCTGGGGGCTGTTCTCGGAAATCACCCTGCGCAGCCAGAACATGTTTCTGGAGAACGCCAACCTGCTGAAGAAGATCAGCTTCCCGCGCCTCTGCCTGCCGGTGATCGTGCTGCTCAATGCCGGGATCAATTTCGCGATCATCATCGGCCTGTTTCTCGGCTTCCTGCTGATCACCGGGCGCTGGCCGGGCATGGCGCTGTTGGCACTGGCGCCGCTGCTGGCGCTGCAAGTGCTGTTCTGCGCCGGGCTGGGCATGATCCTCGGTGTGCTCAACGTGTTCTTTCGTGATGTCGGGCAGTTGTTCGCCATCTGCCTGCAATTCTGGTTCTGGCTGACGCCGATCGTGTATCCGCTGAGCATCCTGCCCGAGTGGGTGCAGCGCCTGCTGCAACTGAACCCGTTGACCAATCTGATCGGCAGTTACCAGAACCTGTTTCTCTACGGTCAGTGGCCGGTGTGGAGTTCGTTGCTGCCGATCTTCGTGATCGGCCTGCTGTTGTGCGCGGTCGGCCTGCGCCTGTTCCGCCGGCGGGTCGGCGAAATGGTGGATGAACTCTGATGGGGCACATACGCGTCACAGGCCTGGGCAAGGCCTACAAGCAGTACCCCACTCGCTGGAGCCGTCTGGCCGAATGGCTGATTCCGTTCTCGCCGGTGCGTCACCGCCAGCACTGGGTGCTGCAGGATGTGAATTTCGAGATCGCTCCCGGCGAAGCGGTAGGCATTGTCGGGGTCAACGGCGCCGGTAAAAGCACACTGCTGAAAATGATCACCGGCACCACCCAGCCGACCTGCGGCCAGATTCAGCTGCAAGGCCGGGTCGCGGCGCTGTTGGAACTGGGCATGGGCTTTCACCCGGACTTCACCGGCCGGCAGAACGCCGTGATGGCCGGACAGCTTCTGGGCATGCAGGTCGAAGAAATTGAAGCGCTAATGCCGGACATCGAACGCTTCGCGGAAATCGGCGAGGCCATCGATCACCCGGTGCGCACCTATTCCAGCGGCATGCAGATGCGCCTGGCCTTCAGTGTCGCCACCGCGCGCCGCCCGGACATCCTGATCGTCGACGAAGCGCTGTCGGTGGGCGACTCGTATTTCCAGCACAAGAGCTTCGACCGCATCCGCAGCTTCCGCAAGGCCGGCACCACACTGCTGATCGTGTCCCACGACCGCTCGGCGATCCAGTCGATCTGTGACTCGGCGATCCTGCTCGAAGGTGGCCACATGGCCATGCACGACAAGCCCGAAGCGGTCATGGATTACTACAACGCCCTGCTCGCCGAGCGCGAAGGCCAGACAGTGCGCCAGGAAACACTGCCCGGCGGCCAGGTACAGACCGTGTCCGGTACCGGCGAGGCCGGCATTCTCAGTGTGCGCCTGCTCGATGAGCACGAGCGCTCCATCGACGCCGCCGAAGTCGGCCAGGCGGTGGTGCTGGAGGTGCAGGTCGAAGTCCGTCAGGACATCGAACGGCTGGTGCTGGGCTTCATGATCAAGGATCGCCTCGGGCAGGCCATGTACGGGATCAACACCCATCGCCAGAACCAGGCTCTGGAAGACCTGCACGCAGGCGAGCGCATCACCTACCGCTTTGCGTTCGTGATGGGCCTGGGTAAGGGCAACTATTCCGTGGCCCTGAGCCTCTCACGGCTGGACTCGCATCTGGACCGCAATTTCGAATGGCGCGACTACGGGCTGGTGTTCCACGTGATCAACAACCGTCAGGAAGATTTCGTCGGCTGCTCGTGGCTCGGAGCCAGAACATCGATCACCCGGCGCATTGAAGCACTCGCGGAGCGTGCGCCATGACTCGCCTGCTGGTCGAATGCACCCACGTGTTCCGCCACCCGAAAGTCAATTCGGGCATTCAGCGGGTGGTGCGCAATGTCATCAAACAATTGCCGCCGAGCGCGGAAGGTGTCGAGTGCGTGCCAGTGGTCCTGCTCAAGGGCAAGCTGTACCGCGTGACGCGCCTGGCGCCACTGGACTCGCCGCTGTTCAACGCCATCGTCACGTTCGGCGAGCGCCTGGAACGACTGGCCCATCGTTTCTGGCAATGGCATCAGCGCCTCGACAGTCGTTGCCGGAGCAAACTGACACGACGTGCTCTCTACGTCGGCTATCGTCTGGCTTCATTTGGTCTGTTCGGCATTCCGCTGCGGCTGGTCGAGCAGGTCAATCGCTATCAGTTGCCACAGCGCTGCGAGCCTTTGCAACACCAGCCGGGCGATCAACTGGTGTTGCTGGATTCGTCCTGGCACTCGGACTTTTTCCTGCATGCCGAACGGCTCAAACGCGAAGGCGTGGGCATCGTTGCGGTGATCTACGACCTGATTCCCCTGACCCACCCGCAGTTTTACGACACGCGGCTGGTGCAGGTTTTCAGCGAATGGTTCGACTGGATCACCCGTACCGCCGACGGCTACCTGGCGATTTCCGCCACGGTGCGCGATCAGGTCCGTGAGGAGGTGCAGCGCCGCCTCGGTTCGGCACAGGTCGAGAAACGCTGGTTCGACTACTTCCACCTCGGCTCGGAACTCGATCTGCAGAGCGTCGAGGCCGCTGTCGAGCCGCGCCTGGAACGCCTGTTCGCCACACCGGAGCCGGTGTTCCTGATGGTCAGTACCATCGAACCGCGCAAGAACCACGACTACCTGCTGGACGCCTTCGAGCGCGCCTGGGCGGCCGGTTCGAACGCACGCCTGTGCATC
Source organism: Pseudomonas sp. 91RF (assembly GCF_003576265.1). Lineage (NCBI taxonomy): Bacteria > Pseudomonadati > Pseudomonadota > Gammaproteobacteria > Pseudomonadales > Pseudomonadaceae > Pseudomonas > Pseudomonas sp. 91RF. The sequence goes on from NZ_QWFC01000015.1 coordinate 237,283, forward strand.
GCCGGACGCATCGGCTGGAAGTGCGACGCCCTGCTCGCCCGGGTGCGCAACCACGCCGAACTGAACCGGCGCCTGTTCATGTTCAACGACCTGAGCGACACCAGCCTGGAACACGCCTATGCCCATTCCAGCGCCTTGGTGTTCCCGTCCTTCGTCGAAGGCTTCGGTCTGCCGCTGGTGGAGGCCATGCAGCGCGGATTGCCGGCGATGGGCAGCGACATCGCGGTGTTCCGCGAGATCGGCGGCGAGTTCATGGCCTATTTTGATTTGCACGATCCGCAACAGCTCGCCGGACTGGTCATGGCCTTCGAGCGCAGTGGCCAATTCCCTGCCGCCCGCGATGTGACCGACTGGCAATGGATCGGCTGGCGCGAAGCCAGTCAGCAACTGGCCGAACGCACCGCACGCCATGTGCTGCAAGCGCCATCGGTGCAAGCGAGGTCCCATGCGCATAGCCCTTAACGCACGGATTCTCCAGGCGCCACGCACCGGGATCGGTCACTACGTCGCCGAACTGGTGAACGCCTTGCACGCCGAGACCGATATCGACGTGGCGCTGTTCCACGGCTGGGGCTGGAGTTCGCAGCTGCCGGAAGCGGCAATGCCCGGTTACTCGCGTCTGACCCCAATGCTGCGCAAGATCCCCGGTGCCTACCAGGCACGCCGCTGGCTGGAGCAGAAACGCTTCGATCAGGGCCGTGCGTCCGACATCGACCTGTACCACGAACCGAGCCTGTGGCCGCTGGCCTTCGACGGCCCGACCGTGATCACCTTGCACGATCTGACGCACCTGCATTTCCCGGACACCCAGCCGCAGGCACGGCTCAGGGAAATCGAGCGGCGACTGGCCGACGGTATTCAGCAGGGGCGGGTGATTCTGACCGACTCGCAAGCCATCGCTGACGAAGCCCAAGACTATTTCGGACTGCCTGCCGAGCGCTTCGTGGTGGCGCCTCTGGGTGTCGCCGAGCGCTTTCATCCACGCGAGCCGCAAGCCATCGACTCCGTGCTCAAGGCCCATGCCGTGGAAGTGCGGGAGTATTTTCTGTGTGTCGGCACCCTGGAGCCGCGCAAGAACCTGAGCCTGGCCCTGCGCGCCCACGGGCTATTGCCCGAAGCCGTGCGTCAGCGCTTCCCGCTGCTGATCGTCGGCATGGCCGGCTGGCAGCGCGAACAGTTCAGTGACGAATTGCGTCAGGCCCTGGCCAGCGGTCATGTGTGCCTGCTCGGCTACTTGCCGGATGAGCAGGTCGCACAATTGCTGGCCGGCGCCCGGGCGCTGGTTTTCCCCTCGTTGTATGAAGGTTTTGGCCTGCCGGTGCTGGAAGCGATGGCCAGTGGCACGCCCGTGGTGATCACCCGCTCCTCGGCAATGCCGGAAGTCGCGGGTGCCGCCGGAAACTATATTGAAGCTGACGATGCAGACGGCCTGCGTGATGCGCTGAGCCGGTTGATCGACGATCAAGCGCATTGGCAGGCATGCCGGGAAGCCGGATTGCAGCAGGCACGGCTTTTTTCCTGGAAGCGTTGCGCGCAGGCCACGGCCGGCGCCTACCGCCAGGCTTTGGGAGGTTGAATGCGAGTTCTTCATTTTTTCAAGACGTACCTGCCTGACTCGGTCGGTGGCATCGAGCAAGTGATCTTCCAGCTCTGCGAGAGCGGCGCCCAGCATGGCATCGAAGGTCAGGTGCTGACCCTCAGCGCCAATCCCGAGCCGGCGGTGCTGCAACTGGGCCAGCACGAAGTGCATCGCGCCAGGCTCGACATCCAGTTCGCTTCCACCGGGTTTTCCTGGAGCGTGTTCAAACAGTTTCGCGAACTGGCCGCGGAGGCCGACGTGATCAACTATCACTTCCCGTGGCCGTTCATGGACCTGGTGCACTTCGCCAGCGGCATGAACAAACCGAGTGTGGTGACCTACCACTCGGACATCATTCGCCAGAAGAACCTGCTCAAGCTCTACCGTCCGCTGATGAACCGCTTCCTCGCCAGCGCCGACCGGATTGTCGCGGCCTCGCCGAACTACCTGCACACCAGCGATGTGTTGCAGCAGTTCCAGGACAAGACCCGCGTCATTCCCTACGGCCTGAACAAGGCCGGTTATCCACAACCTGACGTCGAACGCATGAACCGCTGGCGCCAGCAGCTTGGGGATAAGTTTTTCCTGTTCGTCGGGGTGATGCGCTACTACAAGGGCCTGCACATCCTGCTTGATGCCTTGAAAGACGTGGACTACCCGGTGGTGATCGTCGGCGCCGGCCCGCTGGAGCAGGAACTGCACGCTCAGGCCGCTGCGCTGGGGCTGCGCAACATCCATTTCCTCGGGCGGGTGAGCGATGAAGACAAGGTTGCCCTGCTGCAATTGAGCTATGCCATCGTCTTCCCGTCGCACCTGCGTTCGGAAGCGTTCGGCATTTCGCTGCTGGAAGGTGCGATGTACGGCAAGCCGATGATCTCCAGCGAGATCGGCACCGGTACCAGCTACATCAATATTCACAACGAAACCGGGCTGGTGGTGCCGCCCAGTCATCCACAGGCGTTTCGCGAAGCGATGCGCACCCTGTGGGAAAACCCGACCCGCGCCGCCGAAATGGGCATCAAGGCGGAAGCCCGTTACCGGCAGTTATTCACAGCCGATGAAATGGGCCGCAAGTGGACGAAGCTGTATCAGGAACTGCTGGAGGAAAAGGCGCTGTCCTACGCCTGATCCTCTACAGATCCAGCACCAGCGGCTGGCTACTTTGCGCCGGCACCGCACAGCAGATCAGCACCTGCCCTTCCTCCGGCACTTCGGCCGGGGGCTGTGGATAATTCACCGCGCCACTGATCAACCGCGTCTTGCAGGTGCCGCAGGATCCTCCGCGACAGCTGAACTCGGGGCGCAGTCCACGACTCTCGGCCAGCTCCAGCAGACTGCCACCTTCGGGCTGCCACCGCGCTTCCTTGGCCGAACGCTCGAAGACCACCGGCACCGAGGTGGTGGCGGCCGGCAATTGCTCGATCACGATGGCGTCCGGATCGGCCTGGCGCTTGAGGGTCGAAGGGCCGAAGGTTTCGGCGTGGATCTGATCGTCGCGCACGTCCAGTTCACGCAGGCTGTCGTAAAGGCCCTGGGTAAAAGCGCCGGGGCCGCAGAGCACAAAGTCCACCTGATCAAATTCGTCGATAAGGTTCCTCAACAAGGCACCGTCGATGCGCCCGTGCAGGTCGTAATCCTCGCCTTCCACCAGATCGGGCTCCGGTTGACTGAGCAGGCGCAATACCCGCACCGCATCGCCGGTGTCTTCCAGCAAGCGGTCCAGTTCCGCGCGAAACGGCTGGTCGGCAAGGCTGCGGGAACTCTGGATCAGCCAGGTCGGACGAATCCGCCGGGTGCGCAAGCCCTGATACACCACCTCGCGCAGCATCGACAGCAACGGCGTAATGCCAACTCCGGCCGCCAGCAGCACCAAGGGCCGGCGCTCCAGCGGCGCCACGGTGAAATGCCCTTGAGGCGAACGCGCCTCCAGCACATCGCCGACCCGCACCTGATCATGCAGGTGCGTCGATATCCGCCCTTCACGCTTCACGCTGATCCGGAAGAAGTCGTCCGACGGCGCACCCGACAGGCTGTAAGTGCGAATAAACACTTCGCCATCGAGGGTGAAACGCAGCGGCAAGTGCTGCCCGGCCTGGAACACCGGCAAACCGGCGCCGTCCACGGGTTCGAGGTAGAACGAACGAATGTGCCGGCTCTGCGCTTCAATCCGCGCCACCCGCAGCGGACGCCAGCTGTCCCCCAGAGCCTGGGCCTGCAAACGGGCATCGGCCTGAGCCCAGGTGCCGGTCAGCAGACTGGTCGGCGACATACCGTCGAAGCGCCAGCGCAGGGCCAACGCACCTGGGCGTCTCACCACTTTTTCCACCTCGAATGTCCACAACCGCTCGGCGCCCTGGAAGGCTGCGATCTGCGGTCCTTCAAGAATGACCTCGGTGCGGCCGCTGAGCTGCAACAGGTCGCCTGTGGAAAAGTCGATGAACAGCAAGCCAGCCCGGGGATTGAGCAGCAGGTTGCCGAGAGTATTGAAATGCAGGTTGCCGGCAAAATCCGGGATGGTCAGGCGATTGCCTTCCACCCGCACGAAACCGGCCTGGCCGCCACGGTGGGAAACATCCACCGAGCGCTCGCCGTCGACATCGACGTAGCTGGCGACGAAGAAAGTGTCGGCGGTTTCAATCAGCGCGACCGCCGCATCATCAAGCCCGTCGAAGTGCTCGGCGCGCCGGGTTTGCGGATCCGTCAGCGGGACCCGTTGGAACTGGCGCAACTGGATGTACTGCGGGCAGTTGCCGAACGACTGATCGACCGTCAAATCGAAACCGCTCGCGCCAAGATTGCCGATGTGGCCATTGAGGCGATTGCGCCGACGGGTGTGCAACTCGATACCGAGCAAACCGATCGCTGCGCCGTCCTGCAACTGCGCAGGGTCATCTAAGGCGGGCAGACTGTCGAAGTGCAACTGCGTCGGCTCGGGAGAGTGCGCGAAACCCGGCTCGCCCTCCAGCACGCTGGCCCACGGGCGCCCATCGGCATCCACCGCGCCGAACAGCATGAAGGGCAATTGCTGATAGAACTGACGGTGCTGATCCGGCATCCAGGTGCGAATCACCTTGCGGCCGAATTCCTCCATGCGCTCGGCGACGCCGACCTGCGCTTGCAGTTGCCGCTCGCCGGCGTGCCAGGGTGAACGTTCCATGACGACCTCTCCCCCACGCCAGCGGCGCAGTCTGGATGGTGAACTTCAAGCCGTGGCTTGCAGACCGGCAACGGTGCGTGGCATCGCGACGAAACCGGGCAATGCTTCGATCCGCGCCAGCCAGGCGCGCACATTGGCGTAGTCGTCCAGCGACACATTGCCTTCCGGCGCATGGGCGATGTAGCTGTAGGCCGAGACGTCGGCGATGGTTGGCTCGCTGCCGACCAGGAACGGAGTCTTGCCCAGTTCCAGGTCCATCACCTTCAGCAGGTTGTGCGCACGGGTGATCGCTTCATCGGCATTGAGTTTTGCCCCGAACACCGTGACCAGCCGCGCTGCCGCCGGACCAAAGGCAATCGGCCCGGCCGCCGCCGACAACCAGCGCTGGACCCGCGCCGCGCCGACCGGGTCGCCTGGCAGCCAGCGACCGTTGCCGTACTTCTGCGCCAGATACACCAGAATTGCATTGGAATCGGCCAGCACCACGCCGTTGTCATCGATGGCCGGTACTTGTCCGAAGCTGTTGATCGCCAGGTATTCGGGTTGTTTGTGCTCACCCTTGGCCAGATCGACAAAGATCAGTTCGGTCGGCAATTGCAGCAGGGACAGCATCAGCTCGACCCGGTGGGCGTGGCCGGAACGCGGGAAGTTGTAGAGTTTGATCGCTTGCATGGTCGACTCCGCTGGACGTTTGCGTCGCCCGGAATGGGCGACAACCGTGGCAGCCATCTTCCACCTATCTTTAAAACAACAGAATCACCAGCAAACGCAATCCATTATTTCACTGGATGAAATAACGCCGCGTTTTTCAGAGCCGGATGTTCGCGCAAGGCGTTCACGGCGTAGTCGACAAAACTGCGCACCCGGGTCGGCGCCTTGCGCCCGCCCTGATACACCACGTGGATCGGTAATGGTGGCAACTCGTACTCGGCGAGGACGATTTCCAGCTCACCCGAGGCGATCTTGCTCGCGACCTGATAAGACAGCACCCGGGTCAACCCGAGCCCCAGACAAGCGGCAGTGATGGCCGCCTGATTGCCGGTGACCACCAGCCGCGGCTCGGGGCGGACGACCAAGGGCTCACCGTCCTCCAGAAACGGCCAGTTGCGCAGTTGACCGATGGCCGAGGTCGCCACCACCGGCGCGCCGGCCAAGGCCTGTGGATGGCTTGGCCGCCCATGCACGGCAAAGTATTCCGGCGAACCGCAGATCACCCGGCGCACCTCGCCGACCCGGATCGCGTGCTGGTTGCTGTCCGGCAACTCACCGATGCGGATCGCCACATCGACGCCCTCCTCGACCATGCTCACCACGCGATCCAGCAGCAAGGCATTGATGGAAACGTCCGGGTATTGCGTCAGATAACCCGCCATCACCGGTGTGACAAACAGCTCGCCGAACAGCACCGGCGCGGTCACCGTCAATTGCCCACGGGGCTGGGTGTGGCTGCCGGCGGCGGAGTCTTCCGCTTCCTGCACCTCGGCAAGAATCCTCCGACAGTCTTCCAGGTAACGCTGGCCCGCCTCGCTCAGATGCACGCTGCGGGTGGTGCGAATCAGCAACTGCGTACCGATCCGCTGCTCCAGCGCCGCCACCGCCCGGGTGACGCTGGCCGCCGACAGACCCAAGCGCCGCGCCGCCGCGGAAAAACCCTGTTCCTGCGCAACGGCCGCGAAAACCTGCATTTCCTGGAAGCGATCCATGGTGTCCCCGAAGTGGATGAAAAACCGCCTCGCATTATAGGCAGCACCCGCTCATCAACGGGCGAGGCTAACGACCGTCGATCCAGAATTGATATTTTTATTTTCAGTTATCTTGATGAATGATTTATTTCGTGTCATTTATAGCCTCGCCGATCACAGGAATGATCCAGCGCGCCACCCCGGATGGCGGGCACCTGTTTTCCTAACGCCCTCCCAGGAGTCGACAAAATGAACAAGACAGAACTTCTAGGTGCTCTGGCGCTGTGCGCATTCAGCTTCATGGCCCATGCCGATGAAGACAGCCTGCGTATCGGTATCGAAGCCGCCTACCCTCCCTTTTCCTACAAAACGCCGGAAGGCAATGTCAGCGGCTTCGACTACGACATCGGCAACGCCTTGTGCGAAGAGATGAAGGTCAAATGCGAGTGGGTGATTCAGGAGTTCGACGGCATGATTCCGTCGCTCAAGGTGCGCAAGATCGACGCCGTGCTGTCGTCGATGTCGATCACCGAAGACCGGATGAAGTCGGTCGACTTCAGCAAAAAGTACTACCACACGCCGGGCAAGTTCGCGATGAAGGCCGGCAGCGCGATCAACGACCCACTGGTGGACCTCAAGGGCAAGAAACTCGGCGTACAGCGCTCTTCGACCTATGACCGGTTTGCCACCGAGCAACTGGAAAAGGCCGGCGTCGTCGTGGTGCGTTACGGCTCCCAGAACGAAGCCTTCCTCGACCTTGCTTCGGGTCGCCTGGACGCCACCCTCGCCGACATCGTCAACACCGATGAAAGCTTCATCAAGACACCCGCCGGACAAGGTTTCGCCCTGACGGGGCCGGACATCAACGACCCGAAATACTTCGGCCGCGGTGCCGGGATCGCGCTGCGCAAGGGTGACACCGCCAACGCTGCGCGCCTGAACGCGGCCATCGACGCCATCCGCGCCAACGGTAAATACCAGCAAGTGATGGGCAAGTATTTCGCCTTCGATATCTACGGCGAATAAACCGTCGCCTCCGTCCGGCGCCGGCCCGTTGCGGGCGCCCTTCGGCTATGTCTTGCGCGCCTTCTGGCGCACGCTTGAGGAACTTCATCATGCTCCACGGCTACGGATCGAGCATTCTCGATGGTGCCTGGCTGACCATCAACCTGGCCCTGACCTCCATGTCGTTGGCCATTGCCCTGGGCCTGATCGGCGCGGCGTTTCGCCTGTCGCCGCTGAAATGGCTGGCCATGCTCGGGGAAGGCTATACCACCCTGATTCGCGGCATTCCCGATCTGGTGCTGATCCTGCTGATTTTCTATGGCGGCCAGGACCTGGTGAACCGCATTGCACTGGCATGCGGCTACACCCGCTACATCGACATCAACCCGTTCATCGCCGGCGTGTGCACCATGGGCTTCATTTTTGGCGCCTATCTGTCGGAAACCTTTCGCGGCGCGTTCATGGCTATCCCCAAGGGTCAGGCAGAAGCCGGCGCGGCCTACGGCATGCGCGGCACTCAGGTGTTCTGGCGGATTCTGGTGCCGCAGATGATCCGTTTCGCCATCCCGGGGTTCACCAACAATTGGCTGGTGCTGACCAAATCCACCGCGCTGATTTCGGTCATCGGCCTGCAGGACATGATGTTCAAGGCCAAGAACGCCGCCGACGCCACCCACGAGCCGTTCACGTTTTTCATCGCGGTGGCGGCGCTGTACCTGATGCTCACCAGCCTGTCGCTGCTGGTGCTGCGCGCTCTGGAAAAACACTATTCGGTCGGCATCAAAGCCGCCGAGTTGTGAGGAGAACCTGCCGATGATTCTCGACTACAACCTGATTTGGGAAAATCTGCCGCTGTATCTCGACGGCGCCTTGTTGACCCTGAAAGTCCTGCTGATTTCCCTGAGCCTCGGGCTGGTCCTGGCGGTTCCGTTGGCGCTGATGCGGGTGTCGCGCTCGCCGCTGCTCAGCTTCCCCGCGTGGCTCTACACCTACGTGATTCGCGGCACGCCGATGCTGGTGCAACTGTTCCTGATCTATTACGGCCTGGCGCAGTTCGAATCGGTACGCCAAAGCGCGCTCTGGCCTTACCTCTCCAGCGCCACGTTCTGTGCCTGCCTGGCGTTCGCCATCAATACCAGTGCCTACAGCGCCGAGTTGCTGGCGGGCAATCTGAAGTCCACCTCCCACGGCGAAATCGAAGCCGCCCGGGCGATGGGCATGTCCCGCCTGACCCTGTACCGCCGCATCCTGCTGCCATCGGCCTTGCGCCGGGCACTGCCGCAGTACAGCAACGAAGTGCTAATGATGCTGCAGACCACCAGCCTGGCCTCGATCGTCACGCTGGTGGATATCACCGGTGCGGCGCGCACGGTGAGCTCGCGGTTCTATATGCCGTTCGAAGCGTTCATCACCGCCGGCCTCGTCTACCTCGCCCTGACCTTCATTCTCGTGCGCCTGTTCAAGCTGGCCGAACGCCGCTGGCTGGCCTACCTGGCCCCGCGCAAGCACTAAGGAGCTGACATGGAAAAGATTCAATACCTGTTGCCGTGGAGCGCTTCGGGCACCGAACGGACACTGTCGGTGTTCCGGTTTGGCGCCGGCGCGCGCAAGACCTACATCCAGGCGTCCCTGCATGCCGACGAGCTGCCGGGGATGCGCGTGGCCGTCGAGCTCAAGCGCCACCTGCAGGAACTGGAAGCGCAGGGTCGCCTGAACGGGGTGATCGAACTGGTGCCGATGGCCAATCCGATCGGCATCGCCCAGATGTTCCAGGCCACCCATCAAGGTCGCTTCGAGTTCGCCAGCGGCAAGAACTTCAATCGCGACTTCCCGGAGCTGGCCGAAGCCGTGGCGCCGCTGCTCAAAGGCCGGTTGGGCGATGACGCCGACGCCAACGTCGCGCTGATCCGCCGCGCCTTGATCGATACCCTCGCCGACATGCCGCCACCGACCTCGGAACTCGATGGCCTGCGTCGCCTGTTGCTGCAACATGCCTGCGACGCCGATGTGGTGCTGGACCTGCACTGCGATTTCGAATCGGTGATGTTGCTCTACACCATGCCGCAACACTGGGGACGCCTGCATCCACTGGCTGCACGCCTGGGTGCCGAGGTCACGCTGCTGGCCGAAGACGCTGGCGGCAGTGCTTTCGACGAGGCTTGCGCGGTGCCGTGGCTGCGGCTGACCGAGCTGTTCCCGGAAGCCAGTATTCCGCTGGCTTGCGCAGCCACCACCATCGAGTTGCGCGGCATGGCCGACACCGAACGCGAGCAATGTGCCGACAGCGCCCAGGCGATTCTCGGCTATCTGGCCGAGCAGGGATTGATCAGCGGTGAATGGCCGCCAGCGCCGTCGAGCCGTTGCGAGGCGATGCCGTTCGCCGGCGCGCAGTACGCCTGTGCGCCGCATCCGGGCGTGGTCAGTTTCCTGCAACCGCTGGGCGCGCGGGTCAAGGTCGGCGATCCGCTGTTCGAAGTCCATGACCCGCTCAACGACCGCCACAGCATCGTCCGCGCCTGCACCGACGGCGTGCTCTATGCCCGCGAACGCCTGCGTTTTGCCCAGCCCGGTCTGTGGCTGGCCAAGGTCGCCGGTTTCACCCCTATTCGCCAAGGCCGCTTGCTCAGCGACTGATGCCAGAGAGTTCACACCATGTACAAACTTGAAATTCAGGATCTGCACAAAAGCTACGGCGCCCATCAGGTGCTCAAGGGCGTGTCCCTGCAGGCCCAGGCCGGCGACGTGATCAGCATCATCGGCTCCAGCGGGTCGGGCAAAAGCACCTTTCTGCGTTGCATCAACCTGCTGGAGCAACCCAACGCCGGCAACATCGTGCTCAATGGCGAACCACTGAAACTGGTGGCCAACAAACTCGGCGGGCTCAAGGCTGCCGAACCCCGGCAGTTGCAACGCATGCGTTCACGGCTGTCGATGGTGTTTCAGCATTTCAACCTGTGGTCGCACATGAGTGCCCTGGAAAACGTCATGGAAGCCCCGGTGCATGTGCTGGGCGTGGGCAAGAACGAGGCCCGGGAAAAGGCCGAGCACTATCTGAACAAAGTCGGCGTGGCGCACCGCAAGGATGCCTGGCCCGCCCACATGTCGGGCGGCGAACAACAGCGCGTGGCGATTGCCCGCGCACTGGCCATGGAACCGGAGGTGATGCTGTTCGACGAGCCCACTTCTGCGCTCGATCCCGAACTGGTGGGCGAAGTGCTCAAGGTCATGCAGGACCTCGCCCAGGAAGGCCGCACCATGGTGGTCGTGACCCACGAAATGGGCTTCGCCCGCGAGGTCTCAAACCAACTGGTGTTCCTGCACAAAGGGCGGGTCGAGGAGCGCGGAGATCCACGTGAAGTGCTGGTCAATCCACAGTCCGAACGCCTGCAGCAGTTCCTCGCCGGCAGCCTGAAGTAAGCCCGCGCGCGCGGCGTTGCCCTGCAACGGTTGGCTTCGGATACACTCCAGCCAACCTTGTCAGGCGCAGCCCTTCTCTCACTTTCAGGAACTGTTGATCCGGATATGCCCAGCTCATCGAAAGACACCACGGTCTACGCCGCACCGGTCATGCGCAAACTGGCGGAAATCGTTGCCGATCTGCCGCCGTCGCTGCGCAAGGTGGCTGACTTCATCCTGCGTCATCCGCTGAAAGCCGCGACGCTGACAATCGAGGAAATGGCCCACGAAACATCGACCTCGCCGGCCGCCGTCAACCGACTGGCCAAGGCGATGGACCTCGGTGGCTACATGGGCATGAGGGCTGAACTGGTAGCGACGTTGCAGCAGATGGTGTCGCCGGTCGACAAGCTGCGCAATGAACTGGCCCATCGTCCGGGCGGAGCCTTTGGCCTGCATGAGCAGATTGAAAGCGCCAGCAGCAATCTGGCCACGGCAGCGACCAACAACCATGCCGAGGCCTTCGAAGCGTTCGTCACCCGGCTGACCACCGCGCGCAAGATCTACATCCTCGGGTTCGGCAACAGCGTCTATTTCGCCGGCCTCGCCGCCTCGACCCTGATGCCGTTCTGCGCCGACGCCACCGCCATCAGCATGGAGGGCGGCAACGAAAACGCTGCGTACCGACTGGCCGCGATCACCGATCAGGATGTATTGCTGGCGATTTCCCTGCCGCGCTACTCCCTCGACACCCTGCAACTGGCCCGATTCGCCAACGAACGCGGCGCGTCGGTACTGGCCATCACCGACTCACCGGCCTCGCCGCTCACCGGCATTGCCGAGCATGTGCTGTTTGCGCCTTGCGATCATCCGGTGCTGACCAGCTCCAACGTGGCCATGCTGGCGTTGATAGAAGGACTGGTCGCAGGCGTAATGGCGCGCAACAAGGAAGCGGTCAAACTGGCGACCGAGCTGACCGAGAGTGTGATGTCTTATCTGCACATCCCCAACGGCAGCAAATCGCCGAAGAAGTGATGCGTGAAAGGGACGCCGGCCGATCCCGGGCGCCCCTTCGATCAGATCAGGACTGAGAAACCGGCTGATCGCCGGTCACCCGTGCAGCCTGCCCGGCCGCCGGCTTGACCCACGTCAGATACGCCAGCACCAGCAACCCGATCCAGACCACGCCGACGATCAATGCCGCCTGGGTGTCCGGGAAGTAACCCAGCACGCCGAACACGAACAGCATGAAGGCAATCGCCGCCATGGGTGCGTACGGCCAGAACGGTACCGGGAATTTCAGTTGCGCCACCTGTTCGGCCGTCATCGAACGACGCATGGCAACCTGAGTGAACAGAATCATCAGCCAGACCCACACCGTGGCGAAGGTCGCGATGGAAGCGATCAGCAGGAACACGTTTTCCGGGATCAGGTAGTTCAGCAACACGCCCAGCAACAGCGCACAGCTCATCACGATCACTGTCAGCCACGGCACGCCATTGCCCGACAGGCGCGCGAAGCCTTTCGGCGCATGCCCTTGCTGGGCGAGGCCGTACATCATCCGGCCTGCACCGAAGATGTCGCTGTTGATGGCCGACACCGCCGCCGAGATCACCACGATATTCAAAATGGTGGCCGCCGAGCTGATGCCCAGGTGGTCGAATATCTGCACGAACGGGCTACCCTGGCTGCCGATCTGCTGCCAGGGGAAGATCGACATCAGCACCAGCATCGTCAGCACGTAGAACAGCAGGATGCGCATCGGCACGGCGTTGATCGCCTTGGGCAATACACGGTGCGGGTCCTTGGCTTCGCCGGCGGTTACGCCGATGATCTCGATGCCGCCGAAGGCAAACATCACCACCGCAAACGAGGCGATCAGACCGCCCACGCCGTTGGGCATGAAGCCGCCCTGAGTCCACAGGTTGCTGATATCGGTGGCCTGGCCCGGGGCGGTGCTGATGCCGAACAGCATGATGCCGAAGCCGCCGAGGATCATCGCGACAATGGCCGCGACCTTGAGCAACGACAGCCAGAACTCCATTTCACCGAAGACTTTGACGTTGCACAGGTTCAGCCCGCCGACCACCGAAACGATGCCCAGCACCCAGATCCAGCGCGAGACTTCCGGAAACCAGAAACCCATGTAGATGCCGAACGCCGTCACATCGGCCATGCCGACGATGACCATTTCGAACGCGTAGGTCCAACCGAGAATGAAGCCCGCCATGGGGCCGAGATAGGTGCTTGCGTACTGCCCGAACGAGCCGGCGACCGGGTTGTGCACCGCCATTTCGCCGAGGGCGCGCATGACCATGAACACCGCTGCACCACCGATCAGGTACGCGAGCAGAACCGCTGGACCGGCCATCTGGATGGCCGACGCAGAACCGTAGAACAGCCCGGTACCAATCGCCGATCCCAGGGCCATGAAGCGAATGTGTCGGGCCGAGAGCCCGCGTTTCAAACCTTTTGCTGACTGCTGCATTTTTCGTCCTTATTTATTTTTATTCGACGCAAAAATCGAAACGCCAACAGGCCGGCCTCCACGCAGTGTGGAAGACAGCCTGTTGGCGATGAGGCACTTACAGACTCGGCAGCAGGTTCGCCGGGACCAGTTCAGTCAGAACGCGCGAAGCCAGCAACTCACTCGCCGCATTGATGTCCGGCGCAAAGAAACGGTCCTTCTCGTAGAACGGTACTTCGCGACGCAGGATGCCCCGGGCCTTTTCCAGTTTGGTCGAAGTCTTCAGGCCGTTGCGCAGGTCCAGCCCTTGTACCGCCGCCAGCCATTCCACCGCCAGAATCCCGCGGGTGTTCTCGGCCATTTCCCACAGGCGCTTGCCGGCAGCCGGGGCCATCGACACGTGGTCTTCCTGGTTGGCGGAAGTCGGCAGGCTGTCCACCGAGTGCGGGTGAGCCAATGCCTTGTTCTCGCTGGCCAGGGCCGCAGCGGTCACCTGGGCGATCATGAAACCGGAGTTCACGCCGCCGTTGGCCACCAGGAACGGCGGCAGTTGCGACATGTGTTTGTCCATCATCAGCGAGATGCGGCGCTCACTCAGGGAGCCGATTTCGGCGATGGCCAAAGCCATGTTGTCAGCGGCCATGGCCACCGGCTCTGCGTGGAAGTTGCCGCCGGAAATCACGTCGCCTTCAGCCGCAAACACCAGTGGATTGTCGGAGACGGCGTTGGCTTCGATGACCAGCACTTCAGCGGCCTGACGGAACTGGGTCAGGCACGCGCCCATGACTTGTGGCTGGCAGCGCAGCGAGTACGGATCCTGAACCTTTTCGCAGTTCTGGTGCGAGTCGGAGACTTCACTGCGCTCGCCGAGCAGATCGCGGTAAGCGGCGGCGGTGTCGATCTGGCCTTTCTGGCCACGGGCGGCGTGGATGCGGGCGTCGAACGGCGAGCGCGAGCCCAATACTGCTTCAACTGTAAGACCGCCCAGCGCAAGTGCGCCGGCAAACAGGTCTTCACCTTCGAACAGACCGCGCAAAGCGAATGCGGTAGACACCTGCGTGCCGTTGAGCAGCGCCAGACCTTCTTTCGCCGCCAGCGTCAGCGGGGTCAGACCGGCGACTTTCAGCGCTTCAGTGGCTTCCATCCACTCGCCCTTGTAGCGCGCCTTGCCCTCGCCCAGCAGCACCAGCGACATGTGCGCCAATGGCGCGAGGTCGCCGGACGCACCGACCGAACCTTTCAACGGAATGTGCGGGTAAACCTCGGCGTTGATCAGGGTGATCAGCGCGTCGATCACCACGCGACGGATGCCGGAGAAACCACGACTCAGGCTGTTGACCTTGAGCACCATGATCAGGCGCACCAGCTCATCACTGATCGGCTGACCAACGCCGGCAGCGTGGGACAGCACCAGCGAACGCTGGAGGTTTTCCAGGTCTTCGCTGGCGATGCGGGTCGAGGCCAGCAGGCCGAAACCGGTGTTGATGCCGTAGGCGGTGCGGTTCTCGGCGAGGATCTGCTCGACGCAGGCGACGCTGGCTTCGATCTGTGCAGCAGCGCTGTAGTCGAGGGTCAGTTTGACCGGGTTCTGATAGACGTCACGCAGTTGCGAAAGGCTCAGTTGGCCAGGGATCAGGTTCAGTGCAGTCATGTTCAGGCTCCTTTAACCGAAGTAATCATTGGCAGGTTCAAGCCCTGCTCCTTGGCACAGTCAATGGCGATCTGGTAACCGGCATCGGCGTGACGCATCACACCAGTGCCCGGGTCGTTGTGCAGCACGCGAGCGATACGCTCGGCCGCTTCATCCGTACCGTCGCAGACGA